>CAMJCC010000132.1 GCA_946404035.1 uncultured Clostridia bacterium | reverse complement strand
CCTCCGCCGCGACTATCCGGCGTTCCTCACCCTGCACGGGGAGAAACTGGTGGAAGTCTACCGTATCCGGGAGGGGGTCTTGAACCTCCGGATCGGAAAGGAACGTTACGTCGGTCTGCCCGGATCGGTCTACGTCGTCAATCCCTACGATTTCCTCCAGACCTTCGTTTCACCCTGCGACGCCGAGCGGACCGCGGTCGATTTCGTATCGTTCGTGCTCCCGCAATTTTCCGACCCGGCGGAGGCGTCCCCTCTCTACCCGCTCTTTTCGGGTCAGCCCGGGCGCCCGTATTTCGTGAACGAGATCAAGCCCGACCATCCCGGGATGCCCGGGATCGCGGCGGCGCTCGACTATCTCTTCGAGGTCGAGACGGGCGTCCTCCGCGCCCCGTCCGCCGTCCCGCCCGAAACGGCGGAGGAGTTGCACGTTCGCGCGGGGCTTTTGCGCTTCGTTGCCGAGGCGGCGGATCACGGGCTGATGTCGCTCTCGGTCGAGCGGAAAGAGCGGAAGAGCGCCAAGTTCCGCACCGAACTGATCGACTGGATCGAAAAGAACTACCGCAACAAACTCACCACCGAGGAGGCGGCGCGCCGCTTCTTTTTGAGCAAAAGTTATTTCTGCCGCCAGTTCCGGCAGGAGTTCGGGCTTCCCTTTGCGATCTATCTGCAAAACTTCCGCATCCGCAAGAGCAAGCAGCTCGACCCCTCAAAATTCCCGTCGCTCGCCGCTCTCGCCGCGTCGGTCGGCTTCCCCTCCTACTACCACTTCGAGCGGGTCTTCCGCCAATGGATGGGGACCACGCCGCGCGCCTACTTCGACGCGGTCCGCCGCTCCGCGGCGGCGCCGTTTGCCGACGAGGACGACCTGATCCAAAAATAAAAAAAGACCGGGGGAGATCCCCCGGTCTTTTTTTCTTGTCAGAGCGACGCGACCACCCGTTTGACGATCTCGGCGTTCAGGGCGGCGGCGTGGGTAGCGAAGGTCGGAAAATCGATCTGCGCTTCTCCGTCCGCGCGGTCGGAGATCGTACGGATCACGGCGCACTTGACGCCGAAGAGGTAACAGGCGTGCGCGATCGCCGCCCCCTCCATCTCGCAGGCGTACGCGCCGAACAGCCGCTTGATCCGTTCCTTTTGCGCCTGGCTCGAGATGAACTGGTCGCCCGAGGCGACGGTCCCCTGAAGCACCCGCATCCCGAGCGCGCGGGCGGCGTCGACCGCCGCTTGCGTGACGGCGGGGTCGGTCGGGAAACGCACCGTTTCCGGCCCCGAAACGAAGCCCGGCTCGTCGCCGAGCGGACTGGTGTCGTAGTCGTGCTGGACGAGGTCGGTGGCGATCACGGCGTCCTCGGGGGAAAGCGATCCCTCCAGCGCCCCCGCCACCCCGGTATTGATCAAAACCGTCGCAAAAAAGGTGCGGATCATCTCGGCGGCGGTCAGGGCGGCGTTCACCTTGCCGACGCCGCATTTCGCGACGACGACGTCCTTTCCGCCGAGTTTCCCGGTATGGTAAACGACCCTGCCGATCGTTTGCTCCGCCCGGTCTTCCAGTGCGGCGATCAGGGTCGTGACCTCCTCCTCCATCGCGCCGATGATCCCGATGCGTTCGGTCATATCCGTCCTCCTCTCCGGGCAAAGCCCGGCTCTTTTCTTTCTCCATTGTAGCACAATCCGGGCGTTTCTGCAACCCCGCGGCGGCAATTTCCGCCGGAGCAGGTCGCCCCTGCCGTCCCTCCCACCGATTTCCGGTTCCCTTTTTTCTGCCGCGCGAGTATAATGGTAACAGAACGGTTCGGGAGGGCGGGATATGGATTTCATACGGATCAGCGATACGAAGATCAAAGTGACGCTGTCGCAAAAGGATCTGGACCGCTACGTCGCGGAGGGGGAAAACGACCGCACCGCGGGCTCGCACGGCACGCTCCGCGCCATCCTGCGCGAGATCCGCCGAAAGACCGGGTTCGACGCGACCGGGGAGCGGGTGCTGATGCAGATGTTCCCCTCGTCCGAGGGCGGATGCGAACTCTTCGTCACCCGGCTGGGAAAACTCCCCGACGCGCCGGAGCGCGGACAGGCGGCGCTCCCCGCCGCCCCGCTCCCGCTTCGCTCCGCCGTCTTCGTCTTCGATACGCTCCCGCCTCTGCTCGCAGTCTGCCGGGAACTCAACCACGTCGGCTACCCGCACCTCTCCGCCGTCTACTACGGCGACGACCGGCTCTGGTACCTGGTCCTGCAGGAGCAGATCCCCCGGGATCGCCCATCCCCGCTCTCGTTCGCCGAGGAGTTCGGTACCCGCCGCCGCGCCGGCGCGACCCTCGCCTACATCAAGGAGCACGGCTCGTGCGTCGCGGGCTCGGACGCCGTCGCCGTCCTCGCCCCCCTCGCCTGACCGCCGCCTGACCGCCGCCCGGTAGCCTCCACGCGCCCGTTCCCCCGGTCATCCGTTTGCGCGGCGCTTTTCCCTCTCCCGCGCGGGTATCTTCCCACGTCGCTCCGTCCGCACGCCGACGCCTCGTTTTCCCTCTCCCACGACTTATCCCC
>CAMJCC010000131.1 GCA_946404035.1 uncultured Clostridia bacterium | reverse complement strand
CAATTCCAGCGACACGTCGCCGAAGCGGAACGAGGCGGGGAGGTTTTCGGGGACGGTGACGGTGACGTGGATCTTCTCGCCCGTGCGGAGCATCGAGACCGAGATCTTCCCTTTCGGGACGGTCTGATACCCGCTTAGACGGTTCATCCCCTCGGGGAGATACGGCGCGATGGTGACGGCGGCAAATCCGGCGTCCCCGGCGTCCTTGATGCCGAGCAGGTAGCGGAACAGGTTGGTGACGGCGGAGCCGAACATCGGGTGGTTGTGCGAGCGGACGCGGGTCGAGCCGCAGAAGTACTCCCAGAGCGTGGTCGCGCCGGCGTCGCGCCAGCCGCGGAACGCGACCGGCTTATCGGGCGAGAGCAGTTTGACGGCGAGTTCGACGTCGCCCCTCTCGCAGAGCACGCGGAGCAGGACCTCGGTCCCGCAGATGCCGGTATCGAGCGCGCCGGTCTCGGAGTAGATCTTGACGAGGTTTTGGTAGGTGCGCTCGTCCCCGAGCCCGAGGTCGACCATAAAGGCGTTCGCGCCTTGAAGCCCCCCGATGAAGTTGCCGTCCCAGGTGTTGAAGTACGCGGCGGTGAGAGAAGCTTTGCGGCGGGCGATGCGGCTTTCAAATTCCGAGATATCCTTGTCAAAGCCGAAGCGCTTGGCAAGTTCCACGGCGCGCGTGAGACTGCGCACGTAGTAGTAGTTGTTGACGAACGCGGCGGGGAGCACGACGCGGGTCTGCGTGCACCAGTCGCCGAGGCACCATTCGCCCGCCTTGTCCGAGGCGACCAGATCGTCGACCGAATGGTCTTCAAGGTAGTCGAAATAGCGCTTCATCTGCGGATACGCCGCGCGGGCGAGCGTATCGTCGCCGTACTGTTTGAAATAGAGGTAGGGCATCTCGACGATGGCGCAGCCCCACGCGCCGGGTCCTCCCCCGCAACGGAAGTAGGGCGCGGTGTACTGGACGTGCCCGGTTTTGGTGTCCTGACAATCCAGGATGTCGCCGATCCACTTGCGGTACAGCGGCTTGGCGTCGGTCATGGTCATAAGCGAGAGCGCGGTCAGCTGTCCGTCCCCGGTGTAGCCCAGCCGTTCGATGTGCGGGCAGTCGGAGGGGACCCCGGTGTGCAGGTTGCAGAACTCGGTGTGAAGCGAGGTGCGGTAGATCCAGTTCAGCATCTCGTTGTCGCTTTCAAACCCACTCGTCACGGGGAGGTCGGTGTGGATGAACTCGACCGACAGCGGCTCGGCGTCGCCCACCACCGAGAAGTAGCGGAAACCGAACCAGGTGAAGTCGGGCGAGACGGTCGAACCGGGCTTGCCCTTGACCTTGTACGCCTGCATAAAGTTGTGATCGGGGTCGGGCATCCAGTCCTTCGTGCACTCTTCCGAGAAGAAAACCTCGGCAAACCCCTGCTCCCCGAGTTTGAAAACCGGGACCCCGGACAGATTTTTGCCGGCGTCGTAGACCTTGACCCCGTCGCGCTCACAGAGGAACTTGGGCGTGATGATCTCGATCACGCGGTCGGCGGGACAGTCGGTCAAAAGGTAGTCGGTGTCGATTGGGGCGGCGAGGGCGGCGCGGGAGAGCCCACTCTCGTCGAAGGCGGGCGTCATGATCGCGGGGTCGAAGTTTGTCCGATCCTGAAACTCGTGGGTCGAGAACTCGTAGTCGGTGACGTAGCCCGGCGCGACGAGATCGGCGTCGGAGGAAACGAAGTCGCCCTCGTCGGTCAAGACCCGCCAGATCGCCTTGGGGTCGCCGAAGCGGCACTGCGGCTCGAAGCGGTAGCTGGTGATGGTGTACCAGCCGCCGCCGAAACTGATCGCGATCAGGTTATCGCCCTCTTGGACCAGGTCGGAAATGTCGTATTCGGGAACGTAGAGCCGGTGACCCGTCAAGGTCTCGCCCGCGGGATACTCTTTTCTTGGCTCGTAGTCGGAAAACAGCGGCAGGAAGCGGTCGTCCGACACACGCTGTCCGTTGATATAGCAGGTAAAGAAGCCGAGCCCCGCCACGCGGAGGGTCGCCTTCCCTTTCTTCTGCAGAGTAAAATGCCCGCGCAGGACGGCGAAGCCGGACCTGTCTTCGCGCCCGACGAACTTTGCCGCGCCGAACATCTCTTGTTGCGTCATATCTGTTTTTTCCTTTCGGGAGGATGGATAAAGTATAGCATAAAAGCGGCGGAAAGTCAAGGAAAAACCCGCCGCGTCGAGTGACGCGGCGGGCGTTTTGCCGTGAATTGTTTGCCCTTAACGGAGAGCCGCCTGAGCTGCCGCGAGGCGAGCGATCGGCACACGGAAGGGCGAGCAGGAAACGTAGGAGAGACCGATCTGGTGGCAGAACTCGACCGACGTCGGGTCGCCGCCGTGCTCACCGCAGATACCGCAGTGCATTTCGGGGCGGACGCTTCTGCCGAGCTGGACGGCCATCTTCATCAGTTTGCCCACGCCGACCTGGTCGAGTTTCGCAAACGGATCGAACTCGAAGATCTTGGCGTCGTAGTACGCGCCGAGGAACTTGCCGGCGTCGTCGCGGCTGAAGCCGAAGGTCATCTGGGTCAGGTCGTTGGTGCCGAAGGAGAAGAACT
>CAMJCC010000130.1 GCA_946404035.1 uncultured Clostridia bacterium | reverse complement strand
TCCCGCCTGCTGGGCAGATCCGACCATCGGGATCATGATCCCGACGAGCATCGCCAAAAGGAGCAAACCGATAACCAGGGGAAGGTACTTGCGCTTGGAAACGTGTGTTCGTTGCATACTTGGTATCCTTTCTTTCCGGTCGTAATTTGGGAGCGTTCCCGATAACCGCAAACGGAAACCCTCCGCATTTCATTATAGCACGATAACGATTTATAATCCATATCGCTTTATGCAACAAACATTACTTTTTATGCAAGTTTCATTTGAAAAATCTTCCATTTGGTATAAAATGTAACGAAAACTGCATATTTTCGACAGTTTTTACCAAAAACGGCGCACGAAAAGCGCCCCGGGGGATCATCCCCCGGGGCGCCCGGTTTCAGTTGCCGTCTTTTGCCCGGACGAGCGCGGCGACAAGCGAGGCGGCGTCGGCGCGGGAGAGGGACGCGTTATCGTGCAGAGCCGTCCGTTCGATCCCGTCCAGCATCCCGCGCGCGTCCAGCGCCGCAACGGCGACGCGGGCAAAGGGCGGAACGCCGGTCGGGGTCGCCCCGACCAAAACGGCGGTCCCGTCGGGGGAGAGCGCCCGGTAAACCACCGTAGCCGCCTCCGCCGCCGTGATGGGCGCGTCGCCGTCAAAGGTCAGCCCGTCGTCCCCGAACGTACCGACGACGATCCCCATCTTCTGCGCCGTGGCTAGATACCCGCGCACCTCGTCGGGAAAATCGGCGTCGTTTTCAAAGAAAGTGTGCGACAACCCGTCTCGCGGCGCGATCCCCGCGGCTTTCATCGCCATCACGACGAACTCGGTTTTGGAGACGCTCCCCGCCGGGTCGAAGAGCAGTTTGTCCCCCGCGATCCGCCCCTGCATGATCCCCGCCGCCGCGGCGACCAGCGCGTCGCCCTCGCGCGCCGACCCGACCATATCGTCAAACGTAACGCTCGCCGCGCGTTCCTTTACCGTCACGCTGACCGTCGCGATCCCGGAATAGTTGCCGTACTCGTCCCGCGCGACGTAGCGGAAACGGTCGCTCCCCGTATATCCCGCCGCCGGCGTGTAGCAGAAGGTCCCCGCCGCGGGGTCCGTGAGGATGACCGACCCGTGTTCGGGGGCGGTCACGAGCAGATAGGCGACCTCGTCCCCCTCGGGGTCGTACGCCGACAGCGTGCCGACCGTTTTGATCCCGCTCTGCGCCGCGATCGAGAGCCGCGTTTCGGGGACTGCCCCCACGCTCGGGGCGCGGTTCACCTCGTCCAGCAGCCGGATGCGGCAGGTCATCTCGACCCTCGACCCCTCCTCGGCGCGGAAGCGAAACGAGCTTTCCGACACCAGCGGGGTCGCCGCGGTAAAGGTCAGGGAAGAGAGCGACGCCTCCGGGATGCGCTCGCCCTCCTTGACGCGGAAGCCCGAGAGTTTCAGGGTCCCGGTCGCCCCGTCGGGCAGTTCGGTCACGGTGATCGCCCCGACGCGGGACAGCCCCACCGCCTGCCGGAAGTCGGCGGGGGAGAACGAGAGCGGCTCGCCCGCGATCCCGCTCTTGATCATCGGTTCGGACGTGGAGAGGCAGGCGACCCCACTCCCGAGTTCCAGGGCGCAGACGGGCACGGCGGCAAGAAAAACAAAACAGAAGGAGAGGAGCAAAAGACGGCGGAGGTTGGGTTTCTTCGTTTTCATTGTTTGGTCCTTTCGGCGTTTGATTTGCTCCTATTCTTTCCAACCCGTCAAAAAACATACGCAAAAACCGAAAAAACCCCCGTCCTCCCGCTCCCGCAGATTGACAAACCCGCCGAAACGCGCTATACTTATTCCGGTACGGATAAGACCGTAAAACCAATATGCGGGCGCGCGCCCGCGGAGGAAATATGGAAGCGACGAAACCGTTTCTTGTCGACCACGATCTGCATATCCACACACAGCTCTCCTCCTGCTCTTGCGACCCGGAGCAGACCCCCGCGCGCATCCTTCGCTACGCCAAGGAAAACGGGTTCCGCGAGGTCGCGGTGACCGACCACTTCTGGGACGAGACCGTCGAGGGGGCAAGCGACTGGTACCGTCCGCAGGACTTTGCCAATATCACAAGATCTCTCCCGCTCCCCGCATGCGAGGGCGTCCGGTTCCTCTTCGGATGCGAAGCCGAAATGGACAAGTACTGCCGGCTCGGCATCGCGCGCGAGACCATCGACAAATTCGATTTCGTCATCATCCCGACGACGCATCTGCACATGAGGGGCTTCACCATCGCGGAGGAGGACGACCCGCTGCCGCGCCGCGCCGCCGTCTACGTCGATCGGTTTGAAAAGTTGCTTTCGATGGACCTGCCGTTTCACAAGATCGGCATCGCGCACCTGACCTGCTACCTGATCGCGAAAAAACCGTCGTACGAGACGCATATCGAACTGCTCGATCTGATCCCCGACGCGACTTTCCGCGACTTGTTCAAAAAGACCGCGGAGGTCGGGGCGGGCGTGGAACTGAACTTCCCCTTGTCAAGCTACGACGAGGAACAGCAAGAGCGCGTCCTTCGCCCCTATCGCATCGCGCTCGACTGCGGATGCAAGTTTTACTTCGGGAGCGACGCGCACCACCCCGACGCCCTCGACCGCGCCCCCGAAAACTTCAAGGCGATCGCGGACGCGCTGGGATTGACCGAGGCCGACCGCTTCGACCCG
>CAMJCC010000129.1 GCA_946404035.1 uncultured Clostridia bacterium | reverse complement strand
CTGTTGTTCAATTTTCAAAGATCGTGCGCCCGCCCCGTCCCGGGAGTTCCCTCCCTTTCTTGGGCGAGCTTTTCTATTTTACTATCTCGACGGGGTTTTGTCAAGCGTTTTTTGAAAGAAAAACCGAACTTTTTTCGCTTTCGGCAAACAAGACAGTTTTCTTGTCCCAAACCCCCGCCTTTTGTCAAAAGAGAACGGAACCTCCCCCGTTTTTCCCAAAACCCGAAATGTCCCGCCGGCAAACCGGCGGGACACCCGTCAAGCGAAAAGCGGATCAGCGGGATCAGCCGTTCGACTTGATGTCGTTCTCGTACTTCTCGACCATCTTTTTGACCATCTGGCCGCCGACGGATCCGGCTTCACGCGAGGTGAGGTCGCCGTTGTAGCCGTCTTTCAGGTTGACGCCGACGTCAGCCGCCGCCTCCATCTTGAACCGGTCGAGCGCCTTCTGGGACTCGGGGATCGCTGCCTTGTTCTTCGACATTTCGGTTTCTCCTATCTATTTCCTCGAGAAGACTGCGGCGGATCGCCGCAGTCCGGCGTTCCTCCGTTTTCTTCTCTGTCGCTATTTTGTCGGGCGGAGCGACGGAATATAAGAGGGAATATTTCTCGCGCCGCACCTTTTTCACCAATTCGGCGCGAAATAGGCAAAAAAGGTTGCTTTTTGCCCGCGCGTATGATATAATGGGAAGAAAGCCGCTGCAATACTACTTGTTCATCGAAAAAGGACGTCGTATGTTGCTGCAATCCAAACAAGCGCTTCTTCCGAAAAAATTGAATGAAAGCAGATCTTTCCGCGATATTTTCGACGGGATGGTCTTTCTGTTTTCTCTTCTGGTGGTGGCTTTCCGCTTTGAAGTCGTCGGGTGCCTCGTGCTGCTCGGCGTCATGGGGGTCATGCTGGTCCTCTCCGACCGGCTCTCGGACGTGTTTCTGCCCCTGATCCTGATGACGGTGTTCGTCACGCGGTGCTACGACAGTTTTGACACGTTCATCAAGTTTATCCCGCTCTACGTCGTCGTGATCCTGTGCGTCGTTTTCCATTTCGTTTATTATCGCGCGAAGCCGACCAAGATCGGGACGTCGTTTGCGGGACTTGTCGCCGTTTCCGCGGCGCTGCTCCTCGGCGGGGTCGGTTCGCTTTCCGCCGCGGCGTACTTCCGTCCGCTGAACCTCTACTACGTTCTCGGGCTCGGGATCGCGATGCCGCTTCTCTATCTCGTCTTCCAGCCGCGCGCCGACGAGGAGGCGCGGGAGCGGTTCCTGCGGGGGCTGTTTTTGGCGGGTTGCCTTGCCGCGTACGCGGTGCTGGTCTTCTACACGCAGGGGTGGGACGAGTTTAGGGAGAGTTACCACGCGCTCTATTTTCAGTCCAAGAACAATCTTGCCACGTATCTGATGATCTCCCTGCCCGTCGGGTTTTATTATTCCAAGAAAAATCGCGCGCTGATCCTGGCGCCGGTGCTCCAATACGCGGCGCTGTTCTTCTGCGACAGCCGCGGCGGGACGTTTCTCGGGACGGCGGAGTTCTTCTTTCTGCTCGTGTTCTTCTGCTTCTACCGCTCGGACAAGTTCCGGCGCGCGTTCTTTATCGGGATCCTGCTCCTGACCCTCGTTTTGGTCTTGTGCCTGTTGCCGAAGGTCGTACGGTTCATCGGTTTTGACCAGAAGATCGACGATTTTTCCAACCTCTCGATCCCGCAGCTGATCAAACAGATGTTCTTGAAGATCGTCGACAGCAGCGAGATCCGCGTCGGACTGTTCCAACGGTCGATCGACGATTTCCGATCCAATCCCGTCTTCGGGGTCGGTATCGGGCACACGGGGAACGAGGACCTCTACCCCCCCGTCAAGGGCGCGATGAACTGGTACCATCTGTGGCTGCCGCAGATCTGGGGATCGCTCGGGATCGTGGGGCTCCTCTGTTTCGGTTATCAGCTGTTTTTGCGGATCAAATTGGCGTTCTCGCGGCGGGAGCTCCCCGAAGTGACCCTCTCGCTGTGCTACGGCGGACTGCTTCTGATGTCGCAGGTCAATCCGGGCGAGTTCTGCCCCATTCCCTACGCCCTGATCGCGATGGTGATCTTCCTGTTCCTCGATATGAAAGGACCGAGCGTCAAGAAGAGCAAACCGAACGAGACCGAAAACTGAAAAACGAACGAAAAGGGCTTTGCCAAGCGGCAAAGCCCTTTGTTTTTTTGAAAAGTTTACGCGAACAGTCCGGCGACCTCTTCCGCGCCCTCCGCCAACTCCTCCGCCCCCTCGGAAAGTCCCTCGGAGACCCCGAGCAGAACGATCCCGACGACCACGGCGGCAACGCAGGCGTACTGCGCGGCTTTCAGTTTCTCTTTCAGGATCAGGCGCCCGAGCAAAAGCGAAACGATGCAGTAGGAGGCGACCATCGGCGCGGCGACGATGGGTTTTCCCGCCATCGCGAAGACGTAGAAGATCTGTCCGAACTCCTCACAGAGCGCGGCGGGACCCTTGTTCACGAGTTCGTGCTTGGCAAAAGGATTATAGGGTCTCTTCTCCTTGATCCAGAGGAAGACCCACGCGGCGATCCCGGCAAGGAAGAACGTCAGACCGTAGAGGATCAGGACGTCGATCTCGCCGAGCCCGAGCCCGACCTCATCGTCCAGGATGATGCCGTCGGCGGCGGTGCCGAGCGTGTCGAACAGGCAGTAGAGGAGCGGGAAGAGGAGCGCGAGCGCGCCGAAGCGGTATTTGCGGTCGGCGCTC
>CAMJCC010000128.1 GCA_946404035.1 uncultured Clostridia bacterium | reverse complement strand
CCCGGACCGATCTTTCGTCGTGCAGCTCGTCCACCAGCGTTGTGCGGAACTCGTAGGGCAGGGGCTCGGTCAAGAGGTACTCCACGCTCTCCCGGATCCCGGCAAGGTCCTTTTCGTCGCAGCCCATCAGGTCGGGGTAATCGGCGGCGGGGCATTTCACGTCCATCGCCACGTAGTCGACAAGACCCGACGAAACGAGCGCTTTCAGCATTTTCGGGCGGGTCCCGTTGCTGTCGAGTTTCACGCGGTAGCCCGCCGCCTTGATCTTTTTGCAAAAGTCGGGCAGATCGGGGCGCAGGGTCGGCTCGCCCCCGGTGATCGCCACCGCGTCGAGCAGTCCCCGTCTCTTTTCAAGAAACGCGAAAAAGTCGTCTTCGGAGATGAACTCGGGCAGCGCCCCCTCGAGCAGCACCGCGTTCTGGCAGAACGGACAGCGCAGATTGCACCCCGAAAGGAAGACGGTGCAGGCGGCGTAGCCGTCGTAGTCCACCATCGACAATTTCTCAAGTCCCTGTATCTTCATATCGCACCCTTATCAAAACGGGCTGTCCGATTTGAACAGCCCGCGTTTTCGTTTACGTGAGTTCCGCGGCCGCCAAAGCGGCGATCGCCCCGTCACCACACGCCGTGGTTAGTTGCCGTACGTTTTTCACCCGGCAGTCGCCCGCGGTAAAGATGCCGGGGACGCTCGTCTTGCAGTTCTCGCCCGCGGCGATATAGCCCGTCTCGTCAAGCCCGACGAGAGAGGCGAACGCGCCCGCGGCGGGGGCGTGTCCGATCGCGACGAACAGCCCGTCGACCTTGACGGTCTCCACGGCGCCCGTTCCGGGATCGCGGAGGACCAAACCGGTCAGTTGTTCGTTCCCCTGCAGTTCGGTCACGACGCGCGGCGTCCTGATCTCGATCTTCTTTTCGTCCTTTACCTTTTTCACCATCGCGTCCTCGGCGCGGAACGCGTCGCGGCGGTGGATCAGGTAGACCTTTTCCGCCATAGAAGACAGGTACAGCGCGTCGTCGAGCGCGGAGTTGCCCCCGCCGACCACCGCCACCGTCTTTCCGCGGAAGAACGCCCCGTCGCACACGGCGCAGTAGGAAACGCCGCGCCCGACGAGTTCCGCCTCACGCTCGACCCCGAGTTTCTTCGCCGCCGCGCCGACCGCCAAAATGACGGTCTTCGCCCGGTACGACCCGCAGTCGCTCGTGACGGTAAAGTCCCCGACCGACCCCGAGATCGCGGTCACGCTCTCAAAGGCAAATTCGCATCCCAGTCCGTCCGCCTGCTCGAACAGCGCGGCGGACAGGTCCACTCCGCTGATCTCCTTGACGCCGGGATAGTTCTCGACAAGCGACGCCCGCGAGATCTGCCCCCCGACCGCTTCGCGCTCGAAGATCAGCACCTTTTTTCCGGCTCTCGCTCCGTAAACGCCGGCGGTCAGCCCCGCAGGGCCGCCGCCGACGATCGCAATATCGTATAACACGCTCATTTGTTCAGGTAACCGCGGATCGCGGACAGCCCGACCAGCGGGGTCACCTGCGCTCCCGAGAAGACCAGCATGGTCGGCGCCTGCCGGACGCCGTACTGCTTCGCGTAGGCGGGATCCTCCTCGGCGTTCACCACCGAGTAGGCGATGCCCGCGCCGTCCATCAGACGCTTTGCGATCGCGCAGTTCGGGCACTTGGTCGTGGTCACCAGTACCAGACGGTCGGACGGCGCGCTCTTCGCCTTCGCCGCCGCGTCCGCCGCGACTTTTGCCTCTTCGGCTTTCTCGGCGGCGCGCGCCGCGCGAGCGTCGGGGCTGGCAAGTCCGTCTACGATATAGGTCTTGCGTTCTTTGAACTCCTCGCGCTTACCGTCGTTCCAGTTCTGCACCGGGCGATAGTAACCGGTGATCCGGCTGTAGACCTCGGCTTTCTTGCCGCAGATCGGGCAGACGTACTGCTCGCCGACGAGATAGCCGTGATCGGCGCAGATCGAGTAGGTCGGGGAGATGGTGTAGTAGGGAAGTTTGTAGTTTTCCGCGATCTTCCGCACCAGCGCCGCCGCCGCGCGCCAGTCGGTCATCTTCTGACCGAGGAAGGCGTGGAAGACGGTACCCGAGGTGTAGAGGGTCTGGAGCTCGTCCTGGATATCGAGCGCCGAGAAGATATCGTCGGTGAAACTGACCGGCAGGTGCGAACTGTTGGTGTAGTAGGGGGTGCCGCAGTCGCCCGACGCCGTCTTGATGTCGGGATACCGTTTCTTGTCGTGCTTGGCAAGACGGTACGCCGTGGACTCGGCGGGGGTCGCCTCGAGGTTGTAGAGGTCGCCGTACTTCTCCTGGTAGTCGGAGAGCCGCTCGCGCATATGGTTCAGCACGTCCTTCGTGAACTCCTGCGCCTCTTTGTGGGTCAGGTCGCAGTTCAGCCAGCGCGCGTTCAGGCACGCCTCGTTCATACCGACCAGTCCGATGGTCGAGAAGTGGTTGGCAAAGGTTCCGAGGTACCGCTTGGTGTACGGATAGAGCCCGCCCTCCAGCAGTTTGGAGATGACCTCGCGCTTGGTCTTCAGCGACTGCGCCGACAGATCCATCAGCCGGTCGAGCCGCGAGTAGAACTCGGTCTCGTCGGCGGAGAGGTAGGCGATACGCGGCATATTGATGGTCACGACGCCGATCGACCCGGTGCTCTCGCCCGAACCGAAGTAACCGCCCGATTTCTTCCGCAGTTCGCGGAGGTCGAGCCGCAGACGGCAGCACATCGAGCGCACGTCGCTCGGTTCCATATCGCTGTTGATATAGTTCGAGAAGTAGGGAGTACCGTATTTCGCCGTCATCTCGAACAGCAGTTTGTTGTTTTCGGTCTCGGACCAGTCGAAGTCGCGGGTGATCGAGTAGGTCGGGATCGGGTACTGGAAGCCGCGGCCGTTCGCGTCGCCGTCGATCATGATCTCGATGAACGCGCGGTTGACCATCGCCATCTCTTTTTCGCAGTCGCCGTAGGTGAAGTCCATATCCTTGCCCCCGATGATCGCGGGCTCGTTCTTCAGGTCGGCGGGGATGGTCCAGTCAAGGGTGATGTTGGTGAACGGCGCCTGCGTGCCCCA
>CAMJCC010000127.1 GCA_946404035.1 uncultured Clostridia bacterium | reverse complement strand
TTATCCCAGTTCGTAAGGGACCCGTTCCAGAAGAACGAATACTCGAACCAGAGATCGTTGCCGTCGGGATCGGTGCTGGACGGATGGAAGGTCTTGCCGTCGCCGCTGATCGCGCTGGCGGCTTTTCTGATGAGGATGTGCGCGGGATGGCTTTCCTCGTCGTTGACGACGTATGCCCCCGCCAGAGCCGAAGAGTCGTAAATGCTGTTCTCCGCCGCTTTGACCTTATCGAGGGTCAGCGCCGTGCAAACGTCGATGGACGCCGTTTCACCGTAGGTGTAGACCTCTCCGGTCTTGACGTACGGACGGACGTAGATATTGGTCTCGAAGTGTGCAAGATCAATATCAGAGAGTGCGACGGCGACCCACCAACGACCGGTGGGAGCGGCGATCGGCTCGCTGTTCGCGGTGATCGCGCTGTACGCGTTGGTCGTCTCGTAGGTGGCGTCGGTCCCCGCCACCGGCGTCGCGTTAGACTTCGAGAAAACGAAACCGACCGCGTCGTAGTCGAGCGAACCGATGGTGAACAGGAACCGGAGGTCGGTCTGTGCATCGTTCGGGTTTGCCGACGTGAGGGTCTGGAAGCCGAAGTCCTGGATGTCTCCGTCCGCCGAAGCGGTGATCGGAAGAAGCGTTGCGAAGCTGACGACCAGCATCGCAAACACGAGGAGCAAGGACAACGCTCTTCCTTTTGCGAAACGATTGTTCATACTGTTGGTTCTCCTTTTTATATCTTAATTTGGGAAAACAAATTGATCCGCCTCATCCGGCGTTTCACGCCACCTTATCCTGTCGCCGTCGAAGCCCGTTTGCGCGTCGCTCGCCGGCTCGCTTCTTCAAACGGGTTCTTTGGGCGACACCACTTCACGAAAATGCCCCACCGGGGCGTTTTCGCTCGCTAACCCTCAGGGGGAAGGCAAGGAACGCAGGATGCGGATGAAATGCGTACGGCGCACGCGTGAATTGCGAACGCCGTTCGCATAAGGGGCCGCCGTGCGGCATTGGGGTGGTTCAGATCACTGATAGAAGATCGCGCCGGAGACGACCACGTCGTCCTCGGTCTCGGGGGTACCCATATCGTCGAGGGTGATGGTTCTCTCGGCGGGGGTAGCGACCGGAGTAACGTTGCTGACGAAGCCGTCGCCGCAGGTCCAGTTCACGTCGTAGAACTGCGCGTAGGCGGTCTCGGTGGAGTTGGCGAACTCAGCCATCGAAGAATACACGATCAGATCGTCGTGATCCTTGTAGTACAGACCGTTGTAGAGGGTCCACTCTTCGGGAACGTCGCCCTCTTCCAGTTCGGTCTTCGCGTACCAGAGCAGCAGATCGTTGTGCTTCAGATCCGCTTTGCCCTTGCCGCCGTAACCGTTCTGCTGTTTCCATTCGCCGCTCTTCCAGTTGCCCTGCATATCGAGCAGAACTTTCCAGACCTTGACGCCGTCGACGTAGAGTTCGCTGTAACCGGAGTACACGACGCCGCCCTTATCGGGGTCGACCGTCGCCTCCTGATGGATGCGGACGCCGATGCGGTGCCAACCGCCGGTCGTCTGGCTCTCTGCATCATAGATGTAAGGAGAGGAAGCACGGGTCAGCGGATCATCCCAGCCGGCTTTGTAGCGCGGCTGTCCGTTGCCGGGATCCACGGCACATTGCCAGCCGAGACCGCCCAGATAGGTCGAGTAGTCGAAGTGACCGGTGTAGGGGCAGTCGCTGGACTGACCGTCGTTGGTGTAAACGTAGTAGAAGTGACGGTAGGAACCCGCCTCGTTCTTGAAACCGGCAAGGCTCATTTCGGACTTCGACTTGTTCCAGTTGGGAAGCGTGTCGTTCCACAGGAACGAATACTCGATCCAGAGGTCGTTGCCGTCGTTGTCCGCGTCG
The DNA here is from genome assembly GCA_946404035.1 of uncultured Clostridia bacterium. GTDB lineage: Bacteria > Bacillota > Clostridia > Oscillospirales > CAG-272 > UBA1740. The sequence goes on along the minus strand of CAMJCC010000127.1, from coordinate 1,230 downwards.
GACGGATGGAAGGTCTTGCTTTCCCCGCTGATGTCGCCGATGGTCTTCGAGATGACGATGGAACTGCCGCTTGCATACTCGCCCTCGAAATCGGAGGACTTGTAAACGGTCAGGGAGAACGTCTGGTTCACGGGCTGATGGCACGACGTGCAGGTGCCCGTTCTCTGACCGTCGGTGGTGAGCGTGGGCTCGGTGGTCACGCTCCACTCCTCAACGGTGTGAGCGTTTTGATCCACGTCGATCGGGACGATGGTCTCGGCGCAGATGGCGTCACAGACCGTGCAGTGGTAGGACTTGTAACCCTCATCCGTGCAGGTCGGATAGGCGTCGATCTTGTACACGTCGCCGGGGGTGTGCGCGATGGTCGCGATGGGGGTGGTGGAGCCGGGTTTCTTTGCGCCGCACTTGGTGCAGAAATCCGACTGCTGACCCTCTCTCGAGCAGGTCGCAGGCCGCTCAACGCGGGTCTCCCAGGTGTGCGCGCACTCGGTCTCGCCGGGAACCGTGGTATCGGCGACCGTCGTGGCCGTCTTCTTGCCGTCCTTGCCGCAGGACGCAAACGCGAACGCGCAAAGGATCAGGCAGAGACACAGGGCAAGCGCTAAGGTGAGTTTCTTCATGTTTTCTCCTCCAAATAGAAGTACGAAAGAGTTATCTCTTTCATTTTAGATTTTCATTATAGCATTTTTTATACGGAATTGCAATAAAAAACCGCTCCGCCGACGCAAAATCGGCACAATCAACAAACGAAAAGGTTAAAAGTGTGCAAAATGACTAAGAGGCGGGAGGTGATCCCGCCGGTTACGGTACGAAACGACGCGAAACTGCGACAAAAGCAGAGAGAAAAAGATTGCCTTTCTTGCAAGTAGGCGCGTTCCTTTCGGAACATACGCAGAATAAGTCTTGAGAAACGAACGGTCATCTATCTTTTCGCCGCGCCCGTCGAACGCGGGGAAAACGGCGGTCATCGCGAGTTTCATTCGCTTATACGAGTTAAAAGACGTCAAACAGTTGGCGGAAGAACAGACAAAAAAAGCGCCGGAAACCCGGCGCTTTTTTTGTTTTTGCTTGGGTAGAGACGAACAGCGGATCAGAGAGATCCGAAGCTGAACTCGTCCCAGCCGTCCTCAGACAGCGTGCCGCCCGAGGTGATCAGCATATCCTGACCAAGAAGTACGATCTTGATCTCGGCAGTTTCATAAACTTTCTTTTCGTTCATTGCTTTTTCTC
>CAMJCC010000126.1 GCA_946404035.1 uncultured Clostridia bacterium | reverse complement strand
ATCCACGCCCTTACCGATGATCTTGAGCAGCGCCGTGTAGGTCCCCGCGGCGTCGAGCGCCTCGAACACCATAAACGAGCAGAGCAGCATGGTGATCGTGTAGATCAGTTCCATCGTCCCGTTCAGGTAGAACAGGATCGACGCGCCGGCGATCGCGACGCCGATCAGTTTGACGATAAGGTTCTGCACGCCGACCGCGGGGATGGCGGTCAACTCCGCCGTGATGTCGGCTTTCTTTTTCCGGTCGATCGCCCTCTGCACGCGGGAGCGGTTCTGCCCGGCGATCCCGTAGTTCCTGATCTCCGCGATCCCCTGGATGTATTCGAGGATCACGCCGACCATATCCCGGTCGGCCGAAAGTTTTTCGTCCGCGACCCGGAGAACGCAGCGGTTGGTCCATTGATTGACGAGCAGGAACACGCCGATCCCGGCGAGGGCGATCAGCCCGATCCGCCAGTCGAACGCGAACATGAACAGCGCGACGACCACCGTCGTGATCCCGCCCTGCAACACCATCATGATCGCGCGGGTCGCGATGTCCCCGGTCTGCTCCATCGTGTTGGTCGTGACCGAGGTGATGTGTCCGAGACTGGTCGAGTTGAAATAGCCCATCGGGAGATAGCGCAGATGCTCCGCGATCTCGATCCGTTTCGAGGCGCAGGTGTCGTATCCGCCCTCGGTCTGGAGCATGGTGGAGAAGCGGCAGACCACCGCTTTGCCGAGGGTGCTGATCAGCATCAGCCCGATCACGGTCAGAACCGTCTGCGTGTCGACCTTGCCGTTCAAAACCGCCCGCATCGCGACGAACGCGGCGGGGATCTTCATCGCGGTAAAGATCGCCTCGATCACGCCGAGCAGCGCCGACAGATAGAACTTGTTCCGGTTCTTTTTGTTGCAGAACCGAAAGAACTTTTTCAACATTTTAAGCATTGACGGGCTCCTTCCCGGACGGGACGGTCTCGTCCTCGTCCCGCGCCATACTGTGGGCTTCCCACATCTTTCTGTACAGCGCGCTGTTTTTCAGCAATTCTTCCTGCGTGCCAAACGCCGCCACGTTCCCGTCGTCGATCAGAAAGATCTTGTCGGCGTTGACGACGGTGGAAAGACGGTGGGCGATCACGATCAGCGTTTTGCCCGCGACGAGTTTTGCCACGCTCGCCTGCACCAGCGCCTCGTTTTCGGGGTCGGTGTACGCCGTCGCCTCGTCCAGGATCACGACCGGCGCGTTCTTCAGCATGGCGCGCGCGATGCAGATCCGCTGGCGTTCGCCGCCCGACAGATGACCGCCGGCGCCGCCCGCGACCGTGTCGTAGCCGTTTTCCAGCCCGAGGATGAACTCGTGACAGCCGGTGGCTTTCGCGGCGGCGATCACCTCTTCGTCGGTCGCGCCGGGTTTGCCCAGCCGGATATTTTCCTTGACCGACGTGTCGAACAGGTAGTTGTCCTGCGCCACGTAGGCGATCTGTTTCATATACCAGTCAAGCGGCAGTTCCCGGATATCCACGCCGCCGTAGGTGACCGATCCCGCGCCGACGTCCCAGAGCGAGTCGATCAGCCGCGCGATCGTGCTTTTCCCGGACCCCGACGGACCGACGATGGCGGCGAACTCGCCCTGCTTGATCTCCATATCGATCCCGTGCAGGATCTCTTTGTCCTTGTACGAAAAATGCACGTCGTGCAGGACGATATCGGAGTTCTGCGGCCTTTTTCTGATCTCGGACGGTCTTTCCATATCCTCACGCTCGAGGATCTCGGTCGCCTCACCGAAGATGGTCCCCATCTTCATGATGTCGTCGGTGTAGGTGAACGCCAGGACCAGCGGCGCGATCAGACCCGCGGAGAGGATGATCGAGGTGATGAACGCACCGGCGGACAGCGAACCGTTATGGTACAGCAGCAACCCGACGGGCAGCACGCCGAGGAAGGTCGCGGGGAGAAACGACATCGTCCCCGCGTGCGGCCAGATGCAGCGGCGCATCCAGTTGACGAACACGTCCGCGCCCTCTCTTGCCGCCGTGACGAACTTTTCGTAGGAACTGCCGGTCTTCCCGAACGCCTTGATGACCTCGATCCCGTTGATGTACTCGACGGCGGTATCGTTCAGTTTCTTGGTCTTCTCGATCGAGAGTTCGTAGCCGCCGCGCGATTTGGCGAACATCGCGAACATACAGATCAGACCGATCACCGCGCCCACCAGATTGGCAAGCCCCAGCCGCCAGTCGATGACCAGAAGATAGACGAACATCGCGATGGGGAGCAGAATGTTCGCCGTGAACTCCGGGATCATGTGCGCCATCGTCGTTTCCATCGCGTCCACACGCTCGACGATGATATTCTTGTAGGTGCCGCTGTTGTCCGAGAGGACCGAACCCAGCGGGATGCGCGACAGTTTCGCGCAGAGTTGCGTCCGGATCCCCCCGAGGACCGTGAAGGTCGCCGCGTGCGAGAGGGAAGTGGACAGGGAATGCAGCGTGACCCGGATCAGCCAGAACAGCGCCATAAACAGCACCTGCGTCAGGTAGTATTTCCACTCCCGGTTTCCCGCCAGCAGCTGTTCGACGATCCGCGCGATGATGAGGTAGGGGATGAGCGACGCCGCCACGCCGAGGATGGCGAGGACGACGCTTCCGAGAAAGTACGCCCGCTTCCTGCCCGCGAACTCCATGACCCAGCCGAGCGTGCCGCGTTTCCGCCCGGCTTTCTTTTGTTTTGTTTGTTCCATACGAACTCTCCTTGTCTTTGGTTAGCCGCGGCTAACCGTTTGGTTTATGAGCACGCCCCCCGATCTCGGAGGGCGTTCGCATCCGATCTTTTTTTCGTTTTGCGCCGTTTTTTATTTGAACAGCCCGCGCTTTTTGTATTCCTCCGCCGAGAGGGAAAGGAAGACGTAGCCGGTACCGTCGATCGCGCGGCGCAGTTTGCGATCGCTCGGGTATTCGCAGAGAAAGGTCGCCTCCCCCCGTCGTCGCGACGCCTTGACCCGCTTTGCGTCGGGCTGCGCCGTCCGGATGGTATCGCGGATATGCGCTTCGCACATCCCGCATCGCATCCCGTCGATCTTGACCGTCACTTTCTGCATATCCGTCCTCCTTTACTCGGCGATCTTCAGGGCTTCCACCATATCGATCTTCCGGTTCTTTCTCGCCACGATCCACCCGACCAGAAGCGAGACGCCGAAAG
>CAMJCC010000125.1 GCA_946404035.1 uncultured Clostridia bacterium | reverse complement strand
CGACCCGGATGGGGCTCGAACCCACGACCTCCGCCGTGACAGGGCGGCGCTCTAACCAACTGAGCTACCAGGCCATCGTCCTCTTTTGCCCGGACTTTTGTCCGACGCGAATAGTATTATAGCAAAGCGAAAAAGGTTTGTCAAGTATTTTTTCAGAAAAAAGCGAAAAGGATGCCCGACGGCGAAAGGGGGCGCGTTCTTCGGCTTCATTCTCTTTCGTTTGTGCGAAAACGGAAACCGCTCCGCATCCCCGCCGCCCGCCCCGAAAAGCGCGGCGGATATTGACTTTTCAGTAAAATTCTGATATGATTATTTTATCAAAGAACGGATCTGATGCAAAAAAAAACGACCGTCGTATCGAAGAAAAGGAAACGAACGATGAAAAAAGCAGTTATTCTTTTGCTCTTGCTCACGACCCTTTTGACCGGTTGCGTTCAGCAAAACAAAGGCGGTGAAAATACCGGTTCCAACGGGGGAGAACCGGGCGGTTCGACCGTCGCGACCACCGGGGGGACCGGCGCCGCTTACCTTGACATCGAGTGCTATTCCGCAAAGGAATACGGAACTTTTTTGGTCGGCAGCAAAAACGACGCAGACGCCTTGTCGCTCCGGCTTCCGAGTTCGTGGGTCTTGACGAAGCAGGGCTCGTCCTACGTGATCACAAACGAGCGCGGAGAGATCGGCAAGATCTTTTCGGGCGACGCCGAGGACGCGGCGCTGTGGGAACCGGCTTGCGAGAAAGAGCACAAAGTCACGTCGACGGCTTCCGTCGACAAGATCATCGAAAAGCGGGTCAACGGCTCCGATTACCGTCATCGCTTTACCTTTACCTATCGGTCGAACAACGGGGACCGGACGGTCACCTTAACGACGAACTACGCGGAAGCGAACGATTACACGCAAAACCAGATCTATTCCGGCGCCAGAACGAAACAGTTGAGGACCGACCCGAAGATCGGCTATATTTCGGCGGCGTCCGCGAAGAGATCCGTGCTGATCCTCGGGAACAGTTTTATCAGGACCTCCAAAATCGGGGAGATCCTGCAGGAAATGTGTAACAAGAACGGAAAAAACTGTATCGTCACCGCCGAGTCCCGCGGATACGCCAACATCGGCACGTACGCGAGCGACACCTCGATCGTCAACGGCATCAAAGCCAAAAACTACGGCGCCGTTTTCATTTGCGGCTGCTATGACAGCGCCGAGCAGCCGATCACCGACTACGGGACGTTGAAAGCGGCGTGCGATACGGCGGGGGTCCCGTTGATCCTGTTCCCGGCGCACAACGAACACGTTGATACGATCAACCGGGTCCGCAACAAATACCCCGACGATCTCTTTTTGAACTGGAGGGAAGAGATCAGCAATCTGATCTCCAAAAAAGGGATCGGCAAGTCGAGTTTCTGCATTAACGACGAGCACCAACACAGCACGCCGCTCGCGGGATACGTGGGGGCGCACATGATCTACCGCGCGATCTTCGGCGAGGTCCCGAATAAGTATCAGTCGAGCAGTTATTTTGACGCGGCTTCCTACTACGCGACCCTCGGAGATTACGTTACCGACCCGTCCATCGTGATCGACGGCAAAGCTACGGTCTACTGTTTCGATTAAAGGCGATCTCACACGTCCCGGGCGGGTTTCCGACCGGACAATCGGGGAAAGGAGGCGCCGGATCCGGCGCTCTAAAATGGAAAAAAAGTCTTTCAAAAAAACTTTTTGGCGAGTACTTCCGTTCGCTATTCTTCTCATCCTTCTGCTGCTCGTTCTGACCTGCTGCGGCCACTTTTACAAGCTGGTCTACTACGGGCTCAGAGACGACATCTGGGGGTATCCCGAAAAGAGCGCGCAAAAGGTCAAAAATACGTTTGCGGGTCTTCCGAAGACGACCGATCAGATCGTCTATCTGACCGGCAAATACATCTACGTGGGCGACCAGATGACGCCGCTGGAAGAGATCACGTACAACGGGAAAGAGATCGAACCGATCGTGTGTCTTGACGTCGGACTGTACGCGTATACGTACGAGGAAAAAGCCCCGGAGAACGCAGAGGAGAGCTACGACAAGAACCTCGGCGGAACGGTCAACGTTCTGCTGGTCCCCTACGATACGCTGACCCCCGCGTGCGTCGGCACCCTGACGGTCGAGTACGATCTGCGGTCCGTCGGATACGACGGGGGCAAACTGTTCTTCCGGGGCGACGACCCCGTAATCATCCGCAAGGGTATTGTGCTCGGCAAGCGGAAAATACCCGATGATTACCATCAGCTCTTTTATCTGTTCGACGTAACCACCGGGGAAACGTCCGTGGTCGACAGCAACGACGTGGGGCTGGACTATATGACGAACAGCCGCCTGGATCATAACAGATCCGAGAGATATGCGCCGGAACTCAAAGAGGCGACCGGGTTTAAAATCTTTATCGCCACGGATAAAATCAAGATCACCGATCTTGAGACCGGGAAAACCAAGGAGTTCGACGAAAAGATCATAAAAAAGTGCGCGGAGGGCAAGGCGATCTGGAAAGCGGCGAGAAACGGCGCCGACGTCTTTCTCGGCAATCAGGTGTACGAAAAGGACGGCGACATCTATTTCCTCGCCTGGGCGTATTACACAGAAGACGACGTCTATCGTCCCTTCCATTTCGTTATGAAATACGATTTTGACACCGGCGACGTGTCGTTCGTTACGTGGTACCAATTTGAAGACGGACAAGGCGGGGACCAGGATATTTACGTTCCATGAAGAAACTGCTTTTATTTGATTGCTTCGGGGTCGTGATGCGCGAGGTCGCGCCCCACTGGTTCCGGCGCTACTATACCCCCGAAGAGGCGGACCGGATCAAGGAAGAGATGATGCACGACGGCGACGTCGGGACGGTGCCGGACGACGAGCTCTACCGGCGGTTGGGGAAGACCGTCGGGGTGCCGGGCGATATGATCCGCCGCGAGTGGGAAGAACTCGTCATCCCGAACCCCGATACCATCTCCCTCATCCGTCGCCTGAAAAGCCGCTATCGCGTCGTTTTGCTCTCGAACGCCATGTCGGGCTACCTCCGTTACGCGCTCGACAAGTGCGGGATCGCCGACCTCTTTGACGACGTGATCGTTTCCGCCGAGGTCAAGTTAGTCAAGCCCGACCCCGCGATCTTCAAGCTCGCCCTCGACCGCGCGGGGGTGGATGC
>CAMJCC010000124.1 GCA_946404035.1 uncultured Clostridia bacterium | reverse complement strand
AGTAATGCGTGCAGCTGAGCGATACTAATCGACCGAGTGCTTGAACTGCTTTGCAAGTTCAAGTTCGCAAACACTACGAGTTTCAATTCTTTCCCTTATTCGGTTTTTCAATGGACAATCGACCATCATAGGTTGAAAACAGGCAGGACGCTTATCTGTCCTGCCTTTTCAGCTTAAATACAAGGTCCGCCCGTGGGGCGGGGAAAGGAGGGACCCGTGGAACAAGACCGGATCGTTTTGACGCCGTTTGACCGCGCGCGACTGGAAACCGGACGCCGGACGGCGCAGGAACTCTCTGACGCGCTCGGCGATCACGCGACGTCTGTCGAACATATCGGCGGGACCGCCCTCCGCCAGGTCGAGGCGACCCCGACCCTGGATCTTGCCGTCGCCTGTCCCTCTTTGTCCGACCTTGCCGCCGCGAAAGACGTCCTCGTCGGAAAAGGATACGTCCCCGCCGCCGATCTCGGCTTTTCCGGGGGGGTTGACCTCTCGCCCGACGAGATGTTCCTCGTCCTGCCGTCCCCCGACGGCGGCTCTCCCGCCGAGACCGTCCGCCTGACCCTCTCGGGCAGCCGGGCGTGGGACGATTGCGTCGCGCTCCGTATCTACCTCTACGGCCGTCCCGACGTTTCGCGCGAATTTGCCGCGCTCAAACTGAAACTTGCCGCCGCACATCCCTTTGACCGCGCCGCCTACGAGCGCGGAAAAGACGAGTGGATCCGCGGCGCGCTTCCTGTCGCGCGGCATTGGAGCCGCCTCGGCAAAACCGTCACGGTCACGGTCGACCGCCCGATGGGCTCGACCCATCCCGACCGTCCCGACCTCGTTTATCCGATCAACTGCGGCTATCCGCGCGATCTCGTGATCCCGGGTGAAAAGCGCCTCGGCGTCTATATTCTCGGCGTTCCGCACCCCGTCCATACCTTTACCGGGCGCGTCATCGCGATCATTTTCCGCGAGAACGGCGAGGGCGTCCGCTGGGTCGTCGCTCCGCAGGGCCGCGAATACGACCAGGCGCGCATCCTCTCCGAAGTCTGGTTCCGCGAGCGCGATTTCAGGTCGACGATGGAGCATCTGTTCCACCGCTCGGTCGGGATGGTCGTCTACCGCAACACCGCCTCCGGTTACCGCTTCCTGCTCCTCCGCGAGAGCCGCTCGCAGGGGTGGAGCATCCCGAAAGGGCACATGGAGTTCGGCGAGACCGAACTCGAGACCGCGATCCGCGAGGTGCGCGAGGAGACCGGGCTGGATTGCCGTCCCGTTCCGGGCTTCCGCCGCGAGGTGTCCTATCCCATCCCCCCGATCTACAAGAAGACGCTGGTCGCATTCCTCGCTCCGACCGACGCCAATCCCGTCGTGCAGCCCGAGGAGATCAGCGGCTATCGCTGGGTCTCTATCCGCGAGGCGAACCGGATGCTCGGAGGGCGCCGCTTCGTCGAACTCATCAACGCCGCCGCCCGCTTCCTCGAAAACAGATCTTCGTAACCTCAACGCCGTCTCGGCGGCTCATATCTTTTGCCGCCCGCAGGGGCGGCAAAATCATAACGTTTCGCGGCGGATCGTTTCGCCGCGAAACTCATAACTCATAACCGCGCCGTCCCGGGCGGCGTTCCATGCGAACACCGTTCGCAATTCATGACGGCGTCGCCGTCAATTCACGCGGGCTTTGCCCGCAATTCATCCGTCCCCCGCCTTTTCCGTCACGTTTTCCGTCGACAACTTGCTCTTGCATTTTTTCCCCCGATATGATATACTATCATTGTTAAAAACGATTTTCAAAACCGCGAATGCAAAGGAGAATTGACAATGTCAGAGTTCCGTAAGGTCCCCGTTTCCGATTTCGAGTGCGCCCCCATCCGTATGATCGCAAAGGACTGGCTCCTGTTCACGGCGTCAAAGCCCGACGGGACTTTCAATCCGATGACCGTCAGTTGGGGCGGGATCGGCGAACTGTGGGGCAAAAACGTGGTTTTCATTTTCGTCCGTCCGCAGCGTTACACGCACGAGTTCACCGAGCAGGGCGATACGGCGACCCTGACCTGGTTCGACGAGAGTTACCGCGAAACGCTGGCGTTCTGCGGCGCCAAGAGCGGGCGCGACGTCGATAAAGTCGCCGAAAGCGGGCTGACCCCCGTCGACGACGGCGACAACGCGGTCTATTACAGCGAGGCAAAGGTGGTCTTCAAACTCAAAAAGCTCTACGCGAACAAGACCGCGTTCCGCCCCGAAAACGCCGTCGACCCCGAGCTCTTCGACTTCCATTATAAGAATGAAGACTATCACACCATGTACGTCTACGAGATCCTGGAGATCCTCGACCGGGAATAAAACACCGAGGGCAAACGAATGGCAAACAAACCCGAAGCAGGGAAGGGAAAAGTGATCACCGTCAACCGGCAGGCGCGGCACGACTACTTCGTGCTGGAGACCTTTGAAGCGGGGATCGAACTGTTCGGCACGGAGGTCAAATCGCTCCGCGCCGGGACGGTCAATCTCAAGGACGCTTACTGTCGGGTCGAGAACGGCGAACTTTTCGTGTTCGGGATGCACGTCAGCCCCTACGAGCGCGGCAACATCTTCAACCGCGACCCGCTCCGCCGCCGCAAACTGCTGATGCACAAACGCGAGATCGTCCGTCTGCTCGGCGCGGTCACGCGCGACGGCTGCACGTTGATCCCTCTGTCGCTCTACTTTTCCGGCTCGCACGTCAAGGTCGAGCTCGGGCTCTGCAAGGGGAAAAAGCTCTACGACAAGCGCGACGCCGACGCCAAGCGCTCTGCCGCCCGTGAGATCGAACGCGCCGGCAAGGGAAGATACGAAGACTAAAAACCGGGGAAAACGCCCCGGTTTTTTTTGTTTCGCTGCGCTCAAATGAAGACGCGCGCTCTGCTCGCTGATGAAGACGGCGCTTTGCGCCTGACGGAACGTTACCGCGGTCGCGTTTCAATCAGCCCGCTCGCGGGCGACTTCAGTAGCGCCTTGGCGCGTCTTCATTTCTTCATCAGCGTAGCGTTTGCGTTTCTTTTCTTGCTTTCTCGCACGAAAAGCCATCCCCGTTTCCGTGCCCCCGTGCCATTACTTTTTTCCCCCGGCGGGGCGGCAAGATCATCACGTTTTACGTCGGTACCCCGCCGCAGAACGCACAACCCTCATTTCACGACTTTGCTCGCCGCACCCTCGTTTTTCACGCCGCGCCCTCGGTCCTGTTGCCGCCCGGCGGCACGTCATGGGGGCTTTGCCCCACGGCATCTGGGCGCAGCCCTACGTCATTGCGAAGCATATCATTGTTGCCCCCCCGCGCAACACGTCCCCTTTGTCATTCTGCACAATTTCCGCACCCCCGTTTTTGGCGGTTCTGCTCTTTCGGCTTTTCACCCGTTATAACCCCCTGTTTTGACTTGATTTATTTTTTGTTTTTCGTATAATATTGTATAGGCGCACTCGTGTGCGCTGCATTATGAGTAAAGGAGAAAACACCATCATGCAGAACAACCTGAAAAG
>CAMJCC010000123.1 GCA_946404035.1 uncultured Clostridia bacterium | reverse complement strand
CCGAAGACGCCTTACCGTCCGAGGACGCTACCCCGATCGGACCGTCGGAGCCGACGACCGACGAACGGGAGATCACCGACGAAGCCGAATGACACGGAGCCACCGTCCGGGATACGACGCGGGGCTCCGTTTTCAAAAGACAGGAGAACAGAATGAGATTGCAGAACTATTCCGTCATACCGCTGCTCGCCGACAAGCTCGACGAGCTTTGTAACGACGTCGAGCGGCAGGTCCGGGAGCGCGTCGCCACGGTCCCGCTGTTTGAAATGGAACTCGTCCCCGTCGGCACGCCGCCGCGAAAAGAGGCAGAGTATCTGTGCGAGACCTACGATCTGTTCCGCGAGCGGCTGACGAAGCGCGGGATCCAGACCGGTATCCTGGTCCAGGCGTCGCTCGGACACGACGGGCGGCACCTCCCCGAGCCCTCGCCGTTCACCAAACTGGTGCGGCTCTCGAACGGGGAAGAACCCGAGATCTGCTGTCCCGCCGATCCCGCGTTCCGGGCGCATTTCCGCGCGGTGTTCCGGACGCTTGCCTCTCACCGTCCGGCGGTGATCATGCTGGACGACGACTTCCGGCTGATGGCGCGCCCCGGCAGGGGATGCGCCTGCGAGCGGCACATGGCGGAGTTCAACCGCCGCGCCGGGACTGATCTGACCCGGGAACAACTTTGGGAACATATTTCGGAGAGGGGCGTCAACGACCGCCTGACCCGGATCTTCATTCAGACGCAGATCGACGCGCTGGTCGGGTGCGTCCGCGAGATGCGCGCGGGGATCGACGAGGTCGACCCGAAGATCCCCGGGGTCTACTGCACCTGCGGCAACAGCTGCGAGGGAGCGGCGGAGATCGCCTCGATCTTGGCGGGGGAGGGCAACCCCGTCACCGTCCGGCTGAACAACGCCAACTATACCGCCGTCGGCGCCCGCAACCTGTCGCGGCCGTTTCTGCGCGCCGCGTATCAGCGCGAGGTGCTCGGGGGCAAGGTGGACGCGATGCTTGCCGAGACCGATACCTGCCCGCAGCTTCGGTACAGCACCTCGGCGTCGATGCTTCACGCGCACTTCTCGGGGAGCATCCTGGAGGGCGCGCGGGGCGCGAAACACTGGATCACGGACGTCCTGAACGGCGACGTCCGGGACGGCGAGGCGTACCGCCGCAAACTGGCGGAATACGCCGGCTTCTACGAAACGCTCGCCGACGCGGCAAAGGAGATGGCCCCGCTCGGGTGCCGGATCCCGCTCTCGTCCGAGCCGTCCTATTACTACTCGAAAGATCTTCTGTACCAGCCCTCGAACGGCGCGTTCTTCAAACACGCGTTCGCCCAGAACGTTCTCGAACGGCTGGGGCTCCCGCTCTATTTCTCGTCGCGTCCGGGCGGCGTCGCGTTCCTCGACGGGGATATCGCTTCGATGTACACCAAAGCCGAACTCGACGGTCTGTTCTCCGGGACGCTGGTGCTGGACGCGGCTGCGGCGCGCTCGCTGATAGCGGCGGGCTACGGCGACCTGATCGGGGTCGCGGTCGAGGACTGGACGGGTGGGCTTCCCAACGGGGAAACGCTCGACTTCGACGGGTGCCTCTGCCGGGAGCAGGTGGACCCGCAGAAACTCGTCCCGACGTCGCCCGAAACGACGGTCGACAGCACGCTGTATAAACGGTTGGAACGGGGCGAGCGCCTGCCGCTCGGACCCGGTGCGACGCGTTTCAGGCGCGCGGGCGGCGAAACGGTGGTCTTTGCCGGGACGCCCCTGACCGCGTTCAGTCTGAGCGAGGCGTTCTCGTTTTTGTCGGCGCCGCGGAAAAAGCAACTGGTGCGCATCCTGCGCCCGACCGGGTGCCTGCCGGTCTACTATCCCGGCGACGCCGAGGTGTACCTCCGCGCGGGGCGGATGCCCGACGGGGCGCTGTTCTGCGGGTTCTTCAATATCGGGCTGGACGAACTTCCGACGGTCGAACTGACGGTCGAAAAAGCCCCGTCTTCGGTCCGCCGCCTGACCCCGGACGGAAAGTGGGCGGAGGTCCCGTTCACGGTCTCGGGCGATACGCTGCAGATCCCGGTCCGGGCGGGGATCCTTTCCCCCGAGATGTTCCTTCTCGCGTGACGCGCCCGCGGATATATATTAAGGAAGCCGGGAACGTACCCGACACAAAAAAGCCCCGCGCCGTTTGGGTGGCGCGGGGTCTTGTTTTTACTTGGCGTTTTCGCCGCGGTCAAGGGCTTTCTTTTCGGCTTTCTTTTTGTACATATCGGTATCCGCGATCCGAAGCAGTTCGTCGGGCGTGCCCGAGAAACTCGTGTCGAAGAGCACGACGCCGATACTGACCGAGAGCCGGTAGGGAAGATCCTCGTCGGTCTGGACGGTCTGGATCGCCGTGTGGATATCGCGGACCAGCTGCTTTACGTTCTCTTCGGTGAAGCGTTGCCCCACGACCATGAACTCGTCCCCGCCGAAGCGGCAGATCATGTCGGCGCGCTCGCAGGAGGCGATCAACGCCCGGGCGATGAAGCGGACGGCGCGGTCGCCCTCCGAATGCCCGAAACGGTCGTTGATGGACTTGAACTTGTCGGCGTCGATCATCAGACAGAAGAGCACGTGGTTATAGGGGACGTGCGTCATGAGCCAGGCGACCTGCGGCTCGAACGAGAAGCGGTTGCGCACCCCGGTCATCTGGTCGACCCGGAGCAGGTGTTCCTGCTCGGACAGAAACGCTAAGATCGCCGAGATCGAAAGGCAGATCGGCAGAAACGACCCGCCGTAGGAGCTTGCCTGAATGATGAACGCGATCAGGATCGGCGGCAAGAACATGGAGAGTGCGAGGTATTCCTGACGCTGGAGCGGGGACAGCCCCCGGCACTGACGGAAGATCAGGGCAAGCGAGAGGATGATGCAGGCAAACGAAAGGACGAGATGGACCGAGTAGAGCGGTCCGCGAACGTACACGTTCTCGTCGGTGAGCCGGAAGATCGGGACGCCCGCCGCGTGCACGATCAGCGACAGCAGGTTGACCGCCGCAAAAAGCAGATAGAGGATCACCCGGCGGCGCTTTTTCTTTTCGGTGAATTGCAGCCGGTCGTCGCAGTAGATCAGCCAGAGAGGGGGAATGCACCCGATCACGGCGAAATAGAGCAGCAGGATCGCGGTATAGAGCCCGCGCGCGCCCGGGAACACTTTCCCGTCAAGCGCCCACGCGGCAAGATCGAGCATGACGTACACGGCGATCAGGACGATCATGATCCGGTAGGCAAGAGACCGCTTTTCCCGGCGCATGTAGGACCAACGGCAAAGCAACGCGTGGAAAAAGAGGAACGCAAGACCGAAAACGTCGAGGAACAGATTTGCGTGATCCACTCCGAACTCCTCTCTCGCGCCGCACCGGGCGGCGGCGAACGATCCGCGTTTCCGTTCAGTATGCTCCGATTGGAAAGGGGAAGTGCACGGAAACGGTTTTCCTTATTATATCATATAAGAGGGTAAAAAGGCAAGTCTTTAGGACATAATTGTCGAAATCGCGACCAAAATCGCACCGTTTCGGCGTGCGTGGGCGCGCGCAAACGTCGCGCGGACGCGAAAAAACGGGGATAACGGCGGTGTCCGGGCGCACTTTGCCGACGCGGGTCGAAGGGGCGGATCCGGCGCGATATTTTTCCGAAAACCCGAAAAAAATTAAAAAAACCACTTGACAAACGGAACGGGAG
>CAMJCC010000122.1 GCA_946404035.1 uncultured Clostridia bacterium | reverse complement strand
TTGACGATGACCGAGATGATGAAATTTGTCAGGAAGTTGCAGGTGATCGTGCTGATGAGATACGCCAGAAAGTTCCGTGTCAGGAACAAGATCACGATATGCACGACGTTTTGCAAAACGCTCGAAATACTGGTTGCAAGCGTGACAACGTACTCCCGTTGATCGGCGACAAGCAGGGTCTGCTTGTAGGTGAAAAGATAGGATGCCGCCGAATTGAACAGGAACAGGCAATAAATCAGGATCAGGTTCTCGGTGATCGCCGGCTTTTCGGTGATGATAAGATCCATGAAAGGGAGCAGCGCCACTCCCACCACCAGAACCGACGCGGCGATGATGCGATACGCCCATTTGTAGAGCCGCATCAGGGAGGCGATCTTTTCCCGGTCGTTCTCTTTGACCGGTTTGTAAAGACTGAACTGGATCGCGTTCCCGATACCGAGTTCGGCGAAAGACAGCACCGTTAGAACGTTGGTAAAGAGGCCATTGACGCCCAGGTATTCCGCCGATAGGAATCTCAGGAAGATCATTCTGGAAACGAATCCCAGAATCAAGGTCAGGATACGCGCGAAAAGAGAAACGCCCGCGTTGATCGCTGATTGTTTAGTTCTTGATTTTGCCGTGGTCTGTTCCATTATGATCTCCTCGGAATTCCCAAAATTCTGCAAACAATCAAAGCGGTCCGCATTTTTTTGGAAAGGAACCGTACTGCCCACAGAAGTCCGCTGCAGATCGCCAGCGTCAGGATCGGGCGAAGAAAGGCAATCGGAAGATTTGTGGAAAAGCGACCGGTCAGAATATGCGTCACGAGCACGATGTGCATCAGGTAGATTGGCAAAGTCCATTTCCCGATCGGGGCTAACAGACGCGCAACGGTCTCCGGCAGCAGAAAGACAACTTCCAGAAGAAAACCAAACAGGAGCAATTCATTCAACAAACTGAACCGCGCCCAGTAATAGTTGAGCGATTCGTTTGAAAGCAACGCCAACGGCAGCCAGCCGGCAAGGAGAAAAACGCCGATACAGGCATGAACGAGTTTGGGCAACGCGTACCATCTCTCAAAAAGCCGATATTTCCGCAGCAGCGCGCCTGCAGAGAAGAAGCCAGCCCAGTTCAGCGGGTTCAGATAAGGGTTATAAGACGTGAACAGCCACTTCTCTGCCGAAACTCCCACGGGGATGACTTCCACCACCGTCAGAAAGATCGAAACGAGTGACAGCCCGATCATCAGAAAGTGAAACCACAAATACCGATGGAGCCGGTAGTAGACCAGAAAAAGGATCGTCAGAACCGAGAGAAAATAGAGGTAGGAACCGTTTCCGATCAGGTAGTTGCCGGCAGGAAGCAACCGAAAAGAAAAACCGTTGTTCAAAAAGTTGACCGAATAGGTCGCCACGCCCCAGAATGCCCACGGGATCAGGAACCAGAGGATCTTTTTTCGGAAGAAATAGCCGAACCCCTTGTCGTAATCCCGGAAGAAACAGCCGCTCAAAGTAAAGAAGATCACCACACCGACGGTGGAAAACGCGCCGAGTAGTTTGACTGCCGTCTCTGCCTGCACCTCCGTATAGGATGAATGTGCCAGGATCACCGAAAGGATCGCGAAAACCCGGAGGCAATACAGGCGGCGGCTTATGCTTTGCTCTTGTTCCGTCATTTCTTTTTCAACCTTCTGTCAAGTGCCTTTTTGAGACCTTTCCAATCTCCGCAAAACAGCCGTTTGAGCCCGACTTGGAGTTTGAAGAACTTCTTTTTGAGCCAGGATTTATGGATTATCCGGTAGTGCAATTTTTCATAGCGCACGTCCCGGATGATACGCGCGGGGTGTTTGAGCGGAAACTGAACGTCATAAACGTCCATCTGCAAGATCCGGCGCACGATGGGATCGCAGTATTTGAGTTCCGAATAATGCGTGGCATCGGCGGTCGCGCCGATATTTTTGATCATGTTTTTCTTTGGGGTAATGATCAGCGAAGAATTGAGCAGCGAATTGATCCCGACGAGGTTTTCCCAAGAGGTGTACTTGCCGCTCGCCCGGTTCTGTTCCCGGAGCTTCCGGCTATCTTCGATGAGATCGCCGTAGTTCCGGTCGGCGATGGTTTTTCGCGAAGCGTTGAAAACATTGACCAATTCGGGATCGTCCAAAAAGGAATAGTCGGCAAGCTCCATCACCTTATCCCAGTTCCGTTTCCACGTTGCCCAACCGATCCCCGACGCGATGGTGGAAAACAGGTAGTCGCTCTCCCCCGCGTCGTAGGTTTCGATCCGGTTCAGACCGCAGATGCGATCCACCCGCTCGTCCGACCGATACCGTTCGAGAAGTTCGGCGCAAAACGGGAAAAAAGTTTGGCAGGGGACGCAGTCGTCCTCTAAGACGATCAGTCGGTCGACCAGGGTAAACGCCCAATCAAGCGCGGTAAACTCCCGGTGGTCGCAGGAAAGGTTGGTCTCTGCATAATTATAATGAACTTGACAGTCCCAGTCAATATCTTTAACGATCTTTCGGCACGCGGCGATCTTTTCGGCGTCGTCCGGGCGGTCGGCTCTCGCGCCGTCCTGCGCGAGGAGCAAAACCGACGGGCGCGCCTGCTTCACCGCGGCGAAGACCTGTTTCAAAGTCGACGGACGATTGAAAAACAGGATCATTACCGGCACGTCAACGAGAAACGGTTTTTTCTCTGTCATATATAGGACCATTCCTTTCTTCGGCGTTCGCATTCGTGCCCTTTTATAAAACAAAAGCACGAATGCCGTTTGAAATACTGCGCGTTTTTAAACACGTTCTTTTCTGTAACGAATACGGAATACGGGATAGACCCATCGGACCAGTTTGATTTTCCGATGCTCCGTTTTCCCGATCCGTGGATTACGGCTGATTTCTTTGCGATAGATCCTCAAAAAATGCCGGATCTCAAGGAGATAGGCTTTTTCCCGTTCCGTTTTGCCCGGGATCCGCTTGACCCCGCGTAGCGCAAAGACGCACGCTTTGGCAAGGCAGATCTCAATGACCCCCTGGTTTAGTTCTTTCTCTTTTGCAAACCGATACCGTTCGGCAAAAGCGTTAAAAAGACCGAAAGTCTGTTTGGATCCCTGCACCGCGCAAATGCTATCCTCTCGCAGGCAATAGGCATAGAGGTTTTCCGGAACACAGACGAACCGCTCGGCGCGGTCGAACACCCGGGGTAAAAGTGCCAGATCTTCGTATGCGACCCCGACCGGGAAACGCAATCCTTCAAACAGGCGCGCGCAGAACAGTTTGGTGCAGGCGTAACTGGGGATCTTATCATCCACCAAATAGGCTTCCAAGCCATTTTGCCCTGCAAAACAGGTTGGCTCCGTAAAGGCGTTCTGCTCTTCGGTTTCCCCGCTGTCAAACATTTTAACGATACCGCCCTCGGCAAGATCAGCGTCGAACGTGATCAGGTTGCGATATAAAGCATCGTAGAACTCCGGGTAGATCCAGTCATCACCGTCAACGAAGCCGACCAGTTCTCCCTGCATGGCGTCCAGTCCCGCGTTGCGCGCGTCCGACAACCCGCCGTTCTCCTTATGCAAGACCCGGATGCGAGCATCCTCTTTGGCAAACGCGTCGCACATCTCGCCACAGCGGTCGGGCGAGCCGTCGTCCACCAGGATGATTTCCAAATTTTGATAGGTTTGGCAAAGGATCGAGCGCACGCACCGTTCCAGATACGGTTCGACCTT
>CAMJCC010000121.1 GCA_946404035.1 uncultured Clostridia bacterium | reverse complement strand
TGACGGAGATCTCCAGATCGTCGTTGTTGTTGGCCTGCTCGCCCGTGATGACGAAACCGGGATCCCACCAATCCGCGTCGGAATCAAAGTCCACGTCCAGGAGGTTATCGCCGTCCATACGGGACCAGTACCCGAGTTGATATCCGTTCCCCGACTGGAGTTTCAGCGCGTTGCCCTTGTAGATCCGCAGGTTCGCGACCTCGGCAGTATACGTGGAATTCGGATCCCCGCTCATGGATCTCGCGTAGAGCCGGCATCTGAAATAGGACGAATCCCACACGCCGGAGCCGTCGTAGGTGATCGACCGGCAGAAGTAGAAACAGCCGTCGGTCGTGTCCTTGATCCAGAGTTCCATCGTCTTGGTGTCGTAGTCCACCGTGATGGCGTAGGTCTGCTTGTCGCGGGTGGAAGAGCCGGAGGCGTAGTGAAAATTCCATTTTTCGTTGTCGTCCGCGGTTTCACCGACTTTTGACGTGTTCCATTGATACCACCGGGATTGACCGTTCCCGCGGATCAGCAGATCGTTGTTGCCGTCCACCATGATCCCGAAACCAACGTTGTTGTTCCCGATCGTCAGATCGAAAGTCATCGTGTACTTCGCGCCCGCTTTCATCGGAAGAACGGCGCCAAGAGCCGCTTCATACTCGTCTACGTCGTCTCCGGCGCCAGGATAAAAGCCGCCCCAGATGGCGCGCTTGTATTTTTCGGCTGTGACCGTCAGTTTGACCGAAGTGCCGTCGCCGGAAACTGCGGCGGTAGCGTCGCTGTTGTTGTCGTCGTAAAACCCTTGCTTCCAGTAGGACGCCTTAAAGTTGACGGCGCGGAGCAGGGTGCCCTCCTCGGAGGCGTCGTAGGAGGGTTCCGTCGCGCTCACCTTGATCGGAAGCGCGGCGAGCATCGGCACGATCATCAGGACCACCAATGCCAAACTGAAAAATCTGACTGTTTTTCTCATGGGGTTCTCCTTTTCTGAAATCGGGTGTCGGTTTTGGATAGGATCGGGGGTCAATAGTTTTTGGTATATTCGTCGTCCGGCGCTGCCGGGGAGGTCTCGGCGGGCTCGGTCTCGCCGGAGGTCGTACTTGCCGGGGGCGGGTCGGTTTTGACGGCGGTCGTCGCGTCGGTTTGGGACGGCGTGGTCGCGCCGGTCGTTTGCTCCGCGGTCCGGGCGGTCGTTGCCGCGGTCGTTTTCGCATCGCCCTTTTGGACGGTGCAGGACGCGAGCGCCACAGCGATGAGAAGCAGCGCCAGAAATAGCGCGACCGTGCGTTTCAAAACTCGTTTCTCCTTTCGTCTATCGTGCGGGTGTTCCGCACTTTCCGTTTTCGTCGCCCGCGGATCTCTTTGCAGGGCGACGGCGGGGGGCGAAGATGCCGGTTCTTGCTCGTTTTGTGCCATTTGTACATATTTCGCCCATACTCTTGCCAAATTGCGCAAACTATGATACAATCTAATTATACTCCTCGCGCGATATAATATCAATGGAGGATGTGCTTTTCCTTTTCGAGGTTTTAGCACGATCTGATACTATGGAACCCATCACGCTGAGCTATTACAACCATCATTTCGACGTCTGCCCGCGCCACGTGACGAGAAGAGCGATCCGCTACTACGACCTGACGATCGTTTTGCGGGGCGTCCTCTACTACGTGGACCGGGGCGCTACGGTCGAACTCGGGGCGGGGGACTTCATCCTGATCCGGCCCGGCGAGGTCCGGCAGCGGCTGGACTCCACGATCGTTTCCGAGTACGTCAGTTTCAACTTTACGACCGATCTGGACCTGTCCGCCGTCCCCACCGTCACGCGCGACGCGCAGAGCGCCAGGGCAGACCTGCTCGTCACCGCCTGCGACGGCTTTCTCGCCGCGGAGAACGCGCACGAGAAGATCGCGTACGTCCTCGGTGCGCTGCTGCTTCTGATCCGGGACAACGTCAGCAACGCGCAAAAGCATCCCTTGGCGCTCGAGATCAAGAACTACCTCTTGCAACACTACGCCGAGAAGATCACTCTGGAGAGCATTTCCGAGCGGTTCCATTTTTCGGTGTCCTACTGCAACAACGTGTTCAAAAAGGAAATGAAGCGGTCGATCGTTGACTACGTGATCGAGGAGCGGATGCGGAAAGCCAAGGAACTGCTTGCCTACACCGACTATTCGCTCCCCGAGATCGCGGTCCAGGTGGGCTACGAGGACTACAACTACTTTTCGCGCCAGTTCAAAAAGCACGCGAAGATCACCCCGACGCAGTACCGCGCCCGCTTTTCGGGCAAGTGATCCGATAACGCCGGAGGTCGGGCGGAAAGGGCTTGTTTTTCCCGCGAAAGCGGAGTATAATGGTGGAGAATACACGACGGAGGGACGAGATGGAAAAACGCACGGTCACGGGGGGCGGGGAACTGCCCGCGGCGTTCCTCTCCCGGATGCGGGAGATACTCGGGGACGCTTACGGGGAGTTTTTGTCCGCAATGGAGGCGCCGCCGGTCCGCGGACTGCGTCTGAACCCCGCGTCCGACCCGTCGGTTTTGTCCCGGTTGCCGGTCCGTCCGATCCCCGGGATCGGGGGCGCCTACTTCCTTGATACCGACGAGCGGATCGGGCGGCACCCGCTCCACCACGCCGGCGCGTTCTATCTGCAGGAACCGGCGGCGATGCTCCCGGTCGCGGCAGCCGTCCTCGAGGGGCTGATCCCCCCCGGCGCGCGCGCGCTGGACCTTTGCGCCGCGCCGGGCGGCAAGACCTTTCAACTCGCCTGCGCCGTCGGGGAGGACGGTTTGCTCGTATCGAACGAGATCGTCCCCTCGCGCTGTTCGGTCCTTGCCGGTAACGTCGAGCGGCTGGGGCTTCGCCGCGTGATCGTGACCAATACCGAACCCCGCGCGTTCGGGGAGTATGCCCCGGGCTTTTTCGACGTTCTGGTCGTGGACGCGCCCTGCTCGGGCGAGGGGATGTTCCGCAAGACCCCGGAGGCTGTCGGCGAGTGGGACCCCGCGTCCCCCTCGTCCTGCGCCGCCCGTCAGCGCGCCATCCTCTCGGCGTCGCTCCCCGCTCTGAAAGAGGGCGGCGCGCTGGTCTACTCGACCTGCACCTACGCGCCCGAGGAGAACGAGGAGACCGTCGCGTGGCTGCTCCGGGAGTACCCCCAACTCTCGCTCGTCCCCGTGACCGACCCGACCGTTCTCTCCTACACCGACCCGGGACTTTCCGCTCCCGGCGTTCCCGTGGGAGAAACGCGGCGGCACTATCCGCACTCGGGCGGGGGGCTTTTCGGCGGAGAGGGGCAGTTCTTCGCTCTCTTCCGCCTGACCGCTCCGATCGGGCGCGTCGCGCCGCAAAAACGAAAGGACGCGAGGGAAGTTTGCCCAAGCAAAGAGGACGCGCGGCTTGCCGACGCGTTCTTATCCGACGCGCTGACCGTTCGCCCCGCCGTCGCGCCGACGCCGTTTAAGGGCAAACTCGTCCTGTCCCCCGCCGCTCTGCCGCTCCCCGAAAAGCTGATCTACGCAAACGGCGTGACGCTCGGGGAGATCCGCTCCGGGCGGCTGGTCCCGCACCACGCCTTTTTCTCCGCCTACGGCGCGGACTTTGCGCGGACGCTCGATCTTGCGTGCGACGATCCCGCCCTTGCCGCTTACCTGCACGGCGACGTGATCCCCGCTCCGGGGCTCTCCGACGGCTGGGGCGTCGTCCTTTGCCGGGGGCTTCCCGTCGGCGGCGTCCGCATCACGGGGGCGGTTGCGAAAAACCATTATCC
>CAMJCC010000120.1 GCA_946404035.1 uncultured Clostridia bacterium | reverse complement strand
GTCCCTTTCGGAAATCAGACGCGGGATCTTCTTCTCCATTATCTGTCGATCGCACCTCGGTCTCCTTTCCTGTTCCTTTCGACCAGGGAAGAAGACGGTTCTTTTCTACCGATGACTGAGGCGACGGTTAAGATGATGTTTCGCCGGTTGAAAGCGGTTGTCCCTCGGATCTATCCGCATCTGTTGCGACACACTTTCGCAACGCGTTACCTTGAAAACGGCGGAAACATCTACTCTCTCCAGATGCTTCTGGGGCATACGTCGCTCGAGATGGTGAAGCGGTATCTTCACCTCGCGCAACGTAAGGTCTTGCGGGAGTTTGTGAACTATTCCCCGCTTGATCGTTTTCAGTCTGAAAACACTACCGCTAAGATCGGCGGTTTTGAATGAACTATAATCAAAGGGTCTAAAGTCTGGAGTAAACAAAAAACCCGAAACAACCTGTAAAATCAGGCGTTTCGGGGGTGGTGCTCCTGCGGAGATTCGAACTCCGGACCCTTTGATTAAAAGTCAAATGCTCTACCAACTGAGCTACAGGGGCTTGTCGCACTTATGTATAATATCACAGCGTATCGGATTTGTCAAGTTTTTTTGAAGAAAATTTCGGCGGGCGGGCTCGGACGCGGGCGGGCGGCGGCGCTTGACTTTTCCCCCGGCGCGTGTTACAATAGGTGCAGACGCGCGGGGGAGAGCCCCGGCGCGAAAGAAAGGACGGATGGTATGGGCATCGTAAAGAAAATCAAAGAGATCAACTGGGGGTATCTCTGGCTCGCCGTTTTGATCGGCGGAGCGGGGATCCTGATCCTTGCTTACCCCGGCAAAACGCTGGACGTGGTCGCCATCACGGTCGGCGTCGTCACGCTCCTGCTCGGGGCGGTGCAGGCGATCCGGGTGCTGTCCGACAAGCGGCGCGGCTTCCGCTTTGCCGTCGGGATCGTCGCGGCGTCGATCGCCGCGATCGCCGGTATCCTCTGCCTGATCCTGCGGGAGCAGATCAAAGAGTTCATTCCCTCGCTGGTGTCGCTCTTCCTCATCATCGACGCGTCGTTCAAGTTGCAGACCGTCGTCCGCGCGCGGCAGTTCAAGTCCAAGGCGTGCTGGGCGCTGCTGGTCCTCTCCATTTTGATCATCGCGCTGAGTTTCATCGTCATCCGGATGGAGGGCGGCGAGGTCAAGCCGATCCTGATCATGTTCGGGCTGTCGCTGATGGCCGACGCGCTCGGAAATCTGTTCTCGTTCTTCTTTGTCGGGGTGGTCGAACGCGCCGAGAAAAAGAAGATCCTGCAGGAAAACGCGCCGGAACCCCCCGCCCCGGACGCCCCCGCAGAGAACTGAACCCTCAAAACCATATAGAGAGCCGCCCCAACGGGGCGGCTCTCTATCGTTATCGGCAGGTCAATTTGCCGGGGTGATCACGTAGTCCGGGTATGCCTGTTCGGTCGTCGTCAGGGTGGTATCGCTGTACCGGATCTTTTCGCCCGCAAGGCAGATATACTGCACGCCGGACGCGGGGAGCGCCGCGAGAGCCGCGGTGTTCAGTTCGTCGGCGGCGTAGACCGACACGCCGGCAAGGTACAGTTCCGCGCAGCTCTTCTCCGTCGAGTAGAGCGTCAGCCCTTTTGCCGCCGCCTTGAGTTTACCGTCGGTCGGGTCGAGGTCCCCCATCCGGAGTTCCCCGTCCGCGTACCGATAGCAGCGGAAGGTCTCCTCGTACGCCGTGATCGGAAAGCGCCGGAAGCTCGCCGTCGCCCTCGGCGACGAACCGGACAGCACGGCGACCCGCGCGACCCGGTTGCCGACGTCGTCGTAGACCGGGAAGTCGTAACCCTCCGACGACCCGATCCCTCTCGCGAACCCGTCGTAGGAGGTCAGCACCCCCTCGGGGCAGCCCTCCTCGGCGTTCAGTTCGTCGGATACCAGATCGACGATCAGCGCGTTTTTCAGCCGGAAGAAACCGATAAACTCCTCGATCCCGTTCTCCTCTGCAAAGGCGCGGTAATCGGAACTGACCGAGAGCAGGACCCGCCCCTCGCCGTTGAGTGAAAGCGACACGTCGTAGGGGTCTTTTGCAAACGCGACCGTCCGCCGGACGACGTCGTCCAGCGCCGCGTTCTTTTGCGGGTCGTTCTCGGCGGCGAGCAGATCGTTCTCCGTGATCGAGAACAGCACCTCGTAGCGGTACGCCACGGGCCCGAGGAACAGGTCCCGACGACCGTCCGCGAGCGCGATCTCAAGCGCCCGGTAGAACTCGTCCGAGACCGTGATCTCCTGCCCGACGCTGTGGTTCAGCCGGTAGAGATCCGATTTTCCGTCGTGGTCGTTTTCGGCGTCGAAAAGCGCCGCCGCGCGCGAGAGCGCGGCGGTATAGAGTTCGGTCAGCGCCTTTTTCTTGCGGCGCGCCTCGCCGCCCTTGTTCCCGAGATCGCAGAGCAGCGTAAAGTCCCCGCTCTCCGGGCAGCTTTCGACCGACGAAACTTTGATCTCCTGCCAGCCGGTACCGCTGTTCAGCCACGCGTTCACGGCAAACGTGATGGCGCCGACGCCGATCAGGAGAAGAACGATCACGACGATCAGGCGTAACAGCGGATGCCGGGAGGACAGTTCGACCCGCTTGACCGGGCGGACGCCCGGGTTGCGGTTGGGGTCGGGTGCACGACGGCGCATACGGTCACAAGAGAGCGAGCAGCAGCCCGATCCCGTAGAGTGCGACCAGCGCGCCGCGCACGATCAGCCCGATGATCGAACCGCGCTTGCAGGTGCGGTAGTTGCGGATATAGTTGTACTTTTTGAAGATCGCTCCGCCGATCAGCCCGATGATCGGGAGGAAGAACCCGCCGACCAGATACCACTTGTTCCCCGTGTCGTGCAGGGGGTGTTCCAGGATCGGTTCGGTCACGACCTCGGTCTCCTTTTCCTCCTCGTAGGCGGCGAGCGCCTCGGGGGTCAGGACCGTCACGGGTTTCAGGGGGACGTTCTTTTCGCGCGTCGCGGTGTATTCCGCGATCTCGCTCGGACTGCCGAACACGTAGTGATCGTGCCCGATGCAGACCAGCTCCGGCTGCTCCTCGGAGTAGTCGTGGACCGACGGATCGTAGGTGAAGAGCACCTTGTTCTTTTCCAGGCGCGGATCGGGGATCGGGATCGCGGAGATCAAACTGCGCGTGTAGGGATGGAGCGGATAGTTGAAGAGCTCCTCCGCCTCTGCGATCTCCACGATATTGCCCTTGTAGATAACGCCGATCCGGTCGGAAATGAACCGGACGATGGAGAGGTCGTGCGCGATGAAGAGATAGGTGGTATCCCGCTCTTTCTGGAACTTTTTGAGCAGGTTCAAGACCTGCGCGCGGATCGAAACGTCAAGCGCCGAGATCGGCTCGTCCGCCACGACCAGCTCCGGCTCCATGACCATACAGCGCGCAAGCCCGATGCGCTGGCGCTGTCCGCCCGAGAACTCGTGCGGGTAACGGGTCAGATGCTCGGGGAGCAGTCCGACCTCCTCGATCATGTGCTCGACCTTTCTGACGCGGTCGGCTTCGTTCTCGTAGAGGTGGAAGTTGTACAGCCCCTCCGAGATGATATAGTCGACCGTCGCGCGCTCGTTCAGCGAGGCGGCGGGATCCTGGAACACCATCTGGATGTTCCGGATGACCTGCCGGTCAAGCGAACGCGGGATCCTGCCGGAGATCCGGACGCCCTTGTAGAGGATCTCGCCGGCGGCGCAAGGATTGACGCGGATGACGGCGCGCCCGATGGTGGTCTTGCCCGACCCGGACTCGCCGACGAGCGAGAAGGTCTCGCCCTTGTAGATGTCGAAGGTCGCGTTCTTCACCGCGCGGACGGCGCGGTCGCCCCGTCCGAACGTGATGTCCACGTTTTTCAGCGAGAGCAGGATCTCTTTGCCGTTCTCGGCGACGGGGCCCTTTTCGGGCAGGCGCGAGGCGGTCTCGCTCGCGGCGGCGTTCTTCTTGCGTTTCAGGAACTCAAACACGGTCGCCGCCTCCTTCCCCGTCCGCTTTCTTTACGCGGGT
>CAMJCC010000119.1 GCA_946404035.1 uncultured Clostridia bacterium | reverse complement strand
CGCGCTTGACCTTGTAAGGATCAAACCAGAGGGCAAGGGCGGGATGACTGCCGCCGACTACCTGCGCGGCAGGAAAACCCCGATCGGGGAGGCGCTTTGATGGCGGACGTGCGGCGGATCGCGCTGCGGCTGCTCGACGGCTGGGAGCGCGACGATACCTACCTGAACCTGGCGCTGAACTCCCCCGCGACCTCTGAACTCTCGTCCTCCGAGCGCGGGTTTCTGACCGCGTTGCTTTACGGGACGGTCGAGCGCAAGATCACCCTCGACTACCTGATCGGGCGGGTCGCCGCCCGTTCCGACCTCGCGCCGGGTACCCGCAATATCCTGCGGCTGGGGTTCTATCAACTGTTCTGGATGGATCTGCCCGACCACGCCGCGGTCGACCTGACCGTTTCGCTCGCCTCGTCGCGGGGGGAGCGCGGTTTCGTCAACGGGGTCCTCAGGTCGGCGCTCCGGCAGTTCAAGTCGCCCGACGGCACGGTCGCGCTCCCGTTTCCCGCACGGGAGAGGGGGCTCGCCCGCTATCTTTCTGTCGCCTATTCCTTTCCGCCCGACCTCGTCCGGCATTTGATCGACCTGCTCGGCGGGGACGAGACCGAAAAACTCCTTGCCGCCTTTGACGGCGAACGTCCCCTGACCGTCGCGGTCAATACGCTGAAAACGAAGAGGGAAGAACTTGCCGACAAGTTCCGCGCGGCGGGGATCGAATGCCGCCCGACGGCGTATTCCCCCGTGGGTCTTACCCTTTTGAACGCGCCCCCCGTCACCAATATCCCCGGCTTCTCGGACGGGCTGTTCTTCGTGCAGGACGAGGCGGCGCAGCTCGCCTCCCGGATCCTTTCCCCCGCGCCGGGCGCGACCGTCGTCGATCCCTGCGCCTGCCCGGGCGGCAAGAGTTTTGCTGCCGCGATCAAAATGGGCGACCGGGGAAAGGTGTACGCGTTCGACCTGCACGACAGCAAACTGCCCCTGATCGTCGACGGCGCCGCCCGGCTCGGGCTGTCGTCGGTTTCGGTTTCCTGCCGCGACGGATGCGACCCCGACCCCGCGCTTCTCGGTCGGTGCGACGGCGTGCTCTGCGACGTGCCCTGCTCGGGGCTCGGCGTGATCGGGAAAAAGCCCGATCTTCGCTACCGCGCGCTGGACCGCGTGGCGGAATTGCCCGCCCTGCAAGCAAAACTTCTTTCCGCCTCGGCAGAGTATCTTGCCCCGGGCGGCAGACTGCTTTACTCGACCTGTACGCTCGACCCGAGGGAAAACGGGGAGGTCGTGGCGGCGTTCCTTGCGACCCACCCGGCTTTCCGCCGCGTACCCTTTGCGGTCGGCGGGCTCGACGCCCCCGCGGGCGAACTCACGCTCTATCCGCACGTTCACGGGACCGACGGCTTCTTTTACGCCCTGATCGAGCGCGTCGCTCCCTAATAAACGAAAGGAGACCGGTATGGACCGTCCCCTCGACCTGCTCTCCATGACCCCGGAGGAACTACGTGACCTGTTCTCGTCGCTCGGGCAACCCGCCTACCGCGCGAAGCAGGTCTTTTCGGCGTTCTCGCGCGGGCTTTCGGTCGGGGAGATCTCCACGCTGCCCAAAAAACTGCGGGACGAGCTCGCGGCGACCTACCCCGACGCCACGCCGAGGATCGCGGAAAAGCACGCCTCGGCGCTCGACGGAACGGTCAAATACCTGTTGCGGCTCTTTGACGGCAACGCCGTCGAGGCGGTCTTGATGAGATACGAACACGGCACCACGGTCTGCGTGTCCTCGCAGGTCGGGTGCGCGATGGGATGCGCGTTCTGCGCCTCGACCATCGGCGGCCGCGTCCGCAACCTTACCGCCGGGGAGATGGTCGGGGAGGTGGCGGCGCTCGCCCGCGACGCGGGGGAGAGGATCGACGGGATCGTCATCATGGGCATCGGGGAACCGCTCGACAATTACGACAACGTCCTGCGCTTCCTCCGCCTTGTCAACCGCGCCGAGGGGCTCGGGATCGGCTACCGCCATATCTCGCTCTCGACCTGCGGCGTCGTGCCGAAGATCTACGACCTCGCGAAAGAGGACCTGCCCATCACGCTCTCGATCTCGCTCCACGCCTCCGACGACGCGCGCCGTTCGCGCATCATGCCGGTCAACCGGAAATGGGACCTGGATCAACTGCTGAACGCCTGCGCCGCCTATTTTGACGCGACGGGGCGTCGGATCTCGTTTGAATATACGCTGATCGCCGGGGAAAACGATACGCCAGACGAGGCGAAGCGGCTCGCGGGGCTGCTGAAAATGTATCTCCCCGACCGCCCGCTCCACGTCAACCTGATCCGGCTGAACGAGGTGAAAGAGACCGGGTACAAGACCCCCGACGGCGAAGCGGCGCGCCGCTTTGCGGATACGCTCAACCGTCTCGGCGTGACGGCGACGGTACGCCGCCGCCTCGGGTCCGACGTCAACGCCGCCTGCGGACAACTCCGGCGGCAGAGCGCCGCCAAGGGCGGGGAGGGGACCGTATGACCGGGGTCGTCGTCAAGGGACTGGGAGGTCTGTTCGAGGTCCTGACCGACGCGGGGCGCATCGCCTGCCGCGCCAGAGGCACGCTCAAACGCGACGAGGACAAGGTGCTGATCGGCGACCGGGTCGAACTTGCCGCCCCCGACGGGGAATACGTGATCGAAAAGGTCTTCCCCCGCAAAAACGCGCTGATCCGCCCGCCCATCGCCAACCTGGACGCCCTCTACTGCGTCATCGCCGCCGCGCGTCCCGCGCCGGCGCTCGAGACCCTCGATAAACTGCTCGCCATCGCCGAAAACAAGGCGATCCGCGCCGCCCTGGTCGTGACCAAGACCGACGGGGACAAGGCGGCGGCGGAGTATTACGCCGAGATTTACCGCCGGGTCGGTTATCCCGTCTTCACGGTCTCCTCGCTCTCGGGGGAGGGGATTGACGCGCTCCGCGCCGATCTGTTCGGGCAACTCGAAAGCGGGCTGACCGCGGCGTTTGCCGGCGCGTCGGGGGTCGGAAAATCGACCCTGCTCAACCGGCTTCTCCCCGGCGTTTCGCTGGAAACCGGAGAGATCAGCCGCCGTGTCGAGCGCGGCAAGCATACCACCCGCCACGTCGAACTGTTCCCCGAGTGGGGCGGGTTTGTCGCCGACACGCCGGGCTTCTCGATGCTGGATTTCGCGCGCTTCGACTTCTTTTCGCTCCCCGAACTCTTCGACGCGTTCCCGGAGTTTGCCGCCTACCGCGGCAAGTGCCGCTACGCCGATTGCACCCACACCGGGGAGGGACCCGACGAGTGCGCCGTCGCCCGGGCGGTCCGGGACGGGGAGATCCCCTCGTCCCGCCGCGACAGTTACCGTACGCTCTACGCCACGCTGAAAGGGAAACCCGACTGGCGCTGAATTTCACCTTACATAGAAAGGAAAACACAATGTCGTTTACCGTTACCGCAACCGGGGACGCCCTCTTTACGGCGCCGTTCCCCAAGGAGTACGCCGCGATCCGGGGGGAACTTGACGCTTTTCTCCGCGGGATCGACCTCAAACTGACCAACCTCGAGACCAACGTCGTCGAGTACGGCGGTTACGCCAACCAGTACAGCGGGGGATGCTACCTCGCCACGCCGAAAAACGTCTTTGACGATATCGCCTCTTTCGGCTTTGATTTCTACGGGACGGCGAACAACCACTGTATGGATTTCGCCTATCCCGGTCTGATCTCGACCATCGATTTCCTCGACGGGCGCGGCTACGCCCACGCCGGGACCGGGCGGGGTCTTGACGAAGCCGAGCGCCCCGCGATCCTGACGCTTCCCGGCGGGGAACGCGCGGCGGTCTTCGCCGTGGACGCGATCTGGGAACCCGCGTCGATGGCGGGAAAGGGAAACCGGGCGTTTGCCCCGCGCCCCGGCGTGAACTATTTGCGCCGCGAGACCGTCTATACCGTGTCGGACAAGGACCTTGCGGAACTGAAACGGATCGCCGACGAGACCGGGATCAACTACACCCGGAACGTCGAGGTGTCGACCGGCTTCGATCTCCCCGACCCCGAGGGGTGCTTCACGTTCGGCAAAACCGTCTTC
>CAMJCC010000118.1 GCA_946404035.1 uncultured Clostridia bacterium | reverse complement strand
CAGAAGCGAGACGCCGAAAGTCAGCAAAACCGACACGACGTAGGTCGCCCATCCGAGCATCAGTTTCATTTCGTATTCTCCGGCAAGGGCTTTCAGCAGGATCTCCAGCACCCCGACCCCGGCGGGCAGTCCGAGCGCCACCCCGATCACCGTCAGCCAGACGTTCTGCGAGATGAGCAGCTGTCCGATCTTTTTGCTCCGGAACCCGAGCACGCGCAGGGTCGCGAGTTCCCGCGAGCGCTCGACGTAACTCATGATCCCGAGGTTGTAGAGCACCACGATCCCGAGGATCACGGCGGCGCCGATCAGGATGTAGACCATACCGTTCAGTATTTTCGTGAAACTCCCGAAACTGTCCATCAACTGCGCCTTGTCCTGCGTTCCCGCGATCAGGGGGGACGTCGGGACGTCGACGACCCCGACGTCGGTATAGATCGTCGAGACCGAATATCGGATCCCGAGCCGGTCCGCCAGGGCGTCGGTCATCGTAACGCTCTCGGTCATCACCGAGCGGTTGTAGCCGATTACTTTCGCGCGGTAGGTCTCGGTGCTCCCGTAGGGTGAGAACTCGATCTCCTCCCCGATCTTCGCCCGGTCTTTCAGCCGCAGACAGAGGTAGACGCCCTCGTCGGAGAGGGCGATCTCGCGGTTCTTCTCGTCAATCACCGAGAGCATCCCGCGCTCCAGGTGCAGGATATCGAGCGTCACGGTGTCGCCGTCCAGACTGATCCCCGAGAGACTCTCCCAGTCGCCGTCAAGGTCGGCGATCAGGTCTTTCGCCTCGTCGTAGCCGACGTTGTCTACCAGATTGACCTTGGTCGTGTAGTGCGAAACGTCGTTGTCGAGCAGATCCAGGAAGCCCGCCATCGTGTCGCGCATCCCGAGCCCCCCGACCAAGAGGACCATACAGCCGATAATGCCGATCAGGGTCATCGCGAACCGGCTCTTGTGCCGGAACAGGTCCCGCATATTCCACTTGGTCGCAAACCCGAGTTTCCCGAAGAAGCCGAACCGTTCAAGAAAACTTTTCTTCATCTTTTTCGGGACGTAGGGGCGGAGCGCCTCGGCGGCGGAGCCGCGCAGTTGGCGCTTGACCGACAGGCAGCAGATCAGGGCGAGCAGAGCGACCGTCCCGACGACGACGGGATAGCAGAACGCGGGGATCGCGCTCGACCAGTCGGGCATATCGAAATAGGTGCCCATCATCCCGTTTTCGCTCATCACCGCTTTGCAGACCGCGAACCCGAGCAGAACGCCCAGCCCTGCGCCGACAAGACCGATGATGAGACCGTAGAGCGAATAGTGGAGAAGAATGGTCCGGTTCTTGAACCCCAACGCTTTCAGCGTTCCGATCTGCGTTTTTTCCTTGCCGGCGATGCGGTGCATCGTCGTCACCATCGTCAAAATCGCGATCGCGAGGAACAGGACGGGGAGGACCGAGCCCATGGTCTTGCCCTCGGTCGCTTCTCCCATCGCTTCGTGATAGACGGTGTGATCGCTCTTCGGGACCACCATGACCGTTCGCCCGAGTTTTTCTTTCACCGCGTCTTCCAGCTCGGCTTTTCCGAGCCCGGAAAGCAGATGGATCGAGGGGAACGACTGCGTTCTCGCCTCGTCGATCAGTTCGTCTGTCGCCGCCGCTTCCGCCGCGGCGCGGGCGTCGTCGGCGCTCATCCCGGCGTTTTCGTATTCAGCCGCCAGCGTCCCGATCACCTGCTCGCGCAGAACGGCGGTCAGTTTCGCGGGGGAAGTATAAGCGAAACCGAACGTGCTGTAATCAGGCATCACTTGATTGGCGTCGGGCAGGCAGATCATATGTTCGCCCGCCTTGATCAGCCCGACGACCTCTCCCGCGATCTCGGAGCCCCGGAAAGAGAGGACGAGCCGGTCGCCCGGCGCGATCCCGTTCTTTTCGGCGAATTTGTCCGAGAGCCAGAAGCCGTCGCCGTCGGGGTCGTATTCCGCCCCGGAGATCAGAACGAAACCCGAAACGGTAAAGTTTTCCGACACGTCGAGGGCAAGCGACTTTTTGCTCTCCCCCTTAACGTCAAGGTTGACCGAAAGGAACCGCGTCGCGGCGTCCACCCCGTCGATCGAGGCGACGGCGGCAAGATCCGCGTCCGAAAAGCCGGTTTCGTCGTAGAGGCGGTAGTCGGCGTATTTTGATTGCTCAAAAAAGCCAAAGACGTCGACCTCGATGGTCTTCCACTCCATATTGAAGCCGAGAAAGATCCCGATCCCCAGCGTGATCATCACGATCATCGAGATGAACTGCGCCCGGTAACTCCACGCCGTCCGGAACAGTTTTCTTACCAGCATCACCAGTCTACCTCGTCCGCCGAGAGCGGCGCCGCCTGTTCCTCGACCGATCTGATCTTTCCGTTCTTGACCCGGATCACGACGTCCGCCATCTTCGCGATGTTCTGGTTGTGCGTGACGATCACGACGGTCTTGCGATCCTGTCGCGTCATTTCAAGCAGAAGTTTCAGGACGCTGACCCCGGTCGCGGAGTCCAGCGCCCCGGTCGGCTCGTCGCAGAGCAGGACGTCGGGGTTCTTGGCGAGCGCCCGCGCGATCGAGATGCGCTGCTGTTCGCCGCCCGAGAGTTCGGAGGGGAAGTTGTTCAGGTGGTCGGAGAGCCCGACGCGCCCGATCATTTCCTTTGCGTCGAGCGCGTGCGCCGAGATCTCGCCGACCAGCGCCACGTTCTCGTAGACCGTCAGGGTCGGGATCAGGTTGTAGAACTGAAACACGAACCCGACCTTCGACGCGCGGTAGTCGGCGAGTTCGTTGTCCGAGAGTTCCGAGATGTCTTTGCCCGCCACGACGATCTTGCCCTCGCTCGGGTTGTCCAGCCCGCCCAGCAGGTTCAGCAGGGTGCTTTTCCCGGCGCCCGACGGACCGAGGATCACGACGAACTTGCCCGCCTCGAGCGAAAAACTCACGTGATCGAGCGCGCGCAGAACGTGATCCCCGCTGACGTAGATCTTGGAGACGTCCTCAAACTGTACGATCTTCATGTATGTACCTCCGCGGCTTCCGCCGCAAATCAGTGATCGGAAAACGGTTTTTTATCCCAGCGCCACGTCGAGCGCCATCATCAGGATAAACCCGAACGAAAAGGTCAGGACCCCGATGTTCGAGTGTTCGCCCGCCGCCATTTCGGGGATCAGTTCCTCCACGACGACGTAGATCATCGCCCCGGCGGCAAAGGCGAGCAGATAGGGCATCGCGGGAACGAACAGCCCCGCGAAGAGGACCGTCAGACACGCGCCGACGGGTTCGACCGCGCCCGAGAGCACCCCGCCGAGAAACGCCGCCCCCTTGCTCTTTCCCTCCGCGTGGAGAGGCATGGAGATGATCGCCCCCTCGGGGAAGTTCTGGATCGCGATCCCGATGGAGAGCGCCAGCGCGCCGCCGACCGTGATCTCGGTGATCCCCGAGATCAGCCCGGCAAGCACGACGCCCACCGCCATCCCCTCGGGGATATTGTGGAGCGTGACGGCAAAGACCATCATCGTGGTCTTTTTCGCCCGGCGGAGGGGACCCTCCGCCTTTTCGGCGTACATATGCAGATGCGGGATCACCCGATCGAGCAACAAAAGGAACAAGATGCCGAGCGCAAACCCGACGGCGGAGGGGAGAAACGAGAGTTTACCGAGACCGGCGCTTTGTTCCAGCGCCGGGACCAGCAGACTGAATACCGACGCCGCCACCATCACGCCCGCGGCAAACCCGGTCAGCGCACGCTGTACGCCGCCCCGGAGTTCCCGCCGCATAAAGAATACGCACGCGGAACCGAGCGCCGTTCCGAGAAAGGGGATCAGGATCCCGAGAAAAACGATCCAACGCATACGATCCCTCCTTTTAAGCGGTTAGCAATGGCTAACTCGCTCCGTAAAAAGAAAGCGGCTCGTTAGTTCGTTCCTTTTTTTTGGAGGGTTCCGGAGCAAGTTAGCCACCGCTAACTATCATAGCACCACGCCCACGATTTGTCAAGAGGGAAGAGAAAAAAGTTTTTAAAAAACGAGAATAGCCGTTGCGTCAAAAGACGCAACGGCGTGAATTGCGCTCGTTGAGCGCATGAATTGCTCCCTATGGTCGCGTGAAATGCCGCCCGGCGAAAACCGCCGGGCGGCATTGTATCAACGGAAAGCAAAGAGTACCGTTACAGTATCGGCTATAGAACCGCGCCACGAAGATCCGCAGATTTTCGTGGCGCTAACTTCAATCATCATTGAAGTTCTTTGCCGAGCTTTCTTACAAGAAAGCTCGCGTCCCTTTCCCCGTT
>CAMJCC010000117.1 GCA_946404035.1 uncultured Clostridia bacterium | reverse complement strand
GAGCGAGAGTTCCTCGGCGCGGGCGTAACGCTGCTCGAAGACGGCGAGCGCGATCACGCCGCAAACGATCAGGACCGTGCCGACCAGGGTCGGGACGTCAAACTCGTCGGAGAACGAGGAGATCCGCCCGACGACGAGGAAGTAGGCCATCATAAAGACCGCGGACATCGCGCCCGAGGCGTTCTGTACCGGGGAAACGATGCTGACCTCGAGATAGCGGAGCCCGGCGTAGCCGATCACCATCGAGATAATGTAGCAGAGCGACGCGGGGGAGTATTTCGCGGCGTTGACGACCAGCGCGGGGAGGGAGAACGAGGTCTCGGAAAAGGGGAGCATCACGAAAGCGGTAACCCCCATCACAAGACCCACCCAGACGGCGATCCGAAGATGCGAGTAGCGGTCGTTTTCGTCGGTCCCCTTTTTGTAGAAGAGATCGGCAAAGCCCCAGCCGACAAGGCAAATCAGCGCAGCGACAAACCAGTTCATGGGATAACCTCTTTCTTTTCGGCGTCACACGATTTTGCGGTTTCGGACGCACACGCCGGATATTGTATCATATTTTCCGGCGGAATGCAACAACTTTTTACTATTTTTCCGGAGAACTGCGGACGGGGCGCTTACGGTTTGGTCCGGTCGGCGTCGGACGCGTCTTCCCCGTTCATCTCGGGAAGATCCGCTTCGGGCTCCCGGGCGGGCTTCCGCTTTTTTTCGATGAGGAACAGGGTCCCGACGGCGCATCCGGCGCCGCCGAGGAAGCCGAGGACCACCCACAGGGCGGTGAGGTCGCGTTTGCGTTTCGGGGCGGGGTCGCTCTCGGTCTCCTCCGCCGCTGCCGCCGCGAGCGCGGCTTCCTGCTCTGCTATGGCGGCTTCGTCGTCCGTAAGATGCTGCAGGACGTCGGCGTCGACGGTCTCCCGCTTCTCTGCCGTCAGGGCGGCGTACGCCGCTCTTGCCGCGACGATCGCGTCCTTGTCGGACATTCCGACCTCGCTGACCGGGGGCAGCGCGTCGATCTTTGCCTGCACGAGCGTGGCGCTGTCGGGACCGATGAGCTCCGCCGGTCTTGCGGTCTTGCCCGCGTCAAGATCGGCTGAGGCGCCGTTGACCTTGATCTCGTAGTCGCCGATCTTGTTCATCGTCAGATCGCTGTCCAAGGAGAACTCCGACCCGCTGTATTCGGAGGTGAAAACCGAGTAGGAGTCGGGGGCGGCCTCGATATTGGCGACCGCATTCCCTCTGATCCCCGGGTGGTTGTATCCCGCGATATAGTTTCTTCCCTCCAGACGCAGATCGACGGTCATCGGCATCGGCTCTCCCTCTTCCGGAGCGGGCTGCAGCGTTTTGAAATGAACGACGGAACACCAGGTGTTGGGATGGATCGTCAGGTCCCTGAACACCACGTGGAACGTGGCGACGGGGTACGGATCCACTTCGTCCTGGACGAGGCGGATCACGGTATCCGCGTAGTTGACGGCGCCCGTGATCGTGTAGAGCGTGGTGTCGCAGGGGAACCCCTCGTGCACGACCTCGTTCTGAACGTAACGGTCGGTATAGATCTTGATCGGTCCGTCGGCGACGTTCAGCGCGATATGGCGCGAAAAGCCGTCGTCGGTTGCGGCGTCGGCGGAAACGGGGACGGAGAACAGCGCCGAGTACGCCGTCAGCGCCGTGACCGTAAGTGCGAGGACAAGCAGGATGCTCCAGACTTTTTGAAACCGTTTCATAGGGTACTCCTTTACGTGATGTTTTTGCCGTAAGCGGCAAAAGAGATGTAACTCCTTAAGGTCGCCGTTGTAAAAAAAGCCGTGATTTGCGAGCAAATCACGGCTTTTTGGCAGGGGCGCTAGGACTCGAACCCAGGACCAACGGTTTTGGAGACCGCGATTCTACCAACTGAACTACACCCCTGTGCGACGGGAAATAGTATATCATACTTTTTCGGGAATTGCAAGAGGGTCGGACAAGTTTTTTTCGGGCGAGAACTGTGTTGCGCGAGGCGCAACGTGACGTTTTCGCCGTGATCGGCGAAAGTGATGTTTCCCACCCTCGGGCGGGAAACGACGTGCCGCTTGCGCGGCGATCAGAACGGGAGGAGAGAAAAACTTTGGAATAATATTCAGGTTAAGACTTGCATTTATCGACAAAATAGTGTATGATAGAAAGCGGTTTGTTTATAAATATGCAAGTCAGAAAGGATCGTCTTATGAAAATCGGTGAATTGATCGCCTTTATCCTGTACTTTACGATCGTACTCGGGATGGGCGTCTATTTCTTCGTCCGCGGCAGAAAGGATATGGGAGAAAAGAGCTTCTTCCTCGGCGGGCGGAAGATGGGCGGCGTGGTCGCCGCGCTGAGCGCCGGGGCGTCGGACATGAGCGCGTGGGTCCTGATGGGGCTTCCCGGTTCGATCTACCTTGCCGGTATGGGGCAGGTCTGGATCTCGGTCGGGCTTCTGATCGGGACGATCCTCGCCTGGTTCCTGGTGGCGCCGAAACTCCGCCGCTATTCGATGCTGGCGGACGACAGCATCACCATCCCGCAGTATCTGACCAAACGGTTCAAGTCCTCGAGTTCGGTGCTTCAGGTCGTGTGCGCCGTCATCTTCGTCATCGTATACTGCGTGTACGGCGCGTCGAGCATCAGCGCGTGCGGCAGTCTGCTGAAGACGCTGTTCGGTCTGGATCCCCGCGTGGGAATGGCGATCGCGACCACGATCATCATCGCCTACGTTTTCCTCGGCGGGTTCAACGCGGTGTGCTGGACCGACTTTTTCCAGGGGATGCTGATGCTGGCGGCTCTGATGGTCACGCCGATCGTGGCGGTGGCTATGCTCGGAGCGAGCGGCGCCGTGGCGGACGGGACCATCCCCGCCAACTACTACAACTTCCTTGCCTCGGGCAAGTTTGATTGGGTGAGCGTGGCGACCATCCTGACCGGTCTCGGCTGGGGTCTCGGATACTTCGGGATGCCGCACATCATCGTCCGCTACATCTCCATCAAGTCGGAAAACGAGATGAAGAAATCCCGCTGGATCGGTATTGGTTGGACCACCCTGATCCTCGTGATGGCGTCGGTCGTCGGCATCGTCGGAAGACAGTTCCTCGGCGATATGATGGTCGGCAACAAGAACCTGGTCTTCGTCGAGATGGCGCGCACGGTCTTCCCCGTTTTCCTCGGCGGCGTCATCATCTCCGCGATCATCGCGGCAAGTATGTCGACGGCGGACTCGCAGCTGCTCGCCGCGTCCTCGGCATTTGCGTCCGACGTGTATAAGACCTCCATCAAGAAGAACGCGTCCGATAAGAACGTGATGTGGGTCGGGCGGATCGTGGTCGTCGTGATCTCGGTGATCGCGTTCGGCATCGCGATGCTGGGGTCGGGCGATCCCCCGATCGTTCCCGCGTTCAGCACCATTATGAGTTTGGTGTCGGCGGCGTGGGGCGCGTTCGGCGCGGCGTTTGGTCCCGTCATCCTGCTCTCGCTCTACTGGAAGCGGCTGAACTACAAGGGCGCCGTCTCGGGTATCATCACGGGCTTCGTGGTCGATATTCTGTGGATGATCCTCTTCAACTTCGAATACTACGATATGAAGAGCGTGGCGTACAACACCAACCTGTACGAGATCCTGCCGGGATTTGTTGCCGGGATGGCCGCCGCGATCGTCGTGTCGCTTCTGACCGAGGCGCCGAGCAAGGAGGTCACCGACCTCTTTGACCGCTTCAAAGCGACCGAATCGCTTGAAGAGGGCGACGTCGCCGAAAGCGAACAGATCTGAAAAAACGAGCAACGCGCTCCCGCCGCACGGCGGGGGCGCGTTTTCTTTTGCAAAAAGCAACGGCGGGTTGCTTGCAAGTCGGCGTCATTCGTGCTATGATAATAAGCGGAGGTGAACGGAATGGAAACCAAAGACGTGATCTATGAACTGAGGACCAAAAAAGGGATGTCGCAGGACGAACTTGCCGAACGGGTGTTCGTGACGCGGCAGGCGGTGTCCCGCTGGGAGACCGGGGAGACCGTGCCGAATACCGAAACGCTGAAACTGCTCTCCGCCTTTTTCGGCGTGTCGATCAACACGCTGCTCGGCTCGCCCCGCACGCTGATCTGCCAATGCTGCGGGATGCCGCTGGAGGACGCGATCGTCAGCCGCGAAAAAGACGGCAGTCTGAACGAGGAATACTGTCAATGGTGCTACGCCAACGGCGAATACGCCTATCACGATATGGACGCGCTGATCGACGTGTGCGTCAGCCACATGGCGAGCGAGCAGTTCCCCGAGGCGCAGGTGCGCGCGTATATGAAAGAGAAGCTCCCGACGCTGAACTACTGGAAAA
>CAMJCC010000116.1 GCA_946404035.1 uncultured Clostridia bacterium | reverse complement strand
GCCCCGTGACGGTCACGCTGTCGATCCTCCCGGTCAACTCCACGCCGCCCGAGCAAAACGTCCGCACGGTCAGTTCCTCGCCCGAAACGGTCACGCATCCCGCCCCTGTCCGGAAGCTCGTTCGGTCGTTTCCGTAGTCGCCGAACGAGCGAACGCCGAACAGATACACCCGACCTCTCCCGTCCGACGCGAACTCCCATTCCACACGAACGATGCGGCGCGTTCCGCCCCTCGGCTCTCTTCTTTTCATCTTTTCTTGCCCTCCGTCATATCATTCGCTACATCCTATGAGAGGCGGGGGCGATGAATGATGGAAACGGTCAAGGCAAAGCGAAACGGCGACCGGCTCCTGTTCCTGTTTTCTCTTGCCGCTTTTATTCTGATCCTCCTGTTCCCGCGGCAAACCGGAGACGGGGTGCGGAAAGGTCTTACGCTCTGCTACCGCGCGGTGATCCCGTCGGTCTTTCCCTCCCTGATCCTGACCACGCTTTTGTTCTCTCGACCGTGCGGAGCGATCGAGCGGACCGTCGGTCGGCTGTTCTCCCGGGCGTTTCGCGTGTCCCCTCGTGGTGCCGTCGCGTGGGTCGCGGGGCTGCTCTCTGGGTTTCCCGTCGGCGCCGTCACAGTCGCAAACGACGTGCGGAGCGGACGGATCTCCCCGGAGGAGGGCGAATATCTCCTTGCGTTCGTCAACAACACGGGACCCGCGTTCCTTGTCGGCGGGGTCGGTCTCGGGCTGTTCGGCTCGGTCAGGGTCGGGTGGGCGCTGTATCTCGTTCAGATCCCGGTTTCCCTCTTGGTCGGTCTGCTCTTTCGTCCAAAAGAGCAAGTCCCAAAACGTCCCGCGGACGTAAGCGACGTAAAAAACGCCGACCCGGTCGGTGCGATCGCCTCCGCCTCTGAGACTTGCGTTCGGATCGCCGGGTTCGTCTGCTTCTTTTCGGTCATATCTTCCCTTTTGTCTGCGTTCATTCCCGCCGGGCTTCCGCTTGCCGTCGCGTCTTCCTTGCTTGAGGTCGGCTGCGGCGCCTCGCACGCCGCGCGGCTCGCCTTTCCGTTTCCCGCGCTCCCACTCGTCGCTTTCGCCGTCTGTTTTTCGGGGTCCTCGGTCCATTTCCAGACGATCGCGGCGCTCCGCGGGACCGGGATCGGATCTTTCCCGTACCGGAAAGGAAAACTAACGTCGGGCGCGCTCGCTTGTCTCTTCTTTCTCTTCTTCTGCTTGACAAAGTAAGACGAGTATGGTACAATGCAGACAGACGGAGGGATGACCAATGAGTAAACGAAAGAAATACGCCGAACCCGACTACACGCCCTGCTGCATCTACTGCGAGTACGCCCTGCCGAAAGAGGATGACCCGGATATTCTGCGCTGTATGCGCAAACGCAAAAAGCCCGAGCGGTCGGGCGGCTTTGCGTGCAAGCATTTCCGCTACGATCTCCTGAAACATAAGCCCTCCCAGAAACGGCCGCCCGAAACGCTGGACGAAGACCTGCGCGGGCTCTGAAAACAGCGACGCCGTTAAAACGGCGTCGCTTTCATTAAAAAGACCCCGGAGCGAACTGCTCCGGGGTCTTTGTTTCCTTATTTCTTCAGGCGGTCTTCGAGAGCGTTCAGCTCGTCGTAGAGCTCGGTGGGAACGCGGCTTCCGACCTGCGCGTAGAACTCGCGGATGCCGGCAACGTCCTCCAGCCAGAGTTTCGCGTCGACGTCGAGCAGACCCTCGACGATCTTTTCGTCGATATCCAGACCCTCGAGGTCAAGATCTTTGACGAACGGAACGTACCCGATCGGGGTCTTCTTCGCGTCGACCTTGCCCTCGCAGCGAGCAAGGATCCACATCAGGACGCGCATATTCTCGCCGTAGCCCGGCCAGATGAAATGCCCCTCGTCGTCGGTGCGGAACCAGTTGACGTGGAAGATCTTCGGGGGATTGGGGATCATCTTGCCCATATCGAGCCAATGGCCCCAGTAGTCGCCCATATCGTAACCGACGAAGGGACGCATCGCCATCGGGTCGCGGCGGACCACGCCGACAGCCCCCGAGGCGGCGGCAGTCGTTTCGGACGCCATGATCGAGCCGACGAAAGTGCCGTTCTGCCACGAGGTGGACTGATAGACCAGCGGAGCGGTGCGGGCGCGTCTGCCGCCGAAGACGATCGCGGTGATCGGAACGCCGGCGGGATCGTTGAACTTATTGGACAGGCACGGGCAGTTGGTCGCCATCGCGGTGAAGCGGGAGTTCGGATGAGCGCCCTTGGAACCGTCGGTGCAATCCCACTTCTCGCCTTTCCAGTTGAGGGCGTTCTTCGGGGGATTTTTGTCAAGACCCTCCCACCAGACCGTTTCGTTGTCGAGGTTCTCGACGACGTTGGTGAAGATGGTGTTCTTCTTGGTGGTCGCAAGCGCGTTGGGGTTGGACTTGTCGTTGGTGCCGGGGGCAACGCCGAAGAAACCGTTTTCGGGGTTGACCGCCCACAGACGGCCGTCGCGGCCGATCCGGAGCCAGGCGATATCGTCGCCCACGGTCCAGACCTTAAAGCCCTTCTTGCGGTAGAATTCGGGCGGGATCAGCATCGCCAGGTTGGTCTTGCCGCATGCGGACGGGAACGCGGCGGTGATATACTTGATCTCGCCGTCGGGAAACTCGATCCCGAGGATCAGCATGTGTTCCGCCATCCATCCCTCTTTTCTGCCGAGGTAGGAGGCGATACGGAGAGCAAAGCACTTTTTACCGAGCAGGACGTTTCCGCCGTAGCCGGAGTTGACCGACCAGATGGTGTTGTCCTCGGGGAAATGGCAGATGTAACGGTTCTCTTCATCAAGCTGCGCTTTCGCGTGCAGACCCTTGATGAAACCGGGTTCGTCGCCCAGGGCGTCAAGAACGTTCTTGCCCACGCGAGTCATGATCAGCATATTGAGAACAACGTAGATCGAGTCGGTAAGCTCGATCCCGTATTTGGCAAAATCGGAACCAACGATGCCCATGGAATACGGGATGACGTACATCGTCTTCCCCTCCATCGCGCCGTCGTAGAGTT
Source organism: uncultured Clostridia bacterium (assembly GCA_946404035.1). Taxonomy (GTDB): domain Bacteria; phylum Bacillota; class Clostridia; order Oscillospirales; family CAG-272; genus UBA1740. Next base: position 1,309 of record CAMJCC010000116.1, on the reverse strand, counting down.
TCGACAGACGGGCGTAGCACTCCTTGGGATCGATCCAGTTGTTGATGTTTCCGGCGTCCTCTTTCTTGCGGGTGCAGATAAAGGTACGGCCCTCGACGCGCGCAACGTCGTTGATCGCGGTCCGGTGGAGGTAGCACCCCGGAAGAAGCTCCTGGTTCAGTTTGGTCATCTCGCCGGTGGAACAGGCCTCGCGCCTGAGTTCTTCCTCCTGCTGTTCGGTGCCGTCGATCCAAACGATCTTGGCGGGACGGGTCATTTTCGCCATCTCGTCGATCCAGTTCAGAACGTACCGGTTTTTGGTCATGGTCGCGGACATGGTATATGCTCTCCTTTTATAAAAAATACACGCTGAGCAGTGATCCAAATTACTGCGATTATATTATATCAGCAATGGCGGCAAAATGCAACCGGTAAAGCGAAAAAAATCATAAAAAATCATATTCCGAGGTCGGCTCGTGTAAAAGCGGCGGGAGAACGCCCCGGAGTTGCAAAAATAAACCCCGAAACCCCTTTATTTTCCGCCATTTTTCGGCGGCGTGATCTTACCGACCTCTTGCCTATTCGACAGGTCGTTGGAACAATTTGGTAAAATGCAAATCAAGGTCGGCAAAAGTTTGTCCACTTTATCTCTTGCATAAATTGGTATTTTATGGTAGAATTGGTACAGCCGGATAAGAATAACGGCGTTCAGGAAAAAGGAGATGGAATAATGGAAAAAGACACGAAAATACTTATCGCGGATGAAAACGCCGAATTCAGGCGTCAGGTCCGCGATCAACTCATCCGCGCTGGCTATCGTCTGCCCGACGAGGCGGCGAACGGAGAGGAGGCGCTGCAAAAGATCAGACGGACGCACCCCGACGTCGTGATCGTCGACCTGTGGCTCTCGAAGTTGGACGGGATCGGTTTGATCCGAAAAGCGAAAGAGGGCGTATGCGCGCCCGACCGTCCGCCGGTCATGATCCTGGTATCTCTCGTCGCGAACACGGCGAGCTTTATGGACGCGACCGCCGCGGGCGCGGACCTCTGTATGCTGAAACCGCTGAATTATCAAAGTTTGATCGATCACGTCGCCGCCCTCGTTTCGGCACGACGCGGCGAGGCGATCCGGGGCGAAGTCCGAAGCGACGTCATCCCGGATATCGAAGCGCAGGTCACGAAGATCATTCACCAGATCGGCGTTCCGGCGCACATCAAGGGATATCAGTATCTCAGGACAGCCATTATGTTGACCATCGACGACAACGAGATCATCAACTCCGTGACCAAGATCCTTTATCCTACCGTCGCAAAGAAATACCAAACGACG
>CAMJCC010000115.1 GCA_946404035.1 uncultured Clostridia bacterium | reverse complement strand
TTCAATGACCTATCTTGTCAACGATATCGTGCTTCCCCTTGACTTTGTCGAAGGGGAAGCATTTTCAAAAGCGGCGGCGCGACTTCGTGCGGCGGGTATTATGCCATCGCGCGATACGCGTTATTCGGTCTACCGCCGTTCGGTCGACGCCAGACGGCGCGACGACGTCCGGTTCTCGCTCTCGGTTTTGTGCGAGGGAGAGTTTCCGGTTTTACCCGAAGAAGAATTAAAACGGAACCGGATCGCAGTCCGGCACGAAACGGGTTTCGAGATCGGCGCGCCGGATCGGAAACTGACCGACCGACCCGTGATCGTCGGCAGCGGTCCCGCCGGGCTGTTTGCCGCTCTGTTACTTGCCGAAAACGGGTATCGTCCCGTCGTTTTGGAACGCGGCGGCTCGCTTGCCGAGCGCGTTTCGACCGTCGACGCATTCCGTTCTGCCCGCGTCCTTGACCCCTCGACCAACATCCAGTTCGGGGCGGGCGGCGCCGGGACGTTCTCGGACGGGAAACTGGTCACGCGGATCAACGATCCGTCGGTTTCTTTCGTTCTTCGTCGCTTCGTTTCTTTCGGCGCGCCGGAGGAGATCCTGCAGCAGGCGCGGCCGCACGTCGGCACCGACCGTCTGCGCGAGGTCATGGCGCGTATGATCGCGTATTTGGAAGATCTCGGGACCGAGTTCCACTATCACACCGAAGTTAAGAGCGTGAAGACCGTCGGCATTTCCGCCGTTGCGGTCACGACCGACTGCGGGGAGATCCCCTGCGGCGCATTGGTGCTGGCGGTCGGGAACAGCGCGTCGGATCTTTTTCTTCGGCTGCTCTCCGACGGGTTCCGGGTCGAACCGAAACCCTTTTCGGTCGGGATGCGCATCGAACATCCGCAAGAGATGATCGACCGCGCGCTCTACGGTCGCTTCGCCGGTCATCCGGCGCTCGGTCACGCGGAATACAACCTTTCCTGCGATACCTCGACCCGGGGCGTTTACACGTTCTGTATGTGTCCCGGCGGGGAGGTCGTCTGCGGCGCGAGCGAAGAGGATACGGTCGTCGTGAACGGGATGTCCTATCACGCAAGAAACGGGAAAAACGCCAACTCCGCCGTCTGCGTTTCGGTTTTCTCGGAGGATTACGGGAACACGCCCGCGGGCGCGATCTCGTTCCGAAAGAAGATCGAGCGTGCGGCGTTCAAAGCCGGCGGCGGCAGATACGTCGCCCCCGCGATCACGGCGGGAGACCTCCTTTCAGGGCGCGCCGCGCGTCCCGTCGGTTCCGTCGTCCCGTCCTATCTTGACGGGGACGTTTGCATCGCCGACCCGGCGGAATATCTGCCGTCATTCGTCGTCGACGGTCTTTGCCGCGGCGTCCGGTCGTTTGACCGCCGTATCCCCGGTTTCGCGTCCGACGACGCGATCCTGACCGGACCCGAGACCAGGACCAGTTCGCCCGTCCGCATCCTGCGCGACCAAAACGCCGTCGCGCTCGGGTACGACAATATTTACCCCTCCGGCGAGGGCGCCGGATACGCGGGAGGCATCACCTCGTCCGCCTCCGACGGCTGCCGCACCGCCGTCGCGCTGATGTCGCGTTTTGCGGCACGCTGACGGCTCTCAAACCGATTATTAAGGAAGGCAGAGCGATCTGCTCGCACAGTTTTATATGAGTTCCGCTTTTTACGAAATAAGCGGGGAGAAGAAATGGCGCATCCTTGACGACCTCTCTCCGGAGGCGGTCGCGGGAAAAGAGGCGCTGACGCAGGCGCTCGGGATCGATCCCGTCGTTTCGCGTCTGCTCTGGAACCGCGGTTACCGCACGCCGGAGGACGCAAAGGCGTACTTCTCCCTCGCAAACGAGATGCTCGGGGACCCGTTCGTTTTGACCGACATGGACAAGGCGACCGAACGGATCGCCCGCGCGATCTCGACGCACGAAAAGATCACGGTTTACGGGGATTACGACGTAGACGGCGTGACCAGCGTCACGGCGTTGCTTCTCTATCTCAAAGAGAAGGGCGCCGACGTTTCCTATTTCATCCCCAACCGTTTCGACGACGGGTACGGCGTGTCCGACGCGACGGTAACGCAGCTCGCCTCCGACGGCACCGAACTGATCGTCACGGTCGACACCGGGATCACGGCGAACCGCGAGGTCGAAACGGCAAAGGCGCTCGGGGTCGATTTTATCGTCACCGATCACCACGAGTGCTGCGAGACCCTGCCCGACGCCGTCGCCGTCGTCGATCCGCACCGCCCCGACTGTCCCTATCCGTTCAAGGAACTGGCGGGCGTAGGGGTCGTGTTCAAACTCCTCTCTGCGTTGGAGGAGAAACTGGAGGGCGTCGACCGCATCACGGCGGTCAACACGGTGGCGCTCGCCTACGGCGACCTGATCGCCATCGGGACCATTGCAGACGTCATGCCCATCGTCGGAGAGAACCGGCTGATCGTCAAGCTCGGTCTGGATATGATCTCGAACCGCCCGCGTCCCTCGGTCGCCGCCCTGATCGACATGGTCAACGCGAAAGGGGACCAACGCGATAAACTGAAAAAGAAGAAGCCGCAGAAGATCTCGTCCTCGTTTATCGGTTTTACCGTCGCTCCGCGCATCAACGCCGTCGGGCGTGTCAGCTCCGCCTCGCTTGCCGTCGATTTTTTGCTTTCGGAAGACGCCGAACGGGCTCGCGAGACAGCCGAAGTGCTTTGCGACGCCAACCGCGAGCGGCAGGAGGAGGAGAACCGCATCGTCCGCGACGCGTTCGCGATGATCGAGGCGGAGCACGACTTCGCACGCGATCCCGTGATCGTTCTCGGGTCCGACGATTGGCATCACGGCGTGATCGGGATCGTCGCGTCCCGCATCACCGAACGTTTCGGACTTCCGTCGATCCTGGTCTCCTTTGAGGGAGGCGAGGACCCCTATCCGTCCCCCGAGGACGTCGGAAAGGGCTCGGGTCGGAGCGTCAAGGGGCTCAACCTCTTCGACGCGCTCTCGTCCTGCGAGGATCTGCTCGTCAAGTACGGCGGGCACGAACTTGCCGCAGGGCTTTCGATCAAACGGGGCGACTTCGCGGCTTTCCGCGAGCGCATCAACGACTACGCAAGAGAGCGGCTCACCCGCGAGGCGCTGGTCCCGACGCTTGACGCCGATTGCGAGGTCACGGGGGAGGAACTGACGCTGGGACTTGCCGCCGAGATCGAGGGGATGGAACCTTTCGGCGTCGGTAATCCCACGCCGTATTTCGTCACGCGTGATCTGGTCGTCCGCGAGATCTACCCCATCAGCGGCGGCAAACATACCAAACTGCTCGTCGGCGCGAAAGATCTGACCTTTGAGGCGATGTGCTTCCGGATGAGCGAAGCCGCTTTGGATCTCTACGTCGGAGAAAAGGTCGATCTTCTGTATTCTCTTAGCGTCAACGAGTACGCCGGACGCCGTTCACTGCAACTGATCGTGAAAGACAGACGTCAGTCGGCGGGCGCGCAGGACCGGTTTAACGCCGAGCGCACGGCACTCTCGACGATCCTTTCCGGGGAGGCGCCTGCGGGCGTGACCGTTCCGGTCCCCGACCGAAACGACTTTGCCGCGGTCTACCGGCTCATCCGCGAGACTATCGCGATGGGCGAGCATTACTTCCCGATGCGCGGGATGCTTTCCCGGCTCTCGACCGACCCGGCGGTCCCGTTCGGATACCTGAAACTCGGACTGATCCTGCATATCTTCCGCGAAGTGGGGCTGATCTCGCTCCGGGAGGAGGGGGAAGACCTCTACCAAGCCGACCTTTGCAAAACCGACGGAAAAGTCGAACTCGAACGCTCGACGATCCTTGCCACCGTGAAACGGATCGCCTCGCTTTAACGGGGCGCGTCTTTTGGGAGAACTTATGTACGAACAAATCAGCAATCTGCTTTCCATCCTTGAAAACAGCGGAAAACAGTACGACGTAGAAAAAATCAAGGAGGCGTACGCCTACGCCGCCGAGATGCACGAGGGGCAGTTCCGCCTGAGCGGGGAGCCCTATATCAGTCATCCCGTCGCCGTCGCGGAGATCGTGGCGGAGATGGGGCTGGATACCGACTCGATCTGCGCCGCGCTGCTGCACGATACGGTCGAGGACTGTTCCGACAAGACCAACGTGAATATCATCGGTCAGAAGTTCGGGAGCGAGGTCGCCCTGCTCGTGGACGGGCTGACCAAGATCGTCGTGGTCTCGGTCGCGGACAAGGAAGAGCAGCACATCGAGAACATCCGCAAGATGCTTTTGGCGATGACCAAGGATATCCGGGTCATCTTTATCAAGTTCTGCGACCGTCTGCACAACCTGCGCACCCTGTCGGCAAAGAAAGAGGATCGTCAGCGCGACATCGCGCTGGAGACCATGTACGTCTACGCCCCCCTCGCTCACCGTCTCGGTATGCAAAAGATCAAGCAGGAACTCGAAAACCTCTCGCTCTCCTATCTCGACCCCATCGGATACAACGAGATCAACGACTCGATCCGGC
>CAMJCC010000114.1 GCA_946404035.1 uncultured Clostridia bacterium | reverse complement strand
TCGACCCTGAAGAGTCCGATATAGAACGGGCTCTCTCTGTCGCCGTCGGGGTTCGCGAGAAGGTAAACTGCCTGCGCGTACTCTCCCCGCTTGCCGAAGGCGGGCTCGTAGACGGTATAGTCGAGGATGAACTCGCACCACTCGTTTGCACGCGTTTGGAAGTTTTTGACGGCGCGACGATAATCGCGGAGCCGCTTGGTGAAGTCCTCGTCGGTGCGGAACTTGGCGGTTCTGTGGCGATAGAGATCGAGGTCACGCGTCTCGGAATCGTAGTCGGTCAGGCTCTTCAGATACAGGCGCAGGGGGCGCGAGACCGTGTCGTAGACGCGAAGCGTGACGCGCAGGGTCCTGCCGAGATCCTCTTCCGACAGGGGTTTTCCGCCGAAAACGCACTTTTCGTTCTTCAAAACCACACGCGGCTCGTAGAAGACGTGGTCGCCGCCGAACTCCCCGTCGTTCGGGCGCAGGGTAATCTTCCGGGCAGGAACGCCGTCGACCATCGCGGTCTCGTAGGTCGCGTAGGGGTCCTTTTCAAAGTCGCCGAAGCCGTTTGCAAAATCTTCCGTATAAACGTACCTCTCGCCGGAAAAATCAACCTTTTGGGGGCGGCGCGCGGTCGCGGGAGCCCCCGCCGCAAAGGATGCGACGGTTTCACGTCCGAGCGGTCTTCCGTTCGAGCCCGTCAAAACCGCGGGGATCGTCAGGGACAGACGTTCGCCCGCCTTGAAAGGCTCGTGCAGGAAAGTCCACGCGGTGTTGCCGTAGGAGGCGATCCAGCGTCCCGGAACGGCTCTGCCGTCGCTTGCCCGCAAAGAGACCTTTCCGATCTCGTCCGCGGGGATCTCCCCGACGAACCGAACCGTGATCGGGCGGGTCGGATCGACCCCTTCGCAGTCGTTCGCGGGGTCGGTCCAAAGAACGACCGGCGGCGCGTCCTTGAGGTAGTACGCGAAGAAATCGAAGAGCGTCCGATACAGGTCGACCCCGTGATGAAGGTCGGTCCCGATCGCGAGCCGGGTATGATCGAGATCCGCCTCCGCCCAGAACGATGGGACGTCGTGTACGCGCAGAAGATTGACCAGCGTATTCTGCTGGAGATATCCCGAACGGTACCCGTCCCGCAGATTGACCGTCGTAAAGACAGGCGCGCAGCCCTCTCCGATATAGTCAAGGGTCGCCCCGCAGGAGGAATAGACGACCGTTGCGCCCGAGGGGATCTCTTTGCCGTTCCACGTCGTCCACGGCTGCAGTTCGCCGCCAGAGACGGTGAATCCGTCCTTGGTATAGGTCTCGGTTTTGCCGGCTTCGCGGCGGGTCTCGCCGTGATGCCCCGGCAGGTACATCCATTGGTAGAACGCGCCGAGCTTCCTGTCGATCGCCTCGGCAAGTTCCCGTTCGCTCCGTCCCTTCTCAGCCGAGAGCAGACCCTTTCGCAGGCAGGGCGCCCCGAGGTGCGTGACGAACGAGGTTTTCGACACGCCGAAAACGCCGATCCGGTCAACGTCGAAACGGTAGACCGAGTGATCGGACAGCGAGAGATACCGCGTAAACCGCACGGCAGCGGTCGAGACCTGCGCGGCGTTGAAAACGTAGGTCGAGAAGATCGGGTTGTATCCGGTCACACTCCGCTCGTCCCCGCTGCTGCCGTCGAAATAGCCGTAGTGATCGTTGCGGCACATGGGGATATAGGCGTAGTCGAATACCGCGCCCGCATAGCCGTTGAAAAGGAAGCCCGTGAACTGCGGACGGACGGGTCTCTGCACCGCCTCGGGCAGGTACTGGGTCGAACTGAAATGAAGAACGACCGGCACGTCGCGCGCGGGCTTGGTCGGGTAGATCAGATCGTACCGGAGTTTGAGATCGATCGGCGTGCCGTCGGCTTTGACGCAGTCGGTGATCTCATCCGCTCTCGTGTAGCCGATCTTGGTATACTGCCCGTTCTTTTCGTCCTCGACCGTTCCGTCGGGGTCGGAATACCAGACGGGGTCGCTCCCGTCGATCCCCTTTTGAACGGGTTTTCGGCTTCCGTCCCCGCGGATCCACTTGACCGTCAGATCTCTTTTGAACTTCCGGAAGTCGTTGTTCCAGACGTTCACGATCTTCTCAAGCGTGCCGTCGGTGCCGTGCTTGTCGAGTTCGAAGTAGACCGCGTTCAGAAGAACGTCGCAGCCCGACGGGACGACCAGCGCGTCGGAACAGGTCCCTTTCGGCAGGATCGGGTCGTCCGGGAAATACTCCCCGTTTTTGATCGGCTCGATCATCCTTTGCACCGCGTTTTCGAGTGCCGGAGAGACGGCTTTTTCGCTGTTCTTATAATCGAGGACGAATACGATATATCCCCTGTCGAGCATCGATCTAACGATCGTCGCGTCGCTCTCGGTCCCGATCCGATCGGTATTCGTGTTCACGACGTAGATCATAAGCGGGGTCGCGCCGCACGTAGCAAAGCCCGGGACGGCGGGTCCCCGCGACCGATCGTAAAAGACGGTCACGCCGAAGGGGATCCCGATCGTGCCGTCGTCGGGATAGTCCCGCGGCGCACCGATCCGATACTGCGCGAGGATCGGGTCGTTTTCGATCGTGCTCGATACGTGTTTCATAAGGCAGTTCTCCTTGTGCGCGGTCGTTTGTCAAACCCCGCCCCGATTCCGGGGCGGGGCGGGTCTGTCGGTTACGGGACGATATTCGAGAAGTAGAAGTTTTCCCAATCGTTTTCGGGAAGCTCGTTTTCGACCGACATATTCGGCGCTCCCGGACGGATCGTGATCTCGGCGCCGGCGGGGGCGGCGAAGGTGATGAATCCGCCGTCCTCAGTCGCCGTTGCGGCGTTGACCGCCAAACCGCCGACCAAGACGGTCCAGTCACCCGCCTCGACACCCGAAACGTAGTATTTCCTGGTCCCTGAGCCGGAGGCGGTAAAGGTAAACTCGGTGTCTCGCCGCGTCGCGTCGGTCACGAAGACCGCGACGGTATTGCCGATCGCGGCGCCCTTCACAACGGCGGTATCGATCGCCGTCGCGACGAGATCGACCGCGTTCGCCGTGTCGAAGACGTACATCGCGTGCAGCAGCTGATCGGTCGTATTGCCGGTCGCGGGGCTGATCTCGAGCCGTCCCCAATAATTATCGTCCTTACTGTGGGTAGAATTGACCTGAACGTATTGGCCGTTGTTGCGGTTGATCAGATAGTTCTGATTGTCGCCGCCGCGCGTCGTGAATGTGACGTTGTTGCCGATCACGTTCTGGATCCGCAGCGTCGCGCCGCCGTTATTGACCTGCATGATCTTATCGCTTGCGGTATAGCCGTCCGGGATGTAAGGTTCGTATCTGGTGTGCAGGAGGAAGGTCTTTTTGTAACTGCCCGAGTAGGAGGTGATATTATCGAAGACGAAGAAATACATCGGGACGTCGTCGTTGTCGGTGTCGTAGACGACCAGCATCCGGCGCGTGACCTCCGATACCGTCGAGGAGGGGTACGCCGCGGCGATATTACCGGCAATATAGGCGTAGGTCGGCGTCGTCTTCGCCTGATCGGCGTAGCCGTAGGAGACGCCGGTCACGTCGCCCGTCTTGTAGGTGCTGCTCTGCCAGTTGGAGAAGTTCGCGTCGGTCAGCCGCTGCTGCCCGCCGGAGTAATAGCCTCCGTCGGACGAGGATTTCGACATATTGTAGATCAGGAGACTGTTGTGCGCGATCGTCGCCTGGTGGTAATACTGATGGTGCGTGTCTCCGTAATAGTCGTAGACGCCGGTATCGCCCGCCAGCATTGCCTTGTAGAAGATCTGGAACGAGCCGGCGTCGTCGTGGTCGTGGTTCGCCACCGTGCGCTGTCCGATCTTCATCAACACCGCCGCCTGGCTTCTCTCCCAAGTGTTCCGGGCAATGATCTGCCCGAGCCAACCGCCGTTATAGAGGATGAGGTCCATCCCCTCGTGGCGGTCCGCCGCCGGCTCCAGTCCGGAGGAGGAACAGATCAGGTATTCGGCTGCCGTCGTCGTTTCGGTCAGATTGCCGGAGAAGTTCTTGTAACTCGAACCGTACGTCTTGTTCGTCCCGTTATTGCCACTCTGGTAGTTGTGTTCCAGCTGGGCACGCATGGTTGCGTCGTTGAAGAGATACGACGAGATCAGGGCGATCTGTCCGTAGTCGAGGAAGACGCCGTAGGGCGTCTGGTCGTCGCCCGAAGCGAAGCCGTAAAGCGCTCCGTTGTTGACACGCAACTCATAGGAGAAGATCGTGCGGGCGACCTGCTTCATATTCGCTTCGCTCTCATAGGGGAAATAGCCGGTCGCCGTTTTGACGAGCCACGCGGAGTAGAGATCGGCGAAGGTTTTGCTCGACAAGTAGAGCGAAACGCCCTGCGGGTTGATCCCCGCCCGGTAGAACTGATTGCGGACCGGGACGTATTCCTCGTAGAACCGTCCGGCGATCATATCCCACCAGCCGGGGTACTCGTCGTAGATCGCGATGGCGAACGCGAGGTAGTCGCGCAGGATCTGGAACGCCGTGCCGTGTCCGGAGACGGCGT
>CAMJCC010000113.1 GCA_946404035.1 uncultured Clostridia bacterium | reverse complement strand
CGCACCCGTTTTCCTATACTTTGCTCCAACTATTGCATAAAATGCAACGAGTGAAAGAAGAAATGAAAATGTTTGCGGGCGATCGCGCCTTTCGGGGGCGGAAACGCGGTCGAAAAACGCCCGCCGCTTTTCCCGAAAGTGCCGTTCCGCGCTTGACAGACGGGCGGACAGAATATATAATAGAGAGCGAAAAAACGGGAACGCGATCCCCGTCGTAAGGAGAACAGACGAACATGAAAGACGTGAAAAAAAGTCCTTTTCTTCGGGAAATGTGCAAAACGGTCAGCAATATGTACCGGTTGGGCTGGGACGAGCGGAACGGCGGCAACGTCTCGCTTTTGCTCGACGAGGCGGAGGCGGCGCAGTACCTCAACCTGAACAAGGTCATCCGCACCATCCCGATCGGCTTTGACGCAAAGGAGCTGGCGGGCAAGATCTTTCTCGTGACCGGGACGGGCAAATACTTCAAGAACGTGGAGGACGACCCCGAAAACAACCTGGGGATCATCCGCATCGCCCCCGACGGCGTGACGGCGGAACTGCTCTGGGGCTACGCCGACGGCGGCCGCTTCACGAGCGAACTTCCCGCGCACCTGATGAGCCACATCGCGCGCTTGAAAGTCAACCCGAAAAACCGGGTCGTGATGCACTGCCATCCCGTCAACCTGCTGGCGATGACCTTTATCCACTCGCTTGACGAACGCGAGTTCACCCGCTCGATCTGGCGCACCTGCACCGAGTGCATGGTGGTCTTCCCCGACGGGATCGCCGTCCTGCCCTGGATGCTCTGCGGCACGCCCGAGATCGGGATCGCCACCGCCGAGAAGATGAAAGATTTTCGCCTGGTCGTCTGGGCGCAGCACGGCATCTACGGCGCCGGCGCCGACCTGGACGAGACCTTCGGTCTGATCGAGACCGCCGAAAAGGGCGCCGAGATCTATATGAAGACGCTGCCCTACCCGATCCTGCAGACCATCACCGACGAGGATCTGAAAGTGATCGCCAAAGCGTTCAACGTACAGTACAAAGAGGGTTGGGTCGACTGACGCAGTCGCCGCCCGTATAAAACGCCGCCGCACCTTTCGGTGCGGCGGCGTCGTTTTTTTGGATTTATTACTGCGGGGTGACGGTGACCGGGCCCGCCGGGGCGGTGAAGGTCAGCAGTTTGCCTTGCTCCGTCGCCGTAACGGTCAGGGTCTTGTCGCCCGCCGTGACCGTCCATTTGCCGGCTTTGACGCCCGAAATATAGTAGTTCAGGTCGCCGGAGCCGGTCGCGGTAAAGGTGAACGCCGAGGCGCGAGGGGTCGCGTTGGTGACGAAGACCGCCGCCGTGTTGCCGATGACCGAGCCGGTCACCTCGCTCGTTTCGATCTTGCTCGCGAGCAGCGTGATCGCGGTTGCCTTGTCGCAGACGTACATGACGTTCAGCATCGTGTCGGTCCGGTTCCCGGTCGCGGGGCTGATCTCGACGCGGCCCCAGTAACCGTCGTTGTACGGGATCCCGTTCGCGTCTTTCTTGGTCTCGCATTGGGTGTTGTTGAGATAGTAGTTCTTGCCGGCTCCGCCGATCCCGACGATCTTATCGCCGCCGACGACGCTCTGTAAAACGAGTTTGCCGTTGCCGGACACGACCGTCACGGTCTTGGCGGTCTGGTCGATCGTGGGCGCCGTGACCGTGTGGAGCAGGAAGGTCTTCTGGCACGCTTTGTAGGTGTCGGGGACAGTGATGTGGTCGAAAACGAAGAAGTACGCTTTCACGTCGTCACGCCCGGTGTCGAACACCGTCAGCATCCGGCGTGTGACCTCCGACGCGACGTCGTACGCTTTGGCAAGGTCGCCGGCGATGTAGGCGTAGACCGGGGTCTTTTCCGTCGCGTCCGCGTAACCGCTGGCGTAGCCCGTCGTGACCGCCATATCGTAGGTCGTGCTCATCCAGTTGGAAAAAGACCCCGCTTCGCCCGGCTGCCGCTGCTGATAGGTCGTGTACGCGACGCCCGACGAATTCAGGCGGTAGATCACGATGGAGTTGTGCGCGACGGTCGCCTGGTGGTATTGCTTATGGTGGGTCGTTCCGTACGAGTCGTAGAACCCGGAGTCCCCGGCAAGCAGACCCTTGTAGTAGATCTGGAACGAGCCGGCGTCGGCGTGGTCGTGGTTGGACGTGGTGCGGTTCCCGATCTTCATCTGGATCGTGACGTCGTTCTCGGTCCAGCCGGAGTGCGCAAGATACGTGCTGAGATAGCCGCCGTTGTAGAGCAGGAGGTCCATCCCGTCGTAGCGGTCCGCCGCCGGCTCGGGCGTGCCCGCGCGGAGCAGGAACTGGAACAGATCGGGGGTGTAGGAGTAGCCCGAATACTTCGCCCACGCGGCGACCGTGTCGTCGTCGAAGAGATAGGCGGAGATCTGCGCGGCAAGCGAGAACTGCTTGAGGTTCTCGGCGTGCGTGCGCGCCTCGTCGTCGCCCTCCTCGAAGAAGACGTTTTTCCCGTCGATGATGCGGGCGTAGACCGAGTGCATGACCTTTTGCATATTGGCGGAATTGTAGGGGATGGTCCCAGTCGCGGTCTTCATGAGCCACGCGCTCCACAGGTCCGCGGTGTAGCGGAGCGACATATAGACCGAGATGCCCTGGGGGCTGTAACCCGATTTGTAGTATTCGTTACGGACCGGAACGAAATCCTGGAAGAACCGCCCACCGATATACTCGTACCAGGTCGGCTCGTCGTCGTAGATCGCCAGCGCGAAAGAGAGGTAGTCGCGGAGGAGCTGCCGCTCGCAGCCGTGTCCCGTGACGCCGTCCTGCCCGGAGGGCGGGAAGCCCATCTCCATCTTGTTCTTGCCGGTGGCGTTGGTGCCGGAGCAGACCAGATGCTCGACGCCGGAGATCAGCTGGTTCTTGTCGGTCGCGGTCAGGAGGTCGTTGCACCAGTCGTAGACCAGCGCCATGTAGAACATGACCTCGCCGTAGTAGCGCTCCTGGTTGCCGTAGCCGCCCTGGATGTCCAGGGTGACGAGATAGTTCTTGGCGCCGATGATCGCCTCTTTGCCGTAGACCTCCACGCCGGTGAACTGGTACAGGAACGCCTTTCTGACGATGGTGTTCAGAACGCCCTGGCTGTGGTTGCTGCCGCCCGAGGGAGCGGCGCCCAGTTTACCGTCCTCATTGGACGCGCCCGCCTGGATGGTCAGTTTGACGAGCGAGTAGAAGGCGGGATCGTGCCAAGAGGCACGGAGCGTTTCCATATCCGCCGCCGTAAAGAGCAGGCGCGGATGCTGGTTCGCCGTCGGGTAGGCGGTCGGCTTGCTGTACGTCGTGGTCGACATCTTGGTGTGTTTCGACCCGCCGAACTGGCTGTCGGTGAAGCCCGCGTTGGCGGTATCCGCCGCGGTCATACGCTTCTGGTAGGTCGCGTACTTGAGAGCGGTGCGCTCCTCCTTGCCGCAAAGCACGCAGAGCTGGCACTGTTCCCCGTCGGACGTCGCCGTCGGGACCGTAACGATATATTTATCGTCGGAGAGGCGGTGCTGACCGTTTGCGGGGATCTCCTCGGTCTTTTTCTCGCCGCAGACGGAGCAGGTGTAGATCTTGCTCCCCGGCTTCACGCAGGTCGCCTCGGACAGGACTTTTCCCTCGCCCCAGTCGTGCTGGCATCCCGTCGTTCCGCTCGATTTCCCGCCGCCCAGACTGCACGACGCGAAAAGAAATAGGAAGCAGCTGACCGAAACGACGAGAAAGAACAGATACTTGATCATCTTCATTTCGTGATCCTCCCATGATGATTGTAAAAGCCGTTTCGGCTTTGCACGAAACGCTCTCTTGCTTATCATTATAGCACGGACCTGCCCTTTTTTGCAATAGGTTTTCTGCTTTTCACCGCACTTTCCTTGCAAAATTTGCTCGCAAAACGGGCAATCTCTCGCGCGCACGACGCCCGAAACGCGCCGTCCGTGCGCCGCCGTCCCGCATCGCAAAAAGTTTTTTCAAAAAGGGGTTGCTTTTTCAAAAGTGGTATGTTATAATACCTATTGCTCCGCAAAAAGCGGCCCGTTGGTCAAGAGGCTAAGACATCGCCCTCTCACGGCGAAAACATGGGTTCGATTCCCGTACGGGTCACCAGATGATAATAAAGCGAACTCTGATGAACAGTCCGGGTTCGTTTTATTATTTTCAAGAGAGTATTTCGGTTTGATCATCAAACTGTAACACCGATCAGCCAAATACAAAAACGCTCGGCAGTTTTAACGCTACCGGGCGTCTTTTTATACTCTGTTCGAAAAGCCGTTTTTCGGATCGCTCGAAGATTTGTTATAACAAATTTATAACAACCCCTACCCACGAAGCCATCTTCTCGCGCTCAAAAACGGCTCTCTGGCGCGATTGAGATATAAGGACATACAGCTTTCTCGCGTCACGCAAGAGAGAAAAAGCGCGTACTCACATTCTAGCTTCTTTTATGCAGATAAAAGAGGAATACCAATGTTTATTTACAGATTGGATGTCAGAAAGCCTCCAGTTGTTAATCGTGTTTTGATACTGCTCATCTAGGTCAATTTCAGCTATAAACAAATCTTTATAGTCCGAATGAAA
>CAMJCC010000112.1 GCA_946404035.1 uncultured Clostridia bacterium | reverse complement strand
AGCTGCAGCGCCGTCGTCAGCGCGATGTGCGCGACGGTCTCGGGGCAATCGGGGCAGACGAAAGCGACCTTCGCCATCTCGCGGAGTTCGTTGGTCCCGGTCTTGCCGGTGGCGAAGACGAAGAGGGAAGCGCCGCGGGCGACGACTTCTTTCATATTCCCGACCATCTTCTCGCGGATGCCGTCCTCGCTCGAGAGGGCGACGACCGGCGTGCCGGGCTCGATCAGCGAGATGGTGCCGTGTTTCAGTTCTCCCGCGGCGTACGCCTCACTGTGGATGTAGGAGATCTCTTTCAGTTTGAGCGACGCCTCTGCGGCAAGCGACGCGTCGAAGAGCCGACCGATGAAGAACACGTCGTTCTTTTCCGCCATATCGGCGGCGATGGATCTCAGTTCCTTTTCCCGGGCAAGGATCTTTTTGATCTCGGCGGGGAGGGCGACGGTCAGGTCGGAAACGTAGGTGCGCACGACGTCCGCCGGAACCGTCCCGCGGACGTAGCCGACCCACACCCCGAACAGGGTCATCAGGGCGGTCTGCACGGTGTACGCCTTGGTCGAGGCGACGGCGATCTCGGGTCCCGCGTAGGTGTAGAGCACCGCGTCGGACTCGCGCGCGACGGTCGAGCCGACCGTGTTGACGATGCCGAGCGTGAACGCGCCGGCGGCTTTCGCAAGCCGGAGCGCGGCGATGGTGTCGGCGGTCTCGCCCGACTGCGAGATTAGGATGACGAGCTCGTCGGGTTCGATCACCGGATTGCGGTAGCGGAACTCCGACGCGATCTCGGCGGACGCGCGGACGCGCGAAACGCGCTCGAGAACAGCGGCGCCGGCAAGTCCGGCGTGATAGGCGGTCCCGCAGGCGACGATCCTGACCGACCGGACCGACTTGATCCGCTCGGGCAGCACGCCCTCGGGGGCGAAATCGGGAAGTCCGTCCGTGATGCGCGGGAAGAGCGTTTTGCGCACGGCGTCGGGCTCCTCGTAGATCTCCTTGTGCATAAAGTGGGCGTGACCGCCGCGCATCGCGGCGGCAAGATCCCAGAGCGCCGTCTGCGGCTCGCGTTTGATCTCCGCCCCGTCGGGACCGTAGACCGTCACGGCGTCGCGGGTGATCTTGGCGACGTCGCCGTTTTCAAGCGCGAGATAGCGGCGGGTATAGGCGAGGATCGCCGTCACGTCGGAGGCGATCAGGTTCTCGTTCTCCCCGAGCCCGACGATCAGCGGGCTGTCCTGCCGCGCCGCCCAGATCTCGCCCGGCTTGTCGGCAAACAGGATGCCGAACGCGTACGAGCCGCGGATCTTCGACACGGCTTTCAGGATGCCCGACAGACGGTCGCCGTCTTTGGTGCAGTCGTCGATCAGGAGCGCCGCCGCCTCGGTGTCGGTATCCGACTTGAAGACGTAGCCCTTCTTTTCAAGTTCCAGTTTCAGTTCGCGGCAGTTCTCGATGATCCCGTTGTGGACCAGCATCAGCCGCTCGTTGCCGTGGGGGTGCGAGTTGACGTCGGTCGGCGCGCCGTGCGTCGCCCAGCGGGTGTGTCCGATCCCGCAGCGGGTGTTGACGTTCTCCTCGCCAGCCAGTTTGTTTTCGAGGCACGCGATCTTGCCCGCCGATTTGACCGAGCGGAGCTGACCGTTCTTCTCGAAAAAAGCGATGCCGGCGGAGTCGTATCCCCGGTATTCGAGGGCGTGCAGACCGCCGAGGATCACGGCGTCCGCTTTTTTAGGGCCGGTATAACCGATAATGCCGCACATAAAAGATCTCCTTGATCAGAATTTGCGGGGAACGACCGTGCCGTCCCCTTTCAGGATGGAGCGTTCGGGGACGACGCCCCGGACGCGGGAAAGCGGGTAGATGATGGTATCGCGCCCGACGACCGACCCGGGGCAAAGCACGCTGTTGCATCCGACGTCGACCCCGTCGCCGAGGATGGCGCCGAGTTTGCGGAGCCCGGTCTCGATCTTTTGGTCGCCGTCGTGCACCGGGACGTTGCCCTTGTCGCTGCGGAAATTGGAGGCGATGACGCCCGCGCCCATGTGCGCGCGGAACCCGAGCACCGTGTCCCCGACGTAGTTGAAGTGGGGGACCTGCACGTTATCGAAGATCACGGCGTTTTTGACCTCGGTCGAGTTGCCGACGACGCAGTTTTCGCCGACGAGCGCCGAGCCGCGGATGAACGCGCAGTGCCGCACCTCGGTCCCCGCTCCGATCACGGTCGGACCCTGAATGAGAGCCGAGGGCGCGATCTTCGCCGTCTTATGTACCCAGACCTCGGTCGAGATCTCGTCGTACTCCTCTTTCGGAAGAGAGGCGCCGAGCTTGCGGATAAAGTCTTTCAAGGGCGAAAGGATCTCCCACGGATACCGCTTGCCCTCGAACAGAGGGGCGGCAAGCGTGTGGGAAAGGTCCAGAAGGTCGCCGATCTTTGGGATCGCCATGGTTCCTCCCCGGCGTGATACGCCGTATTTATCAAATCATATCGGAAAAACCGATTTTTGTCCGTGCCGAAAATCGTAAACGATCAGCCGAAAACCTTAAAATAGTATACCACGGCGGCGGGCGTTTGTCAACAAGAAATGCGAGGCGGGCATCCCGATAAAGGATGCCCGACCTTATTCTACGAACAGCATTTTTCCCGACAGATGTCCGGCAAAACCGCCGCGCGCTTCGCGCAGAACGCCGTCCTCGCTCTCCAGCACCGTGAACGACGCGTTGGGGAACCAGTCGGTCTCGCCCATCCGGTCCACCGTACCGAAGACCGCCCGGCAGTGCAGGCAGCGGATGGGGGTGGCGTGCGTGACGGCAAGGACCGTTTTGCCGCGGTAGGTTTCCACGATGCGGTCGAACTCGTCGCCGATGCGTTCGTACAGTTCGCGCATACTCTCGCCCTCGCCCGGACGGCTGTTCGCGGGATCCTCCATCCAGGTGCGGAAACACTCGGGATAGAGCCGGGCGATATCCTCGAAACGCCGCCCCTCCCAGTTGCCCGAAAAGATCTCGCGGAGCGCGGGATCCGGCAGGATGGGAAGACCGAGCGCAAGAGCGGTCGGGAGCGCGGTCTGGAACGCGCGCATCAGGTCGCTTGACAGGATGACGTCGGGGCGCGGGATCCCGCCCTGCGCCACGTACTCGGCGCAGACCTTCGCCTGCTCGAGCCCGAGCGGGGAGAGGGGGAGTTCGGAGTGCCCGACGTAGATGCGGTTCAGGTTCCCCTCGCTCTGCGCGTGGCGGAGCAGAATGACGGTCGTTTTCATGATATGTTCCGGTCCTTTCAGTAAATCGTCGCTTACTATTATACCCGCTCCCGGCCGATCGCGCAAGGGGGTCGGGAGCAATTTTTTCGGCGCGGTCCATTTTTGTTTTTCGGGGTTGCATTTTCCCAAAGATTATGATATACTTTATTCTAAGAAACTATTGGCTCCGCGCAGGCGGATTTGATGATAGATATAAGGATGCCGCAGATGAAAAAAACGAAAAACCGGGAGGCGATGTTCTCGGCAAGGAAGCAGATCCTGAATATCGGATTTGTCGTTTTGATCCTTGTCGTGACGTTCATCTTCCTGTTTAACAGCCTTTCGGATTTCAACGATCCGGGTTCCTATAAAGAGTTCCTCCGTACGACGCGTTGGTGGATCCTGCCGCTCGGAGTTGTTTTTCTGGTCCTCTCGGTGCTTTGCGAGGCGCGCAACCTCGGCATGATCTTAAAACTCATCGGGCACAGAAAGACCCTGAAAGATTGCACCGTTTACGCCTCGTCCGACCTCTATTTTTCCGCGATCACCCCGTCCGCGACCGGCGGACAACCCGCCGCCGCCTACTATATGACCAAGGACGGCGTCCCGCTCTCGCAGTCGTCCGCGATCCTGGTCCTGAACGTGTCGATCTACACGCTCGGGCTGCTCGTCATCGGGCTGCTCGCGCTGTTCATCCGCCCGGACTTTTACACCGGCTTCGCGCCGAACGAGCGGCTCTGCTTCTGGCTCGGGCTCGGGTTCCACGGGCTTCTGATCCTGGCGTGCCTGCTCTTCATGTTCTCGAAGAAGACGGTGCTTCTGGTGGGGAACCTGGTGATCCGGCTGCTCTCGGCTTTGCACATCTTCAAGGACCGCGACGCGAAACTCACGGCGTATCGCGCCTCCATCGCCAACTACCGGGCGTGCGTGCAGATCATCCGCGAAAATCCCGCCATCATCTTCCGGCTCCTGTTCTATTCGGTGATGCAGCGGGTGTTGCTCATGCCCATCACCTACCTGACCTTCCTCGCCTGCGGCGTGGAGGTCGGTTTCGTCGACACGCTGGTGATGCAGGCGTACTGCACGGTCGGCGCGTCCGCTATCCCGCTGCCCGGCGCGGTCGGGATCTCCGAAACGCTGTTCGTCGATATGTTCTCGGCGTTCCCGGCGTTCACCGGGAAGACCTCGCTGCTCATGTACGTGATGATCCTGTCGCGGAGCGTGTCTGGCTACCTCGCCATCGTCTTCTGCGGCTATATCACGATGAGCCACCACATCCGCTCCATCGTCCGCGCCGGCAGGACCGACGCCGAGACCGGGGAGGACGCGGGAGCGATCCTGCCCGAGGCCGAGGAGATCGTTTTGACCGAGCCGACCCCCGCGGACCCCGCGCCGACGCCGGAGGTGCCCGCGGAGGACGCATTACCGCTCACGGAGGATGCTTCGCCGCC
>CAMJCC010000111.1 GCA_946404035.1 uncultured Clostridia bacterium | reverse complement strand
GGGGGTCGATGCCGAGGGCGTTGCCCTGCTGGATGTGGTTGTCGAGCATCGCGGCAAGCAGGTTGTTCGCCGCGCCGATGGCGTGGAAGTCGCCGGTGAAGTGCAGGTTGATGTCCTCCATCGGGATGACCTGCGCGTATCCGCCGCCGGCGGCGCCGCCCTTGATACCGAACACGGGACCGAGCGAGGGCTCGCGGAGGGCGACCGTGACGTCCTTGCCGATCCGGCGCAGACCGTCGGCAAGACCGATCGTGGTCGTGGTCTTCCCCTCTCCCGCCGGGGTCGGGGTGATGGCGGTGACGAGGATCAGTTTGCCGTCTTTCTGGTCCTTTTTGTCCTCGAGCAGGGACAGGTCGATCTTCGCCTTGCTGTTGCCGTACTGCTCGACGTAGCGGAGGTCGACGTGCGCGCGCTCCGCGATCTTCAGGATGTGCTCCGGGGTGACCGATTGCGCGATCTCAATGTCGGATAGATAAGCCATGTTCGTGTCCTCTCTTCCTTTTATCTCGTTATTTGATCACTTGAAGTACTTGACCGCCGCCTCGAACAGCCGGAGGTCGTAGTTGCCGGGAACGTTCCGGTACAGACCCGCGCCGACGCGCTCGCTGTGCCCCATCTTGCCGAAGACGCGTCCGTCGGGCGAGGTGATGCCCTCGATCGCCGCCGCCGAGTTGTTGGGGTTGAAGTGGACGTCGCGTGTCGCGTTGCCGTCGAGGTCGACGTACTGCGTCGCGATCTGTCCGTTCGACGCGAGTTCCTCGATCAGGGCGTCGTCGCAATAGAAGCGCCCCTCTCCGTGCGAGATCGGGACCGAGATCACGTCGCCGACCGAGACCAGCGAGAGCCACGGCGACTTGTTCGACGCGATCCGGGTGCGGACGATCCGCGACTGGTGCCGCCCGATGGTGTTGAAAGTCAGGGTCGGGCAGTTCTCGTCGGTATCGATGATCTTGCCGTAGGGCACCAGTCCCAGTTTGATCAGCGCCTGGAAGCCGTTGCAGATACCGCACATCAGCCCGTCGCGTTTGTCCAGCAGATCGCCGACCTGCTCGCGGATCGCGGGGGAGCGGAAGAACGCGGTGATGAACTTGCCGCTGCCGTCGGGTTCGTCGCCGCCCGAGAAACCGCCGGGGACGAAGACGATCTGCGACGTTTTCAGCGCGTCGGCAAAGCGCTCGACGCTCCGGGCGACCCCGTCGGATGTCAGGTTGTTCAGGACCATGATCTCGGGTTCGGCGCCCGCGTCGGAGATGGCTTTCGCCGTGTCGTACTCGCAGTTGGTGCCGGGGAAAACCGGGATCAGGACGCGCGGACGCGCGACCTTGACGGCGGGCGCGGGGCGGGTCTTCGCTTCATAGGAATAGTTGACCGGCGTTTTGCCGTTCTGCGCGATATTGCAGGGGAACACGCTCTCGAGTTTGCCCTCGTAGTCGGAAAGCAGGGCGTCGAGTTCGACCCGCGCGCCGCGCCAACTGATCGCGCCGTCGCTCGTTACCCAACCGATCTCGCGACCGCCCGTAACGGTCGGGTCGGTGACCTCGACCAAGAACGAGGCGTAGGCGTAGCCGAACAGATCGGAGAGCGAAAGGTCGTCGGAATAGGCGAAGCCGAGATCGTTGCCGAAGCCCATTTTCATGATCGCCTCGGCAATACCCCCCATCCCGGGGGTGTAGCAGGCGACGCCCTGCCCGTTTTTAAGGAGGGCGGCGACGACGTTCGCGGTCTTGATCCACGAGGCGGGATCGGGGAGACCGTTCTCGTTGGTCTTGGGGGCGAAGAGCAGGACGCGGTCGCCCGCCTTTTTCAGTTCGGGCGAAACGATCCGCCCGGTCTTCGACGTCGTGACGGCGAACGAGACCAGGGTCGGCGGGACGTCCAGTCCCTCGAAGGTGCCGGACATACTGTCCTTGCCGCCGATGGCGCCGATGCCGAGTTCCATTTGCGCCTTGAATGCGCCGAGCAGCGCGGCAAATGGCTGCCCCCATCTCGCCCCGTCGCGTCCGGGATGTTTGAAGTACTCCTGGAAAGTCAGATAAACGTCCTTGAAATCGGCGCCCGACGCGATCAGGCGGGAGACCGCCTCGAAGACCGCGAGGTACGCGCCGTGGTAGGGGCTCTTCTCGGAGAGGTAGGGGTTGAAGCCGAACGCCATCAGCGAGACGTCGTCGGTGTGACCCTTTTCGACCGGGATCTTCTGCACCATCGCCTGGATCGGGGTGAGCTGGCGCTTGCCGCCAAAGGGCATCAGCACGGTGCCGGCGCCGATGGTGGCGTCAAAACGCTCGGAAAGCCCGCGCTTGGAGCAGACGTTGAGGTCGGCGGCGAGGGCGGCGTAGCCCGCGGCGAAATCGGAGGGGATCGAACGCTCGATCTTCTCGGGCGCTTGGGTCTCGATCCTGATATGCTTGTCCGCGCCGTTCGAGTTCAGAAACTCGCGGGACAGGTTCACGATGGTCTTGCCGTTCCAGTGCATCACCAGCCGCGGATTTTCGGTCACGCGCGCGACCGGGGTCGCGGACAGGTTCTCGGAGGAGGCGAGGGAGAGAAACTTTGCGACGTCCTTTTCCTCCACGACGACCGCCATCCGTTCCTGGCTCTCGCTGATCGCGAGTTCGGTGCCGTCGAGCCCCTCGTATTTTTTCGGCACGGCGTTGAGGTCGATGTCCAGCCCGGCGGCAAGGTCGCCGATCGCGACCGACACGCCGCCCGCGCCGAAGTCGTTGCAGCGTTTGATGAGCCGGCTGGCTTCGGGGTTGCGGAACAGCCGCTGGAGTTTGCGCTCCTCGGGGGCGTTCCCTTTCTGCACCTCGGCGCCGCAGGTCTCAAGCGAATGGACGGTGTGGGATTTCGAGGATCCCGTCGCGCCGCCGCATCCGTCGCGCCCGGTCGCACCGCCGAGCAGGATCACGACGTCGCCGGGTGCGGGGACCTCGCGGCGGACGTTTGCCGCCGGGGCGGCGCCGACCACGGCGCCGATCTCCATCCGCTTCGCGGCGTAGCCGGGATGGTAGAACTCGTCGACGATCCCGGTCGCAAGACCGATCTGGTTGCCGTAGGACGAGTAGCCAGCCGCGGCGGTCGTGACGATCTTGCGCTGCGGGAGTTTGCCGGGAATGGTCTTCTCGATCGGGACGAGCGGGTCCGCCGCGCCGGTGACGCGCATCGCGCCGTAGACGTAGGCGCGCCCGGAAAGCGGGTCGCGGATGGCGCCGCCGATGCAGGTCGCCGCGCCGCCGAAGGGCTCGATCTCGGTCGGGTGGTTGTGGGTCTCGTTTTTGAACAGGAGCAGCCACGGCTCCTTTTTGCCGTCGTGGTCGATCTCGATCTTGACGGTGCAGGCGTTGATCTCGTCGCTCTCGTCCAGTTTATCCAGTTTGCCCGCGGCGCGAAGCCCCTTGACGGCGATGGTCGCGATGTCCATCAGGCAAACGGGTTTGGTGCGGTTCAGTTTCCGACGGAGCGCGAGGTATTCGTTATAGGTCTTTTCCAGCAGGGGGTCTGCGAACTTCACGCCGTCGATCACGGTCAGAAACGTGGTGTGCCGGCAATGATCCGACCAGTAGGTGTCGATCATCCGGATCTCGGTCAGGGTGGGGTCGCGCCCCTCGGTAAGGAAGTACGCCTGACAGAACGCGACGTCGTCGGCGTCCATCGCAAGACCGTACTCCGAAACGAACTTTTCAAGTCCCGCGCGGTCGAGTTTGGTAAAGCCGACAAGCGTCGGGACCTCGGTCGGCACGTCGTATTTGGCGGCGAGCGTCGCGGGGAGGTCAAAGGTCGCCTCACGCGCCTCGACCGGGTTGATCACGTATTTTTTGATCTTGGCGACGTCGCTCTTTTTGAGCGCGCCGTAGAGCAGATAGACCTTTGCCGTCCGGATCAGGGGACGCACGCCCTGCGAGAGGATCTGGATGCACTGCGCGGCGGAGTCGGCGCGCTGGTCGAACTGCCCGGGCAGGTACTCGACGGCAAAGGAGACCGCCGCGTCAAACGGCAGTTCGTGGGTGACGGTATCGAGCTGGGGCTCGGAGAACACCGTCCGCTCGGCGTTCTTGAAAAGGTCCTCGGACAGTCCCTCCGCGTCATAGCGGTTGAAGATCCGCACGTTTTCAAGCGACGTGATCCCGAGCAGGGTCCTCGCCTCGTGGAACAGCCCCTCCGCCTCGGCGGCGAGCCCCGGTTTCTTTTCAACGTAGCATCTGTAAACCATCGTCAGTCCTTTTTCGCCGCGAGGGCTCTCGCGCCGATGTCCTTTCTGTAAAAGGCGTTTTCAAATCCGACCTTGGCGGTCTTCTCGTACGCTTTTGCGATCGCGTCGGCAAGGGTCTTTCCCGTCGCCGTCACGCCGAGCACGCGCCCGCCGGAGGTGACGAGTTTGCCGTCCTTTTCCGCGGCGCCCGCGACGAACACGTCGGGGGCGACGTCGTCGGGGAGCGTGATGGGATAACCCTTTTGATAGGAAACGGGATAGCCGCCCGAGGCGACCACGACGCAGCACGCCGCACCGTCTTTCCATTCGACGGGGGTCTCTTTCAGTCTGCCCGCCGCCGTCGCCTGCATCACGGTGAGCAGGTCGCTCTTTAACAACGGCAACACCACCTGCGTTTCGGGGTCGCCGAAACGGCAGTTGTATTCGATGACTTTGGGTCCCTTCGGGGTCAGCATCAGGCCGAAGTAGAGGCAACCGCGGAACGTGCGGCCCTCACGGTTCATCGCCTCCATCGTC
>CAMJCC010000110.1 GCA_946404035.1 uncultured Clostridia bacterium | reverse complement strand
ACGCGCATCAGGGCGAAGTCCTCGCAGCACTGGTGGGTCGCGCCGTCCTCCCCGACCGTGATCCCGGCGTGGGTCGCGCCGATCTTGACGTTCAGGTGGGGGTAGGCGACCGAGTTGCGCACCTGCTCAAAGGCGCGTCCGGCGGCGAACATGGCAAACGACGAAACGAACGGGATGGTCCCGGTCGAGGCGATCCCCGCGGCGACGCTCATCATATTGCCCTCGGCGATCCCGCAGTCGAAGAAGCGGTCGGGATGCTCCTTGGCAAATAGGCAGGTCTTGGTCGCCTGGGACAGGTCGGCGTCGAGAACGACGAAAGGATATTTATCCGCGAGGGCGAGGAGCGCTTTGCCGTACGCCTCTCTGGTTGCGATCTTATCAGCCATTCTTCTGGAACCTCCCTTCGATCTCTTCGGGGGAAAGACCGAGATCGGCAAGACCGACCCGGTACAGATCCTCTTTCGGCGCGGCGCCGTGCCACCCGACGGCGTTCTCCATATACGAAACGCCCTTGCCCTTGACCGATTTCGCGATGATGGCGGTGGGCTTGCCCTTGGTCTCGCGCGCGGCGGTAAGCGCCGCCTCGATCTGGTCGAAGTCGTGCGCGTCGATCGAGATCACGTTCCAGCCGAACGCCGAGAATTTCAGGTTGTGGGGGGTCGGGTTCATCACCTCTTCGACCGTCCCGTCGATCTGCAAGCCGTTCCAGTCGACGATGGCGACCAGGTTATCGAGATGGTAGTGCGCCGCGAACATCGCCGCCTCCCAGACCTGTCCCTCCTCGCTCTCCCCGTCGCCGAGGATGGTATAAACGCGGTAGTCCTTGCCCGCCGTCTTTCCGGCGAGCGCCATCCCGCACGCGGCGGAGATGCCCAGCCCGAGGGAGCCGGTCGACATATCCACCCCGGGGATCCCCTTCATATCGGGATGCCCCTGCAGACGGCTGTCGATCTTGCGCAGGGTCTTCAGCTCCTCCACCGGGAAGAAGCCGCGCTCCGCGAGCGTCGCGTAGAGGGCGGGGGCGGTGTGCCCCTTGGAGAGGACGAAGCGGTCGCGGTCCTCCCATTTGGGGTTCGCGGGATCGATCTTCATTTCCTTGAAATAGAGGTAGGTCAGAAGTTCCGCGATCGAGAGCGACCCGCCGGGATGCCCGCATCCGGCGTTGAAAACGCCGTCCAGGATCCCGATCCTGACCCGGTTCGCCGTCTGGGCGAGGACCGTCTTTTCGGATTGGTTCATAATGGCTCCTTCAGTCGTATTCCGCCGCGCGGCGGTGGACCTGTTTTTTCCACTTCCATTTTACCGCATCGCGCGCGTTCTGTCAAGTTCATTCGGGGCTGTTCGCGTCGGTTTTCCGCTCTTTTTTTCGGGCGGGGGACCGGCGGGGCTTTTTTTCGCTTCCCCGCTTGTCTTTTGCCCGAAAATATGGTATAATGGTAAACTGTATAGGTATGAACGCATCCGAACGAAAGGATCCCGACATGAGTAAACCTGTTGTGGCGATCGTGGGTCGCCCGAACGTGGGGAAAAGCACCCTGTTCAATAAACTGATCGGCGAGCGGCGCTCGATCGTCGAGGATACGCCCGGCGTGACCCGGGACCGCATCTACGGCGAGACCGAGTGGAGAGGTCGCCGGTTTATCCTGATCGATACGGGCGGCATCGAGCCCAAGACCGACGACGTGATCCTCTCGCAGATGCGTCTGCAAGCCGAGGTCGCGATCTCGAGCGCCGACGTCATCATCTTTCTCTGCGACATCCGCGCGGGGCTGCTCGCCGACGACCGCGAGATCGCCGTGATGCTGAAAAAGAGCCGGAAACCCGTCGTGATCGGGGTCAACAAAGCCGACCGGATCGGCGACGTCGCGCCCGAGTTCTACGAATTCTACGAACTCGGCTTCGACGAGGATCCCATTCCCCTCTCCTCGCTGCACGGCTCGGGGAGCGGCGACCTGCTCGACCGGGTGCTGACCTACTTCCCCGAGGAAGAGGCGGGCGAGGTGGAGGAGGGCGTGGTCTCGGTCGCCGTGATCGGGAAACCCAACGCCGGCAAATCCTCCATCGTCAACCGACTGGCGGGCGCCGAGCGCTCCATCGTGTCGGACATCCCGGGCACGACCCGCGACGCCGTCGACACCCTGATCGAGAACGAGGAGGGCAAATTCAACTTCATCGACACCGCCGGGATCCGGCGGCAGAGCGCCATCGAGGACAGCGTGGAATACTACTCGGTCCTGCGCGCCAAGACCGCCGTCGAGCGCGCCGACGTCTGCCTCATTATGATCGACGCCGAAAAGGGCATCACCGAGCAGGACGAGAAGATCGCCGGGATCGCGCACGAGGCGGGCAAGGGCTCGATCATCGTGGTGAACAAGTGGGACGCGGTCGAAAAAGACAACGACAGCGTCAAGCGCTTCACCGAACGCGTCCGGATCGCGCTCGCCTATATGCCCTACGCGCCGATCGTTTTCGTGTCGGCAAAGACCGGGCAGAGGATAAACAACCTCTACAAGATGATAGGCGACGTGTACGCCGCGGCGAACTTCCGCGTGCCGACCGGGATGCTGAACGATCTGCTCGCCGACGCGATGGCGCGGCACCAGCCCCCCTCGGACAAGGGCAAGCGGCTCCGCATCTACTATATGACCCAGGTGCGCTCGGCGCCGCCGACCTTCGTGGTCTTCTGCAACAGCGCCGAGCTCTTCCACTTCTCCTACCAGCGGTATCTCGAAAACTGTCTGCGCGAGACCTTTACGTTCACGGGAACGCCCATCCGGCTGATGATCCGGGAAAAGGGCGAGCAGAACGTGAACGGCGACCTGTAACGGAGGGGCCCTTATGTTTATCGACCAAGTGACCATCTCGGTCAAGGCGGGCGACGGCGGCAACGGCGCCGTCACCTTTCACCGGGAGAAATACGTGCCCGCGGGCGGACCCGACGGCGGCGACGGCGGACGGGGCGGGAACATTATTTTCCGCGTGGACGAGGGATCGAACACCCTGCTCGCTTTCCGCTACCACCGCAAGTTCGAGGCGGGTCGCGGCGAGGACGGCAAGGGCGACAAGATGCACGGCAAGAACGGGCAGGACGTCGTGATCCTGGTCCCGCCCGGGACCCTGCTCCGCGACCCCGAAAGCAAAAAGATCCTCTTCGATATGTCGCGCGACCGCGAGTTCATCGCGGCGAAGGGCGGGCGCGGCGGCTGGGGCAACCGGCACTTCGCCACCCCGACCCGCCAGATCCCGCGCTTTGCCAAAAGCGGCACCAAGGGAGAGGAAAAGAACGTCCTGCTTGAACTGAAAATGATCGCGGACGTGGGGCTGATCGGGTTTCCGAACGTCGGGAAATCCTCGCTGCTCTCGCGTATCTCGAAAGCAAGACCCAAGATCGCGGACTACCACTTCACGACCCTTTCGCCCAACCTCGGCGTGGTCGAGGTCGGAGAGGGGCGTGGGTTCGTTTGCGCCGATATCCCCGGGCTGATCGAGGGGGCGTCGGAGGGGCTGGGGCTCGGGCACGATTTTCTCCGGCACACCGACCGCTGCCGTCTGCTCCTGCACGTGATCGATCTTTCCGGCTCGGAGGGGCGGGATCCGGTCGACGATATCGCCGTGATCGACCGCGAGCTTGCCCGGTATTCCCCGGAACTGGCGACCCATCCGCAGATCATCGTCGCGAACAAATCCGACGCGCTTGACGCCGACAGCGACGCGTGGGAGCGGGTGCAGGCGAAAGCCAAGGAACTCGGGCGTCCGGTGATCCGCGTTTCCGCCGCGACCGGCGAGGGGCTCGCGGAACTGGTACGGCTGGCGGCGACCGAGCTTGAAAAACTCCCGCCCGTGAAAGAGTACGAGCCCGAGATCACCGCCGAGACCGAGGCGGCGCGAAAAGCCCTGGAGGCGGCGGACGAGAAACAGACCTTCGTCCGGCGCGAGAACGGGATCTATACCGTCGAGGGAAAGTGGCTCGAGAACTTTATGAACCAACTCAACCTGAACGACTACGATCAGCTCAACCGCTTCCAACAGGTGCTCGAGAAAAACGGCGTGATCGCGCAGCTCCGCGAGGCGGGCGTGCGCGACGGCGACACCGTCGAGATCTACGGCTTCTCGTTTGATTTTTACTACTGATATCTCGCAACCGAAAGGGGGTCGCGGTATGGACTACGCATCTCTTGACGCAATTTTCGCGTCGGAGGGGATCACGCAGTACGCCGCGATCCCCTTTTCGGCTTGCCGCGTCACCCTGCAGCGGCTGCTTGACCGCGAGCCGGACTTCGTGCCGCGCACCGTCCTGCTCTACCTGGTCCCCTACTACGCCGGACCCGCCGAGAACCTGTCGCTTTACGCCGCCGCGCGGGACTATCATCTGTTTTTCCGCTCCTTTGGCGAAAAGTTGGTCGGGTATCTGAAAACGGTCTTCCCCGACGGGGGTTTTCGCAGTTACGGGGATCATTCCCCGATCGCCGAGTGCGACGCCGCGGCGAAAGCGGGGCTCGGGATGATCGGGCGGAACGGGTTGCTGATCAATCAAAAGTACGCCTCCCTGGTCTTTATCGGGGACGTGGTGACCGACGTGCCGCCGGAGGACTTCCCCGCTTGCCGCGAGCCCGTCGAGGTTTCCTACTGCGAGAACTGCGGCGCCTGTGCGCGCGCCTGTCCGACCGGGATCCTTTCGGGCAAGGGCGAACTTTGCCTCTCCGCCGTGACCCAGAAGAAAGGGGAGCTCTCCCCCGAAGAAAAAGACCTGATCCTCACCCACGGCTCGGC
>CAMJCC010000109.1 GCA_946404035.1 uncultured Clostridia bacterium | reverse complement strand
CCGAGGCGGCGGCGGGCGAACACTCGGACCTCGGCGTACTGTTCTTCTCGGTCGGGTTTACCCTGATGATGGTGCTGGACGTTTCGCTCGGATAAAAACGGCTCCCGCGTTTTGCGGGAGCCGTTTTTCAGATGATCTGTTCCATTCCGGTTTTCTGCACCGTCATCCCGCATTTGCGGTAGAAGGCGAGGGCGGCGTCGTTGCCCTCCCAGACGTTCAGGGTGACGTTATGGCACCCGATCCGCTTCGCGTAGTCGAGCACGTATCGGTAGAGCGCCGTCCCGATCCCGCGCCCGCGCGCCGCCTCGTCGACGCAGAGGTCGTCGAGGTAGAGCGTTTTGCCGTCCACGAGGTTGTTGCCCCGACGCGTCTGCAGAATACAGAACGCGTAGCCGAGTACCCGCCCGTCCGTTTCACAAACGAAAACGGGGGCGTCGGGGTCGGCGAAAACGGCGCGTAGTTCTTCGTCGCTATACTTGCGGGAATTGGTCTTGAACAGGTCGGGGCGGATCTTATGATGCACCTCGTTTACCTGCAACAGCAACTCTCCCACGCGGGGGAGGTCGCGTTCCCCGGCGGGTCGGACGGTGGGGTTTTCGGCGTTCGGCATGGTTTTTCTCCTTTTCGGTTTCCGCATACAGGATACCACAAAAGCGCTCTTTTGTCAACCGAAAACGGTTTTTGCCGTCCGCCACGTTTCGCGCGACAGGCGGGCTTTCGCGTGGTATAATCGGGGAAAGAGGGCGCGGGGCGCGGGGACGCGCAATGAATTGCGATCACGGATCGCATGAATTGACGGCGTCGCCGTCATGAATTGCAAACGAAGTTTGCGTGAATTGCCGCAAGCGGCATGAAGTAACCGGACGCGGGGCGCGGGGCGATATGCGCTTCGCGCGCGAGATACGGAACGGCAGTTCCGCGCTATATGCTTGCCGCCAAGGCGGCAAGCGCGATATGCCGCGCCGGGCGCGGCGTGAATGAAGGACGGAGGAACGGAGATGCGGGTTTGGGAGATCTTCTTGATCGGGGTCGGGCTTTCGATGGACGCGTTCGCGGTGTCGGTCTGCCGCGGGCTTGCGGTCGCGCGCCCGAGCCCGAAACAGTATCTTTCGGTCGCGTTCTGGTTCGGCGGGTTTCAGGCGCTGATGCCCCTGCTCGGGTATCGGCTCGGGGCGGCGTTCGGGCGGCATATCGACGGGGTGGATCATATCCTTGCCTGCGTGATCCTCTGTCTTATCGGATGCAATATGATCCGTGAGGGGCTTTCGCACGAGCCCTCTCCCGCCGCCCCCGCAAAGCCCGCGGAAAAACCCGCGGCGCCGGACGGGAGCGGGGCGCTCTCGCTTTTCTTTCTCGCCGTGGCGACCAGCATCGACGCGTTTGCCGTGGGGATCTCGTTCGGGGTGGTGGGCGGCGTTTGGATTGGGCGCGCCGCTCTCCTGATCGGTCTGACCACCGCTCTGCTCTCCGCTATGGGGCTTCGGATCGGGTCGCTTTTCGGCGCGCGGTCAAAAAACCGCGCCGAGCTCGCGGGCGGGGTCCTTTTGGTTTTGATCGGGGTCAAGATCCTGTTGGAGGGGTCGCTGTAACGGAACAAAAACAACGCGGCGGAGCGATCCGCCGCGTTGTTTTACGAAATGCGTTACTTGGTTTTCAGTTCCGCGAGTTTGGCAAGCAACTCGGGTTTTCTCTGCAAGCCGACCGTGCGGATGACCTCTTCCCCGTTTTTTAAGAACACCAGGGTCGGGATGCTCATGATCCCGAAGCGGCGGGCAAGGTCCGGCTCCTGATCCACGTCGACGCGGATAAACGCGACGTCCGAGACCTCTTTTTCAACGTCGGAGAGGATCGGGGCAAGCATCTTGCAGGGTCCGCACCAGGTCGCAAAGAAATCGACCACGGTAAAGGGATTTTGCGCTGTGATCTCATCAAAGGTTTGTTCCGGCATCGTTTATATCCTCCTTTCGTTAGGATGGCGGGGCGAGGCGAGAACTATACGCGGACTGCGTTATTCGGGATCAGAGATCTTTCAGGGCGCGCTCGATCTCGACGATGCGGTCGCGGGCGGCTCTGCGCAGGGCGCGGGCTTTGGACGAAACGAGCAAACGGACGCCCGCGGTGTTGCGGATGGTCTCGTTCTGGTTCTGGAGTTCGCGGAGCAGGGCTTCGCGCTCGATGTCGCGGCGGCGCTCGGCGTCCTCTCTCTCGCGGCGTTCGATCTCGTAATCCGCGATGCGCGCCTCGTCGGTCGGCGCATCCTGCGCGGCGGCGGCCGCCTGTCCGTTCCCGTCGGTGCGGATCGCGGCGAGCTGGTCGCGGTCGGCGGTCGTGCGGTTCAGGACGTCGTGCGTGACGACGTCGATATCGGTGTGCGAGAACGCGGTCGCAACGTGCGACGGGACGTAGACGGTCTTGAGAGCCGTGCAGGACAGGACGGCGAATTTGCCGATCTCCTCGATCGTATCGGGGATGGTCAAGGTCTCGATCGCGGTGCGGTAGAACGCGCTCTTACCGATCCTGACCACTCCGTTTCCGAGCGTCAGGACGTTCAGGTCGATACAGCGCGAGAACGCCTCGTCGCCGATCACCTGCACGGTGTCGGGCAGGACCACCGATTTAAGCCCGCGGCAATCGTAGAAAGCGCGCTCGCCGATCGCCGTGACGGGCAGATCGCGGAACTCCTGGGGGACCTCGACGTCGGAGAGCGCCCCGCGGATGAACGCGCGGACCGTGAAGCTCTTGCCGTCCCGGTTCTCGACCATGTCGAAGTGGGCGTTCTTGAGTTCTTCTTCTTTCTTATCTTCGGAAATGTCGGTCACCGAGAAGACGCGGACCGGCATCGGGACCGCCTCAAAGCCCTTATCGGTCTTCTCGAAGCGGCTGGGACGGATCGTGGGAACGAGGGCGGTCGGAGCCAGAATGACCGACAGGTTGCGGTTGTCGTCAAAGGCGTTCGGCGCGACCTCCGTGACCCCGGCAGGCAGGATCAGGGTGACCAGCCGGCAGCGGTCGAAGGCGTGTTCGCCGATGGACTTCAGCCCCGAGCCGAGTTTGATCTCCGCGACGGTACCGGCGGCAAAAGCGTACGCCTCGATCTTCTGCACGGCGTCGGGAATGGTCACCGAGACGGGACCGGTGATATAGCGGAATGCCGAGTCGCCGATCTCCTCGAGCATCTCGGGCAGAATGATATCCGACACGGAATATCCGTCGGCGTAGGCGTAGGGACCGACGCGCTTGACGGGAAGTCCGCGGTAGCTGGCGGGGACCGAAACGGCGTCGCCGACCGGGAAGCCGAGCAGGACCTCGTAACCCGAGCCGTCGCGGAGCATCCGGTAGACCTCGTTGGTGCCGGGTTCGCGCGGGATGGTCACCAGCTCGATCTCGCTGCCGAGCAGGCGGCTCTCCAGCGTCTTTTTCAGCGCCGAGCGCCCCTCGTTCAAGAAGATGCGGTGCAGGTTGTCGCATCCGCGCACGATCCCGCCGTACCCGACCGAGAAGCAGGTGACCGGAATGGTCAGGGTCTCGAGCGCGTCCAGATGGTCGAACGCGAACGAGTCGATCCGCTCGACCCCGGGCATCTCAAGCGCGGACAGCGCCGGGCAATCGTGGAACGCGCAGGAGTGCAGGCGGGTCACGGTGTCGGGCAGGACCACGGTCTTCAGCTGCGAGAGCCCGCGGAACGCGTTGGTGCCGACGGCGACCACGGGTTTCCCGCGGTATTCGGCGGGGACCTTCACGGTCGGGGCGTCGAGAATGCACGCGCCGAGGCGGTAGGCGTCCTCGTCGGCAAGATAATCGAAACGCAGACGGCAGGAGGCGAACAGGTCGCCCTCCTCGCCGGGTTTTCTCACGTGGGTCGCGTATTTGCAGTCAACGAACGCGCCGGCAAGATGCTCGGGGATCGAGATCATAAAATCGCGGCGCATCGTGACGAAGAGGTCGCGCCCCACCTGCTCGACGCCGTCCGGGATCAGCAGATCGGGCAGCGAGCGGCAGTTGTAAAAGGCGAAATCGCCGATGGAACGGAGCGAGTTCGGCAGCGAAATGGTCGAGAGCGACAGATCGCCGTAGAAAGCGCCCGCACCGATCGAGGTCACGCGGTTGCCCATCCGGATCATTTCGATGCGGTCGCACCCGCGGAACGCGTTCATACCGATCCGCTCGACCGTATCGGGCAAAACGACCGTCTTGACGCGCTCCATCTCGTCCGCCGGAAAACTACAGCAGACGTTGCGCACGCCGTCCGGGATCCGGAGGACGCCGTTCTCGTCGGGATGCGGATGCACGCGAAGCAACAGTCCCGCGCCCTCGACCGTCATCTCCTTGCCGTCGTCCATCCCCCAATCGGTGTAGATGAACGCGTCGGGTTCGACGTATTCGAGCGTGTCGGGGAACACGACCTTGCGGATGCGGGGCGAGTCGCGGAAGACGCAGCGGATGGCTTTCAGCTGTTTGGGCAGGATCAGTCGTTCGATCTGCAGGACCGCGACGTTGTTGATGCTGCGGAACGCGCTGGGTCCGATCTCGGTCACGGGCAGATCGTTGCAGACCGAGGGGATGGTGACGGTGCGGCTGGCGCCCATATAATAAGTCAGACTGTACCCCTTGCCGTCGGGGGTCAGCTCAAACTCGAAATCGCCGACGTGCGCGTAGCGCATATCGTCGCCGTAGATCGACCCCTCGGCGTAGGGCGTCGCCTCGTCGCTCTCTTCGTCGAGCGCGGGGACGGTCCCGTCGTCGCGGACGATGGGCTCGTCGGGCTTCTTCGCCGGGGCGGCCTCCTCGACGGG
>CAMJCC010000108.1 GCA_946404035.1 uncultured Clostridia bacterium | reverse complement strand
ATTGAAGTTCTTTGCGCGCTTTCCGCACCACGCCCGCGCGGGGAAATGCGGGCGTGCCCTGAAAGAAAGCGCAAAACCGTTTCCCCTCGTCCCCTTACACCGCCCGGCTGGGATGACAGGTGAGGCAGAGGATCTGGCGGCGTTTGGCGACGTCGCGGAGCAGGGCGGCGGCGCGTTCGAGGTTATCCGGGTCCAGATGCACCAGCGGATCGTCGAGGATCAGGGGCGGCTGCTCCTTCCCCTCGTACAGACTATCCGCGAGCGCCATCCGGAGGCAGAGCGCCGCAACGCTGCGCTCCCCGGCGGACAGATGCCGCGCGTCGCGGATCGCGCCGCCCTCCTCGTAGGCGAGGTTGAACTGGGGATCGAGCGAAACGCTCTTCCCGAGAAACGACGCGAGCGCGTCGGCGTATGCGATAAAGGACGACTTGACCGGCTCCACGTAGCGCCGGACCAGATTGATCTGCGCCTGTGCGAGGAGGTCGTGCGCCGCGACCAGACGGTCGTAGCGGAGCCGTAACTCCGCGACCTTCTCCTCGGCTTTTGCCAGCGCGTCCTCCAGATCCGGCACGCTGTTCGCCGCGGTCTCCACCGCCCTGATCCGGACCGCGAGCGCGGTCTGTTCCCGTTCCAGCTCCCGGATCCGCGCGGGATCGACCTCCTCCGCGGAGGACGCCGGGCGCTCGGTCAACCCCTGATCGGCGGCGAACCTCTCCGCCTCGCGCTTCGCTTCCTCGATCTTCTTCGCCGCGTCCCCGCGGTCGCGGATCGCCTCGCGCAGCGCGTTCATCGCGGCGCGGCAGCCGTTTTCGGTCGAGATCCCGTATCCCGCAAAGAACGCGGCGATCTCACCGTCAAGGGAAGCGAGCCGCGCTTTTGCGGCGACGCACTTTTTCTCTGCGTCGGCTTTCTGTTCCTCCGCCGCCGCGAGTTCGGCAAGATCCCGTTTCAAGTCGCCGTACGCGGCGAGCGCGCCGTCCGTGGACGAATAGCCGTAGGGGGCGAGCAGGGCGGCAAGATCCGCGTCGAGCTGCGCGCGGCGCGCGCGCTCCGCGCCGCCGGGGTCTGCGACCGCGATCGAGCGTTCCAGCGCCGTGACCTTCCCCTGGATCATAATGAACGCCGCGGCGCCGAGATCGAATACCCCGACCCCGAGCAGGATCGCGCCGGGAACGGTCATCGAGAGGATCAGAAAGATCAGACCCGCAAGGAACAGGAGCCCCCCGATCGCGGCGACGGGGAACAGCCACCCCGCGCTTTTCGGCTTTTCGTGGGAGGGGTTTTGCGGTTCGGCGACCGGGATCGCGACGCTCAACGCGTCGCGGATGGCTTGCGCCTTGGTTTCCATATCGCCGAGCGCCGCCTCGTCCGGGCGCTTGGCGGCGAACTTGGCGGCAAGTTCCGTCTGCCGCGCCGTCGGGGCAAAGCCGACTTCGACGTCGTGCGTGGTCTTCTCAAGGAGAGCGATCTTTTGTTCCGTGCCCGAGAGCGCCGCGCCGTCCGGCACGCCGTTTGCAAAGCGGGCGTTTGCCTTTTCGAGTTCTTCCTCCGCCGCTTTGCCGCGGGCGCGGATCGCGTCGTAGGAGCGCCAGAGGTTCTGGGACCGCGCGGCGGCGAGGGTCTTGTCGAGCTCTTCGGCTTGCTCTTGCAGGGCGGGCAGTCCTTTCGCCTCGTTTTCCGCCGTCCGTAGCGCGTTTTCGGCGTCCGCCGCGGCGGCGACCGCCTGGTCGTACAGACCGTTTTTGCCGCGCCCCTGAATGATCTTTTTCGCCGCTTTATCCAGCGCGTCGATCGCCTTGTCGGCGGAAACTTCGCCCGCGGCGTCCGAGACCGTTTCCGAGAGCCGCTGGGCGATGGTGCCGGGCTCGGTATCCAGCGTTTCCGCCGAAAGAAAGACCGTCCGGGCAAACGCGTCGACGTCCACGCCGAAGAGGATCTCCCCGATCTCGCGCCCCTTGCAGTCGAACGGCGCGTCGTTTTTGGTCACGGTCACGCTGTCCTGCGTTTCGCTCTTCCCGTCGAAGAGCCGCCGGACGCGATACGTGTCGCCGTTATCGGTTTGAAAGACCAGCGACCCGCCATACGCCCCGCCCCCAAAGGGGAAGAAGTGCCTGCGGTCAAGGAAATCGGTCCGCTTTTTGCCGGCGGTCTCCATTCCGTAGAGCATGGCGGAGAGGAACGCCGCGAGCGTGCTTTTTCCCGCGCCGTTTTTTTCAAGGATGCCGGTGAGCCCCTTGTCAAAGGAAACGTCCTTGTTCGAGATCGCCCCGAACCCGTCGATATGACAGGAGATCAGTTTCATATCTCTTCTCCTTTCTCTCAGTCGAGCGATTGCCCGGACAGCGCCCGGAGCCCGCATTCGAGGACGGCGTTCTTTTCGTCGTCCGGGAGGTCGCTCGCATGAAGCAGCCGCAGGTACTCGCCCCGGAGCGACAGTTCCCCTCGGATCTCGTCGAGGTCCAGCGCAAGCGAGGTCTTGTCCTTGACCGACACGAAGAAGCGGCGCCCGCCGCCGAACCGTTCGGTCGCGTTTTGCGCGAGGTTGGTATGGTCGAAGTTGACCGCGCCCACAAGGTTCAGCCGGATGGGATCCTTGTCCGGGATCGCGGCGATCGCATTTTTCGCCAACTCGATCGCGGCGTACTCCCCGTCCGCGCTCGATACGTCGCAGTCGATCTCGTGGAGCGTCCGGCAGGCGTGGGGGATAAACTCGGTTTTGACCTCGCCGTTCTCCGCCGTAAGCAGCAGAAATCCCTTTTCGCCCGGCTCGTCAAAGCCGCGTCCCTCGGGGCATCCGGGATACGCCCAGAGCCCGCGCGCGCCGAGTTTGCCGTCCTGTCCCGCGTGGTAGTCCCCCAGCGCGAGGTAGTCGATCCCGCGGTCCGAGAGTTTCGAGAGCACGACGGTATCCGGGGCGGGCGAGGAGCCGAGCCGCCCGTGCAGGGTCACGATATTGATCTTGCCCGGAACGGGAGCAAAGCGGTCGTATAACGACGCAAAATTGTCTTTCGTGATCTCGATCCCCGACACCGCGACCCCGTCTTTCTCCCACCGCGACCACTCGTCCGAGAAAGTTACGAGGTTCGGGACGTCGGCGGGGAAGGGGACCCCCGCGTCGTGGTTGCCGTGCAGGAGCAGGAAGAAGAGATCCGGATTGTTCTTGATCGCGCCGAAAAAGAACGCGGCGTCCTCCGGCGTGGCGGGCGCGGTATCAAAGGCGTCCCCCGCGATCAGGATCGCGTCGGCGCCGAGTTCCCTCGCCCGGTCGATCATGCGTGCAAACGAGTTCCTGATCTCTCCCCGGCGTGTCTTTGCCTTGTCTTGCGGGAACTTACTTTCGATCTTCGACCCGAGGTGCAGGTCGGCTGTGTGGATCAGTTTCATCGGTTTTTTCCTCCCTCGGTTTTGTCGGAAAAAGTATACCATACGGCGGGGCGTCTGTCAAGGGAAAACGCCCGAATTTATTGAAAAATTTACAGTCGACCCCGTGCCGCCGCACAGCCCAGATTTTGCGCGGAAACGGTGCCTGTTATGACCATCTCACGACCCCCGTCGTGACGGATCATAGCGCCCCTTGTGCCGCCGCATAACGCCCGCTTTGCGGCGGCACGGCGGGCTTGTCCCGCAGCCCGGCGCAGACGGTCTTGATTTTCTTTTGCAGTTGTGGTATACTGGCAGGGAAAGAATAAGGGGTGCAAAATGGATCAGAACCAAGAGCCCGAACGGGACAAGCTGGAGGGCGGGGACCTGCACGTCAAGCACGGCAAGGCGTGGCACTGGTTCGACAACTTCTGGTATCATTACAAGTGGCAGACGATCATCGCCGCGATCGGATTGTTCGCGGTCATTGTCTGCATACTCTCCACGTGCCGCCGGACCGAGCCCGAGTATTACTTCTACTACGCCGGGTCGGGCGAGTTTTCGGGCGCCGAGCAGCGCGCGATCGTGTCGTCGCTCTCCAAGGCGTCGGGCAAGGACGGAGACAGCGCCGACGTTTCGATCTCGTTCCTTTTCTATATGACCGAGGACCAGGTCGTGCGCTTTCGGGAGGAGCACGCGGGCGACGGGCTGACGATCAGCGGCAGTCAGATCGGGCAGAACCGGGATCTTTTGCGCGACGAGATCTTAGCCGGCAACGCACTCATCTTCTTCATGGACCCCGAAGTGCTTGCCGACGAACAGGCGCGGAGCACCGAGGGCGCGTTCCTTCCCGTCCGCGATCTCGCGCCCGCCGGCACGCCCGACGAGGCGTTCTCGGGCGAGTACGGGATCTACCTTGACTACACGGTCTTCCGCGACGATCCGGCGTTCGCCGTTTTCCCGGAGGGGACCGTCGTCGCCATCCGCAACTACGTTTCGGCGCTCTCGCTGTTCCAGCGCGACAAGGCGCTCGAGACCCACGCCAAGTACGAAGAACTGTTCAAGAAGTGGCTGACGATCGAGTGAGATCGCTTCGCGGTGAGATCCGTCCCGACTTTTCGTCGGGACGGATCATTTTTCTTTTTTCACGCCGTAGATTTTTCGTAACAGAGGCCGCAGGATGCGGGGCGGACGCACGAGCACGATCTTCATATCTTTTCGTCCTTTCTCGTTTTTCATTTGCGCAGGAGGGCGATCGCCCCCGCCGCCAGGATCACGGCGGCAAGCAGGACCGCGAGTGCCGCCGGCGGAAGACAACGGGCAAGCAGGACCCCGAGCGAAAACGCCAGCGCGGCGACGGTCGGCAGGGAGACCGTTTGTTTACAGCATTTCATATCGTTGCACCTTCTTCCCGTTGACAGGATATGCGCGCCCCGTCGGGGGCGTGCGCGAGGGGCGCCCCTCCACGCCGCTTGCGG
>CAMJCC010000107.1 GCA_946404035.1 uncultured Clostridia bacterium | reverse complement strand
CCTGCGGTCGCGGTGAAGTCGCTCCCGTTGGTCGCGGTGAAGTCGCTCCCTGCGGTCGCGGTGAAGTCGCTCCCGTTGGTCGCTGCTGAAGACGCGCTTCGCGCTGATGATGGAACTCGTTGATGACTTTCTTTTTCGGGTCTTGCAATTCCATTTCTTTAGTGCTATAATTATTCTATCGAGCTATATCCGCGCGCCGGCGCGCGCCGCGCGGGCTTGTGCGCCCGCCTATCTTGAAAGGAGAACGTCAATGACCGCTGCCCGTTTTCTTTCTTTGCTTCTTGCTTTCTTCCTCGGGTTCCTCTCGTGTATCGGGGCGATCTTCGGGGTGGGCTACTACGCCTATTCCCGCGTTTCGCTTGACAAACTCGAACAGTGGGGCGTCGTTTCGGTGGACGAGGACCAGTATTTCGAGGAGGACGCGGAGGTCGATCTGACCGCGATGACGATCAAATCGTTCATCTCCGAGATCAAGCGTCTGCAGACCCTGAACGAGCCGATCACGCTCAGCAAATTGCAGGAGGAGTGGGGGCTCAAACTCCCGGACGAGGTCAAAAAGGTGATCCCGGACGGCGTCTGGAACGTTCCGGTCGCCGAGATCTTCTCCGCCTCCGGGCTGACGAAGATCCTGGAGAACACCGACGTTTCCTACCTGTTCCAGTTCATCGAGCTTTCGGACAGTATGCGCGAAACGCTCGAGGGCAAATCGCTCAGCGACCTGACCGACTACAAAGAACTGCTCGCCAGCGTCCGGCTGGGCGACCTGATGGGCTACACGGCGGAAAAGGACGGCGAGGGCAACACCGTCTGGAAAGACGGCTCGGGCAACGCTCTTGACAAAGTGACCGAGGCCATCGCCAAGATGACCATTTCCGAGATCACCGACGGTTCCTTCGGGATCGACCGGCTGCTTGCCGGGCTTTACGTCGGCGACCTGCTGAAATATCAGACCGTCGACGACGGCGCGGGCAACACGGTCTGGAAAGACGCGAACGGCAACGACCTCGACAAGGTGACCGAGGCGCTCGCCAAACAGTCCGCGACCGAACTGATCGGCGGCAGCTTCTCGGTCGATACGATGCTCTCCGGGCTCTACGTCGGCGACCTTCTGAAATACACGGCGGTGAAAGACGACCCGGACGACCCCGAGCTCGTCACCGGCTGGTACAAGGAGACCGCGGGCGACCTCGACAAAGTGACCCAGTCGCTTGCCAAACAGAAACTGACCGATCTGACCAGCGGCACGTTCGAGGTCGGAAACGTCCTGACCGGACTGTACGTCGGCGATATGCTGAAATACACCGCGATCCACGAGGTCCCGACCGACGAGAACAGCAAGATCGTCGGCTGGATGAACGGAGATAAGACCGTCACCGGCATCGACCGCGCGACCGCCAATATCGACCTCGGCAAACTGATCAACAAGACCGACGGCTACAAGGTCTCCGACGCGTTTGACGACGTCTACATCGGCGAGGCGATGAGCTATCAAAAGGGCGACGTGATCCCGAACGAGGATCCCTACGACCTCACCGTCCGCTACAAGTGGTTCAAGAAAGACCCCGTGACCGAGGAATATACCGTCGCGACGACCCCGATCGAGGAGAAACTCTCCAACTACTTCCTCGGCGACCTGATGAACGGGCGCGTGACCTCCAAGGATCTGACCGACGGACCGCTCCACGAACTGCTCAACCTGCACGCCGTCGAAACGCTCCTCTTTGACGCCAACGGGGACCCGCTCCTCTACACGACGGGGGATCATATTGGCGAACAGGCGACCATTATGCTTTGGTACGACGAGAACAACGTCCTGCAGTCCCACACGATCTCGGCGCTCGCCGACTGCACGATCGACGGGATCTCGGGGCAGGTCAACGGCGTCAAAGTCGGTCGCGTGACCGGTCACGTCCTGTTTGAAGAGGCGTGGTACAAGGCGGAGTTCCGCAACTTCGGCGAGGGCGACGACCGCTACTGCCTGACCGAACCCAAGGGCGTTCTGGCGTCGCTTGC
The DNA here is from genome assembly GCA_946404035.1 of uncultured Clostridia bacterium. Taxonomy (GTDB): domain Bacteria; phylum Bacillota; class Clostridia; order Oscillospirales; family CAG-272; genus UBA1740. The sequence goes on along the minus strand of CAMJCC010000107.1, from coordinate 3,066 downwards.
CAACCTCACCATCGGCGATCTCAGCAACAACGCCGCCGTCACCGAACAGATCAAGACCATCAAGGTCGGCGACGCGATGGGCTATACCAACGAGGGCGGCGTCTGGTACTCCACCTATATCGCTCCCGCCGATCCCGGCAACGTCCCGGTCGGCCCCGGCGTCATCCTCTCCATCGCGGACTTCAAGATCGGCGAACTCGAGACCAAGATCGGCGACGTCAAGATCGGCGAAGTACTGGGCTACACCTACTACGACGTCGACGGCGAATGGTACACCGACACGGCGCACACCAACCCCGTCGCCGGTATCATGAAACCGTTCGTCGGTCTGACCATCAACGAGATGAAGAACTCCGAGAACGTGACCAACGCCGTCAAAGAGCTGAAGATCGGCGACGCGATGGGCTACTCCGAGGAGGCGGGCGTCTGGTATAAGGACAACGGGCACACCGATCCCGTCACCGGCATGATGAAAGCCCTCGCCGGCAAGACCGTCGGACAGATGGACGGCATCTCCGCCCCCGGTCCGAACGGCATCCCCGTCGGCGAACTGCTCGGCTACGAGAAGCACAACGACGCCTGGTACGAGGCGGGGATGTACAACGAACTCGACCCCGACAGCAACCAGGTGACCGGCGTCATCGGCGCGATCTGCGACTCCTACGTCGACAACCTCTCAAACGATATCAAGAACATGAAACTCGGCAAAACGCTGTCGCTCTATCAGTACGAAAACCCCCTCGATCCCACCGACCCGAACAACGGCAAGTGGTATAAGGATAAGGCGTGCACCGAGCCGGCGACCGGCGTGATGGCGTCGTTTGCGGATCTCAGGATCGACGATCTGCAGGACGAGGCGCTGGTCTCCGCAAAATCGAGGAACGTCGTGATCGGGTACGCGATGGGCTACACCTACGCGGACGGCGTCTGGTACGTTACCTACGTCGCGCCCGGCGACCCCGGCAACGTCCCCGTGACCGGTCTGATGAAGACCCTCGCGCCGAAGAAGGTCGACGAACTGAACGATATCACCGATACCAAGGTCGGCGACGCGATGGGCTATACCAAGGTCGGCGACGACTGGTACAGCACGTACAGCGACGACGGCAACCCCTTGAACGACGTCAAGGCGTCCGGCGTCATCCAGGCGGTGGCGGACAGCACGATCGCCAACCTCGAAAGCGATCTGAACAGTTCAAAGGTCGGTAAGATCCTCGGCTATACCTACAACGACCTCGAGAGTTGGTGGTACGACGGTCTGACCAAGACCTCGACCATCATCAACACCATCTCGGATACGCAGCTTGACCAACTCGGTACGCGGCTCTCCAACCTGACCGTTGCGGATATGTTCTCCGACACCGAGCGGGCAAGCGGGTTCCTGTCGCTGCTTCCCGCCGACGCGCGGCTCGACGAACTCGGCGGCAGCGGTCCGAACTCGATGTCCTCGATCTTCCAGAACACCACGATGGGCGACTACGTCACCAAGGGGCTGATCAATTTCTCCCCGTCCACGCAGGCAAAACTGACCATCGTGGATCCCTCGTGGCAGACCCGGACGATCCAGCAGTTCATCGATCATCTGATCGACAGTTTCCCGATGCCCTGACGCGTCGGGCGCCGCATTCAGCGCAGAACGAAGAGCCGCAGAGACCCTGCGGCTCTCCTTATAACGAACGAAAGGAGGGAACGGGCATTGCAGATCGGAACGTTTCGGTGCGACGTCCCGCTTTTCCTGGCGCCGATGGCGGGCTACACCGACCGCGCAGCGCGCCTGATCTGCCGCCGTTTCGGCGCGGATTTCGTCGAGAGCGAGATGGTCTCCGCCCGCGCCCTCGTTTATCAGGACAGAAAGAGCGCGCCGCTTGCGCGCTTGCTTAAAGACGAACTGCCCGGCGCGGTGCAGCTCTTCGGCTCGGATCCCGCCGTCATCGCCGAGGCGGCGAAGATCGTTTCCGCCGGGACCGCCGGGGGCGTCGCTCCCACCGCGATCGACCTCAACTTCGGCTGCCCGGTCAGAAAGATCGTCTCGAACGGAGAGGGCTCCGCCCTGATGCGCACCCCGAAAAAGATTTGGGAGATCGTTTCCGCCGTGGTCAAGGCGACCCCGCTTCCCGTGACCGTCAAGATCCGGGCAGGGTGGGACGCAAACGAAAAGAACGCCGCCGAATGCGCGAGAGCCGCCGAGGCGGCGGGGTGCGCCGCGATCTTCCTGCACGCGCGGACGCGGAGCCAGTTCTATTCGGGTTCCGCCGACCTCGCGGTGATCGCCGAGGTCAAGCAAGCCGTGCAGGTCCCCGTCGTCGGCAACGGCGATATCGTCAGCGCCGAAAGCGCCCTGCGGATGCTCCGCGAGACCGGGTGCGACGGCTTGATGGTCGGGCGCGCCGCGGTCGGCTGCCCGTTTCTGTTCCGCGAGATCCGCGCCGCCGTAAACGGCGAACCGGTCCCGTCCGTCACCCCCGCCGAGCGGCTCGCCGCGGCGCTTGCCCAACTCGATCTCGCCATCGCCGACAAGGGCGAAAGGGTCGCCGTGATGGAGAGCCGCAAACAGGCGGCGCAGTACCTCTTCGGGCTCCGCGACGCGGCGTCTTACCGCCGCGAGATCTGCGAGGCAAAAAGCAGGGAAGAGGTCGCGAACATTTTGAAACGCGCGCTACTGAAAGAAGAATAACAAATGAAAGGGAGAATAAAACGATGACGCTTGCCACCATCTGCGATTTTTTGAATGAGGCGAAAACCTACTACCTCGCGACCGTCGAGGGCGATCAGCCGCGGGTGCGCCCGTTCGGGACGGTTCTGCTCTACGACGGCAAACTCTGCATCCAGACCGGGAAGAAAAAGGACGTCGCCAAACAGATCGACCGTAACCCCAAGGTCGAGATCTGCGCCTTTTCGGGCGGCAAATGGCTCCGCGTCGCCGGCGAGATGGTCGAGCTCGACGACCGCGACGCGCGCGTCGCGATGCTCGACCGCTACCCCGAACTGAAAGCCATGTACGACCCCGACGACGGCAACACCGCGGTCTACTGCTTCACGCAGGGCAAGGCGACCCTCGCCTCTTTC
>CAMJCC010000106.1 GCA_946404035.1 uncultured Clostridia bacterium | reverse complement strand
CCGCCTACGTTGCGATCGCCGACGTGTCGGTCGGATGCGGCACGGATTTCGTCCAGCAGGTCGAAAAACTCGCGACCCCCTCGGCGTCGACCCTGACGGTCGCGCCGGACAAAACGATGGCGGCGCCGGTTTACTACCGACTGAAATGACGGGTCGCGGACAGCGCCAGCCGTCCGCAAGAGATGTTTTTGCCTTTGGCAAAAGAGATGCGTTATGCGGCGGTCACCCGCCGCATAACGTGACGTTTCTCCGCAAGCGGGGAAGTGATGTGTTGCGCGACGGTTGTGCCGTCGCGCAACGTGTTTATAGAAACAACGGTCGTATCTGCTTACCGGCGAGGGCGGCGGAAACGCAATCGGGGATCAGGGTGAAGTCGGCGACCAGCGAGTGCGGCTTGTTTTCGGGATCGTCCTGCACCATCGGAACGAAGTACACGCCCCGTCGCGTGATCATCCGGGCGACGTTCTGGAGGTTCGCCGAGAGCAGGTCGTTGGAGGCGAGGGCGATCAAAAGCGGTCGGTCGCGGCGCAGGTGCGCCTTTGCCGCCATCGTGATCGCGGTGTCGGTGATCCCTTGCGCGATCTTGGCGAGCGTGTTGCCGGTGCAGGGCGCGAGTATCAGCAGTTCCAGGGGGCGCGCGGGTCCGAGCGGCTCGGCGTCGACCACGGTATGCACGATCCCGTTCCCCGTCGCCTCCCCGACCCGTCGTCGGATGTCCTCCGCCCGCCCGAAGCGGGTGTCGGTCGTGTAGACCGTTTCGCTCATCAGCGGCAGGACCGTATGACCCTCCGCGATCAGTTTTTCCATCTCCGCGACCCCGCGGGAGAGGGTGCAGAACGAGCCGGTGAAGCCGTAGCCGATCATTTTCTTTATCCTTTCACGATAGTCCGTTTCCGTTTTTTTCGTTCCCGTCCGGGAACACCTCCCGGATCAGGGCGCGCACCGTTTCGGCAAGCGCCAGCCCCGCGCTCTCGGGAAAGACCTTGCCGGGCAGCCCGTTCGCCCGACGGAGGACCACGCCCGAGCCGGGGTCCGGCGTCGGCAGGTTGCCCTCCCCGGACGCCAACTCCAGCAGCAGGGAACCCGGGGCGAGCGCGCCGAGCGCCGACGGGGGGATCAGCCGGGCGGGGATGGTGTTGACCACCGTCCGGAACCCGCCGAGGGCGCCGGGTCCCCCGAGCGTCGCCGTATCATACGCCCCCGCCCCGACGAGGCGCGCCATCGTGCGGTCGCGCGGACCGCGCGCGAAGACCGTGACGGGACAGCCGAGCGAGAGCAGTTCCCGGCAGAGGAACTTGCCGATCCTGCCGAACCCGAGGATCGCCGTCGGGTTCTCGCGCGGGGCGGCGGACGACGCCGAGAGCAGGATGCCGAGCGCCGCCTGCGACGTCAAAGACGCGTTTTTCAGGACGAACTCCTCCGCGTTCAGATAGTCCCGGACGGCGATCCCCCGTCGCCGCGCGGCGGCGGTGAATTCGCCCGACAGGTTGCCCCCGAGGATAAGACGCGGCGTCGCCGCGAGCAGATCCCCCAGCGTCACGTCGGGAAAACCCGCGACCGCGATCCCGTCCCGCGAGGCGGGGACGGGGAGCAACAGGACCGGCGCAAGGGGGACGCCCGGGGCGTAGCGCTCCACTTCAAAGCCGTATCCCGAGAGCGCTCGCGCCGCGTAAACAAAGCGCCCGTCCGTACCGAAAACCGTGATCTTCATGACCGTTCCTCCCCTTGTCAGGATATGCGCAAGAAAAGAAACGTGCTTTTTTGAAAAAAAGCCGCGGAGGGGATGACAAATCGCACGGCATCTGCTATAATAATCTCTTGAAGAAATTTTTTGTGAAAGGACTTTACAAAAATGGCAAAGGTTATTACGTTCGGCGAGATCATGCTCCGTCTTTCGCCCGACGGATATCTGCGGTTCCTGCAGGTCGACCACCTCGAGGCGCTGCTCGGCGGAGGCGAGGCGAACGTCTCGGTCTCTCTTGCGAACTACGGCGTCGACAGCGTGTACGTCACCAAACTGCCGAAGCACGAGATCGGTCAGTGGGCGGTCAACTCCCTGCGTCGGTTCGGCGTCGACACGTCGAAGATCGTGCGCGGCGGCGACCGCATCGGCGTTTACTACTGCGAAAAGGGCGCGAGCCAGCGTCCGTCCAAGGTCATCTACGACCGCGCGGGCTCCTCGATCGCCACGGCGTCCCCCGACGACTTCAACTGGGACGAGATCTTTGACGGTGCCGACTGGTTCCACTTCACCGGCATCACCCCGGCTTTGAACCCCTCGGTCGCCGCGATCACCCTCGAGGCGTGCAAGGCGGCGAAAGCGAAAGGGCTGACGATCTCCTGCGACCTCAACTACCGCAAGAAACTCTGGACGCGGGAAGAGGCGCGCGCGACGATGACCAAACTGATGGACTACGTCGACGTCTGCATCTCGAACGAGGAGGACGCGCACGACGTGTTCGGCATCGACGCCGAGGATACCGACATCGACAGCGGCAAACTCAACCACGAGGGCTATAAGAGCGTGGCGCGCCAGCTCGCCGAGAAATTCGGCTTCAAGAAGGTCGCGATCACCCTCCGTTCCTCGATCTCGGCAAACGACAACGACTGGGCGGGTCTGCTCTACGACGGCAAGGACTACTGCTTCTCGAAATCCTACCACATGCACATCGTCGACCGCGTCGGCGGCGGCGACAGCTTCGGCGGCGGTCTGATCTACGCGCTCCTGTCGGGTTATTCCACCCAGGACGCGATCGAGTTCGCGGTCGCGGCGTCCTGCCTGAAACACTCGATCCAGGGCGACTACAATATGGTCACCGTGGAAGAGGTCAAGGCGCTTGCGGGCGGATCCGGCAGCGGTCGCGTCCAACGCTGACGTGCGGATTTCAGCGCAGACCGAAAAACAAAAAGGATGATATGATAATTCCTTAATGCTTTTCACTCTGCTTGAAAGTCCTACGCAGCAAAATGCAATTAAGGTTGAAAACCGTCCGCGGTTCTGCGGACGGTTTTCTTCTTTTTGTTTGTGTTTTTGTTTTTCTATTCGCGTTTGCCCCCTCTTGGAGTACAATCGTACACCTTCGGGGAGCAAGCGCGAATTCTGCATCTGCCTCCGCACGTCAAGGCGGCAGGGCTGGCGCGGGTAGGAAGAAAGGACAAAACCGTGTGAAAAAGGGAAAAAACGTCTTGACTACCCCGGCGCCTTGCGGTATAATAGGATGAATTTGATTTTGACGGTCACGGAGGACGACATGAAACGCTGGCTCATATCCGAAGAGGGCAACTTCTATAAGGCGTGCCTGCACCTGCACACCGATCTTTCCGACGGGGCGTATTCCCCCGAGGAGGTGAAGAGAAAGTATCAGGAAAAGGGATATTCGATCATCGCCTTTACCGATCACGACATCTTCATCACGCACAACGATTTTTCCGACGATAAGTTCCTCGCGATCAACTCCCACGAGATCGAGGTCAGCGAGAACAACGTCAATTTGACCCGGTATCAGAAGACCTATCACCTGAACTTCTACGCCAAGGATCGGAACGCGACGATGACCCCGGTCTTCTCGGAGAGCCGGGTCCACATCGGCAACTCGTCGAAATACGTCACCGACGAGATGCGGAAGACCGACGTCTACGCCTACTACTCCCCCCGCTCGATCAACGAGGTGATCCGCATCGCGAACGAAAACGGCTTTTTCGTCACCTATAACCACCCCGTCTGGTCGCTGCAGAACTATCCCGACTACATCGACCTCGAGGGGCTTTGGGGCATCGAGGTCTGGAACACCGGGTGCGTCGGAGAGGGGATGCCCGACACGACGGTCCCCTTCGACGATTTCCTGAAAGCGGGGAAGGACGTCTTCCCGATCTGCTCCGACGACAGCCACGGCGACAGCGACTGCTTCGGCGGCTGGACGATGGTCAAGGCGGCGTCGCTCGACTACGACGACGTCATCAAAGCGCTGCTCGCGGGCAACTTCTACTCCTCGACGGGACCCTCGATCTACGAACTCTCGATGGAAGACAAGGTCCTGACCGTCAAGACCGACGACGTCAAGAATATCCGCGTCGTCACCGAGTGGCGCGCCCCCGGCTCCAAACAGCACGCCCCGGAGCGCGTGGGCGACGAGTTCATCACGCGGATCCCGATGAAACACTACCGCGACCACTTCCGCTCGAAACTGATCTACGGTTGGCAGGACGCCTACTTCCGGCTGGAGATCAACGGTCACGACGGCACGCGCGCCTACACGCCCGCGTACCGCTTCCGCGACTTCCCGGAACTGTTCCAGTAAAGAGCCGCGCAGATTTCAGCGCAGATCGAAAAACAACGGGATCCGATGATTGACGAATGCTTTTCGCTCTGCGCATAATCCTCACGTACTATCACGCATATTAAGGTTGAAAAGCGCTGAATTATCGGCGCTTTTCTCCATTTTATTCAAGTCGTTTTTCTATCCGCGTTTGTGACCAATCGCACCGGCGGTAGGGGACGGCGTCTTCGACGTCCCGTACTATGAGAAGAGAAACTATAAAGATACGGCTATAGAACCGCGCCACGAAGATCCGCGGATCTTCGCGGCGCTGACTTCAATCATTATTGAAGTTCTTTGCCGAGCTTTCTTACAAGAAAGCTCGCGTCCCTTTCCCCGTTAATTGACGAACCCGATCTTGCGCCGGACCTTCGAGAGCGGTCCTATTCAGCACGCCGCGGGCGAGCCGATCTTCCACGACACCGCCTCGCGGCGACCCTCGACGAAGCGGCGGTAGATCCCGTCCTCTTTCATCAGTTCGTCGTGCGTGCCGCTTTCGGCGATCCTGCCGTTGTCGATCACGAAGATCTTGTCGGCGTGGCGCACGGTCTTCAGGCGGTGGGCGATCATCACGATGGTCTTTTGTTTGGTCAGTTCCTCGATCGCCGCCGTCAGTTCGGCTTCGTTTTCGGGGTCGACGTTCGCCGTCGCCTCGTCGAGAATAATGATCGGCGCGTCCTTCATGATCGCGCGGGCGATGGAGATGCGCTGCTTCTCGCCGCCCGAAAGACTGGCGCCGCCCTCGCCGATCACGGTGTCGTACCCGTCCGGCAGCGAGGTGATAAAGTCGTGACACCGCGCCTTTTTCGCCGCCTCGATCACGCGGTCCATCGGGGCGTCGGGGTCGCCGAAGCGGATGTTGTTGGCAATCGTGTCCTCAAACAGATAGACGTTCTGGAATACGAA
>CAMJCC010000105.1 GCA_946404035.1 uncultured Clostridia bacterium | reverse complement strand
CGGGGCTGTCGCTCTCGACGCTCGCCATACAGTCGGAAACCGCCCGGTCGATATCCTCCGGCGCGAAGCTGTTGACGTGGACGCTGCCGGTCCTGCTTTCCCGGAACGCGGTCAGCGTGACGCTGCGGTTGAACGTGGTGCGGAAGAGCGAGAACTCGCCCCCGGCGATATTGAACTCGCGCTTTTCGGAAAGCGCAAGCCGCACCTGCGCCGTGTCGGCGCCCGCCGCTTTCAGTTTGGCAAGGCATTCCGCCGCCAGTTTCTTCAAATCGGTCATCGTATCTTGCTCCTCCCGTTCAGCGTCCGCCCATCAGCAACCGGCAGCGCAGTTCCGGTCCGCCGAGCCCGACAGGCATCCGTTGTTTCTTCCCACAGAAGCCCGAACTCGACCAGGTCACGGTGTCCGAGACCATATCGACGGTCTTCAGCATCTCGAACGCCACGCCCGAGATGGTCGTGTCGAGCAGGGCGCGCCCGAGTTTGCCGTTCTTGATCTCGTAACCCATCGTGATCCCGAACATGAACTCGCCCGTCGTGTCTGCCTGTCCGTTGTTGGTGTCGGTCAGATAGTACCCGTCCTCCACCGACGCGATCATATCCGAGAGCCGGGATCTCCCCGGCAGGATAGCGGTGTTCCGCATCCGGATCAGGGGCTCGTCCGAGAACGCGAAGGCGCGGGCGTTGCCCTGCGGCTTCATCCCGAAGCGCACGGCGGTATCGCGGTTGTTCATATAGCCGGTAAGGATCCCGTCGCGGATGAGTTCGGCGTCGACGGCGGGGGTCCCCTCGTCGTCCACGTAGACCGGGAGCGGCGCCGACTTGCCGAACGCGGAGTGGGCGAAATCGACGAGCGACACCAGCGGAGAGGCGACGACCCGCCCGAGCATCGGTCCCGCGACCGAGCCGCCGAGCACCAGATCGGCTTCGACGGTGTGCCCGACCGCCTCGTGCGCGAGCATACCGGTCAGTTCGCCCCCGAGGATGCAGGTCTTCACGCCCGCTTCGGGGTAAACGCCCTCGGTCTTCGCCATCAGTTTCCCGTACAGGAAATCAACTTCGGGAAAGACGTCTTCCGGGTCGCGAAACAGCGTATCGAACGACCCGTATCCGCCGACGACCGAAAACAGTTCGACCGGCGCCCCCTCGGGGGTCTCGGCGGCGAACAGCAGATAGAGGTAACAGCGGGGAAGAAAGGTGTGCGCGTCGGTCCCGCCCGATACGGTCAGGACCTTTTCCATACAGTCGGCGGAAAAGATGATCTTCCGGCTGACCAACTTCTTGCAGTTGGCGACGACGTACCCGTCCACCGCCCGGGCGAACTCGACGTATTTTTTCTGTTCGGGGTCGCCCGGTTCGCGCGTCATGCGGAACCGTCCGGCCGCCGCTTTCGGCAGCGCCGGTTTTCCGAGCGACACCTGTCCGTCAAGGAAGACGGCGTTCTTTTTTGCTTCATCAAGGACAATCCGTGCGCTTTCCTCCGATACGTCGGCGACCGAGGCGAACCCGGCGACGCCCCCGCGGATCACCCGCGCCGAGATCCCCGCCGTTTCGGAACGGTCGTTGGTGAGCAGGTCGCCCTGCACGAGGGCGATGATCCTGGTCGTGTTCCGGTGACGGCGCACCTCCGCGTCGGGCTCGGCGCCGAACAGGGCACGGCCGGTCGAACTGAACTCTTGTAACAATGAAGTATCCTCCTTTTTCCGTCGGTCTTATGTGCGCGCAGTAAAGTTGGACTATACGGATACATTATACCTTTTCCCGCCGTTTCTGTCAAGTGCGGAGAGCGGGACGCGCGGAACGAAAAAATCTTCGCATTTCTGCATAATTCCCGTCGGGTTGTCAAGAATATGGGATACATCAACGATCTGGAAAGGAAACAGCAGGATGGAAAACAAAAAACAGACAAACGAAGCCCAAAGGGAGGAGAGGGCGCGGGCAAACCGGATCCTCTATCTGGTGATCGCCCTGATCCTGTGTCTTGGCGCCGCCATCGCGGGGATCGCCGCCTCGGTCACCTCCGGCAGACGGGCAAGGCCCATCGCGGAAACCGACGCGCCCGCCGTCACGACGGGCGGGCAGACAACGCCCGCCCCCGACGAGAGGACCGATACGGCAGTCGACCCCGACGCGATCCCGACCCTCTCGGCTCCTGTCTCTGGCCGCGTCTATCGCGCCCACGACCTGACCGTCCCGGTCTACTCGGTCACCCTTGACGAGTACCGGGTGCACAACGGGACCGATATCCTGACGGCGGCGGGTGCGGACGTGACGGCTATGGCGGGCGGCGTCGTCACGGAAATTTCCGACCACCCCCTCCTCGGTCACAGCGTGTCGGTGCTCCACGCGGGCAACCTGACCACCGTCTACCGCAATCTGGTGGCGGAGGAGATCGACGGGATCGCGGTCGGCGCCTCCGTGACGGCGGGGCAGGTCATCGGTCACGTCGGGGACACCGCGCTGACCGAATGCTGCGACGAGCCCCATCTGCATCTTGAAATGACGCTTTCCGGCGCGTCGGTCGATCCGCTCGACTACGTACCGGAGGAGAGCATCGCGGCGTCGCTTACCGACGACGCGGCGTTCGAGGGCTGATACGAGCGGCGCCGGGGAGGACCGTCGGATACGGCGGGTCCCGCCCCGGCTCGTCCGGTTTCGTGGGAAAAACGAAAAAAAGCGGTTGATTTTCCGCTTGCGATATGATATACTGTTTTCCGACAAACCCCCCGGGACGATCCCGGGTTACGAAGAAGGTGTGACCGATGGCGAAGATAGCGATCATGGGGCTCGGCGTCGTGGGCGGTGGGACAGCCGATCTGTTGACCGAGAACCGGGAGAAGATCCGCGCCGCTTGCGGCGAGTATCTCGACCTCAAATACATTCTGGACATCCGGGATATGCCGGAGAGCCCTTATCGCGATCTGATCGTACACGATATCGCGGCGATCGCGGACGATCCCGAGGTGTCGGTCGTGGCGGAGACCATCGGGGGCGTCAGACACGCTTACGAGCACACCGTCCGCCTGCTCAAAGCGGGCAAGAGCGTCGTGTCGTCCAACAAGCAGCTCGTGTCCGAGCACGGCGTGGAACTGCTCGCCCTGGCGAAAGAGCATAACTGCCGTTACCTGTTCGAGGCGTCGACCGGCGGCGGGATCCCCCTCATCGGGCCGCTCTCCCGCGACCTCTCGCACAACGAGATCACCGAGATCTCGGGCATCCTGAACGGAACGACCAACTATATTTTGACCCGTATGCGGGACGGCGGCGTGGGCTTTGAGACCGCGCTCGCCGAGGCGCAGCAAAAGGGGTACGCCGAGCGCGATCCCTCCGCCGACGTCGAGGGGACCGACGCCTGCCGCAAGATCTCGGTCTTGGCGGCGACGGCGTTCTCGAAACTCATCCCGCCCGCCAAGATCCACACCGAGGGCATCACTGCCATCCGGCAGAGCGACGTTTCCGCCGCCGCGTCGGTCGGCGCCGCCGTCAAACTGCTGGGTCGGGCGATCAGGCGCGGGGCGGAGTGCTTCGTTTTCGTCGCGCCGTTCTTCGTTCCAAAAACTTCGCCGCTTTCGCACGTCGACGGCGTGTACAACGCGATCTCGGTCACCGGTAACTACGTCGGCGACGTGGTGTTCTACGGTCGCGGCGCGGGCGCCAAAGCCACGGCGTCGGCGGTGGTCGCCGATCTGTGCGCGGCGGTATCCGGCGCGGGTCCCGCCCCCGTCTGGGAGGCGGCGGAAGAGGGCTTCCCGACCGAGTTCGGCACCTTCTCCTGCTCGCGGTACCTCGCCTTTTCGGGCGTGGACCGGAACGCCGTCCGGGTCGTGTTCGGCGACGTGGAGTTCATCTCGGGCGCCGAGGGCGAGGTCGCGTTCCTCACTCCCCAACAGACCGAGTGCGAGTGCGCCGACGGGATCGCCCGGCTTTCGGTCGGCGGCGGTCAACTTCTTTCGATGATCCGGGTCTACGAGGTCGGGGAACGGCCCGAGGCGTGACCCTATTCCAACCGATCAGCGGGGCGGACAGATGCGATATTCTGTCCGCCCTTTTGATCAGCGCCGCCAGGTTGAGAACGGCGAGCGTGCCGAGAAACAGGTCGGAGAGGAAAAACAGAGGTCCGCGCGGCAAGAAAGCCCCGAAAAACAGAAAAAGCGAGAGCAGATACGGGACGGCGTCCCCGCCGCGCCCGGTCAGGGCGGCGAGCGCGCACTTCCCGTAAAAGCAATAGGTGATCGCCGTCGCGAACGCGAAGAGAAAGACCGAGAACGCGAGCAGGACGCCGGAAAACGATCCGTACACGGCGGCAAACGCCGAGAGCAGCGGGGCGACCCCGTCCCCGGTGAAACCGGAGCAGAGAACGGCAAACCCGGTCAGGGTACAGAGCAGCAGGGTGTCGACTGCCACCTCCAGCAGTCCGTACACCCCCTGCCGCGCGGGATCCGCCGTCCCCGACGCCGCGTGCGCCACCGACGCCGTCCCGCATCCCCCCTCGTTTGAGAGCAGTCCGCGCCGGGACCCGACCGACGCCCGGCGGACCAGCGCCCCGATCCCGCCCCCCGCCGCGGCGCGGAGCGAGAACGCGTCCCGGAAGACCGCGGCGATAGCCCCGGGAAGTTGCGCCCGGAACGCGACGATCACCCCGATGCAAAGGCACGCGAACGTCAGGGTCGCGAGCGGGATCACCCGGCAGGCCGCCGCACGGATGCGGTCGGCGCCGCCCGCCGTCACGCACAGGACCGACGCCGCGAGAAACGCCCCGGTGACCGGAGAGGGGACGGACAGGGCGATCTTCGCCGCCTCGACCGCCGCGGCGCTCTGCAATCCGCCCCCGAGCGTAAACGAAAGCAACAGGAGCGCGAGCGGGAAGACGGTTTTCGCGACCCGTCCCGAGAGATAGCGGGGAAGCCCCGGCGGCGCGGCGGTATCCAGCGCCAGCACGACCTCCGCGAAATGAAGCCCCATCGACAGGACGGCGGAGCACCACATCCAGAAGAGCGCGCCGGGTCCCCCGAAAAAGAGCGCCGAGGTCACCCCGGTGATGTTCCCGACCCCGAGCGTCCCCCCGAGCGCCAGCGCCAGAGCGGAGAGGGCGGCGCGTTTTTCGCCCCGTCCGGCGGCGTAGCGCAGGGTCCTCACCGGGTGCAAGAGGTAGAACCCCCGCAGCCGGACGATAAAAAACAGCCCCGCGGAAAACAGGAGCAGAGGGACGGCGCCCGAGGCGGCGGTCCAAAGCGTCGACACGGCGAACCCTCCTTTCTTTTCTCTTCACTCTATGAGCGGAGCGGCGGGGTCTATTCCCGCCCG
>CAMJCC010000104.1 GCA_946404035.1 uncultured Clostridia bacterium | reverse complement strand
AAAAAAGCGCCGGATTTCCGGCGCTTTTTTTCTGTTCTTCCGTCCCCGGGCCCATCCTCCCGTCATCCTCGTTCCTTGTCTTCCCCTTGAGGGTCAGCGAGCGAAAACGCCCCGGCGGGGTGTGTTCGTGAAACGGTGTCGCCCAAAGGACCCGTTCCGCGGCACGTCCCTTGCCGCGGGGCGGCAAACGTCACGAAAGCCGGCGTTCCGTCTGGAACACCGGCTTTCACTTCATGTGGCGCACCTGCGCAACGCGTCACGCTGCGAGCCGTTGGCTCACAGCAAGGTCACGCTTCCGTCCCCGTTCTGCTTCACGACCTCGCGCACCGCGGTCTGCGACTTCTTGAACGCGAGATAGTCCTTGATCGACGGGAACACGGGCTTGAAATTCGCTTTGATGACCTTTGCCTTCGCGGCGTCGTTTTCAAGCAGCGCGTGGATCAGCGCGAGCTGCAGGACCGCAGAGTTGCCGCAGGTCTTTTCGGGATCGGGGATCTTGTAATCCATCCCGTGTTCGGACCCCGCCGCGCCGATGGAGTAGGGGTGGATCGCGGGGAAGTTCACCGCGACGTCGCCCATATCGGTCGAGCACGCCTCCCAGACGTCGTTCTTGTCGTCGATGCAGTCCGTGCCGCCGATCTGTTCGCACACCGCGTTGTAGACCACGGTCAGCATCTCGTCCTCTTTGAACGGCTCGCTGCCCGCGATGTCGGTGATCACGGCGGTGCAGCCGTTTGCCGCCGCCGCCGCGCCGATCGCGCGGTTGATGCGCTTGTTCGCGCCGTCCAGCGCCGCGGTCGTGGCGGCGCGTACGTAACTCTCCAGAATGACCTCGGCGGGCACGGCGTTGACCACGTCGCCGCCCTTGGTGATAATGGGATGGAACCGGACGAAATCGCTCTCCTTGAACGTCTCGCGCAGGTTGTTGACCGCCTGGATGGCGAGGGTCGCGGCGTTCAGGGCGTTGATCCCGAGGTCCGGGCAGTCCCCGGCGTGCGCGGCTTTTCCGCGGATGACGATCTTTTTGCGGATCACCCCGTTATACCCCTTGTATTTGCGGAACAGTTTGCCCTCGGGCGTCCCGTCGATCGTTCCGACGTGCACCATAAACGCGAGGTCGACGTCGTCGAAAAATCCGCGCGCCAAAAACTCCTGTTTACCCGACGCGAATTTGATCTTGCCCTCTTTGATCAGGTCCATACGGTACTGGATCTCGATGCCCTCCTCGGCGGGAACGAGGCACAGTTTGATCCGCCCGGAGAGCCCGTCGAGGGCGCCCGGTTCTTTCAGCGCCGCCGCCAGTCCCAGCAGCGCCGCGCATTGGGCGTGATGGCCGCAGGCGTGTACCGCCCCGGTCTCCTTGTCGCGGTCGGGGTGGTCGGCGCAGTACAGCGCGTCCAGTTCCGCCAGAGCCAGAACCGTCGGGCCGGGTCTTCCCGTATCGACGACGGTATAGAACCCGGTGATCCCCTCCGCTTCGGTGAGCGAATAGCCGAGTTTGCGGAACTCGCTTTTCAGGTACGCGTCGGTCTTGAACTCCTTGAACCCGACCTCCGGGTTTTCCCAGATCTGCTTTTCCGCCCGCAGGATCAGGTCCTTGTGTTTTTCGATCAGCGCCTTGATCTTTTCGATATCCATAGCGTTACCCCTTTATTTTGATCAGCCCGTTTTGATAGGTCAGTTCCGCGCCGAGATCGGCGGAGAGTTTCTTGAACTTTTGAAAGATCTTTTCGCCTTCGTCGCCGGTCGCGAAATAAGGCAGTCCCTCCATCGTCTCGTCCCCGGTCTGGAACCCGAGTTTGATCGGCAGAAGCGAAAGATCGGTCAGTTTCCCGTCCTCGTAGGTCAATTTCGGCACCACCGACAGGAAGTTCTTTTCGTTGGTCTGCAACCCGATCTTGCCGCCCCTCGACCGCACCCAGAGCGCCTCTTTCGCGCTCGTGTTGACGTCCAGCCCGTATTTCTCCATAAACTCGGGCGGCAGATACTCGACGCGCCATCCCTGGTAGATGAAATCACCGAGCGAATAGAAGATGGGTTTGCCGCGGTAGATCTCCAACCCGCGGAGGATATGCACCCCGCCGCCGAAGACCGCCGCCGCCCCCGCGTCGATCGCCGCGCGGCAGAACTCTTTGAGATACGCGGGCGGGGTGGTTTCGTCGGGACCCTCCTCGTCGTGGCAATGGACGAGGATGAAAACGAGGTCGTGGTCAAGTTTGGCTTTCTCGATATTGCCGCACAGCCGCGCAAGGTCCCCTTTGTGGCACCGCGAGAGGGGAACGCCCTCATCTGTCGTGAAGGTCGTGTTCCCGAACACGAAGGTCCCCTCGGGGTCGGGAAGCACGTATCCCGTCGCGATCTCCCCGTCGCGGTAGGCGTTGATCGCGGTGTTCTTCGCCACCCGGCGCAGATCCGCCATATCGCTCTCCGACACCGAATAGACCGTTTCGTGCCGGAGGTAGTTCACGCCTGGACGCGCTTTGAAGACGTTGCTTGACCGTCCCGCCATGGAGGGGAGTTCCATCGAGGCGTCCACGGCGAAGATCGCGGCGGTTTTCCCGCCCGCAAGCCGGATGACGGCGGGTTTTTCCGCCTCGTCAAGACTCCTGCCCGATCCCGCGTGGGCAACCCCCTTTTCGTCGAGGAAATCGACCGTCGAGAGCAGACCCGGGTAGGCGTAATCCATCGCGTGGTTGTTCGCGGTGCCGAAAAAGTTGAAACCGAAGGTTTCAAGATCCCCGAACACCTCTTTTCGCGTGTTGTGCCAGGTGCCGCCCGAATACTGATTCGCGTAGGACCCGAAATCCGACACGTTGGTTTCCAGATTGTTGATCCGAACGTCGCAATCGGAGAGGAACGCCAAAAGCGACGCTCCGACCTGTTCGTATGCGGGGGAGAACTTCGCGAAAAACAGCGAGTCCCCCGTCGCCGCGACCTTAATCGTCATCTGACAGCTCCTTTATCAGTGTTGTTGCCGGTTTGCTCGCCCGAATGTCGGCGACCGTCGAGAGGATCGAGGATAGAATGATGAGAAGACCGCCGCACAGCAGATGGAACGAGAACGAATCCTTTCCGACGCATACGGCGACGATCCCCGTCACCACCGACGAAAACGGCAAGATCACCGCCACGGCGGCGGCGTTGACGTACTTTAATACCTCGGTGCGGATCAGCCAGGCGAACGTACTGGTCGAGAGAACCAGAACCGTAAGGAACAGCAGGTGCTTCGGCTCCCATGAAAACGAGATCGCCTCTAACGAGGCTCCGTTAACTTGGATCGCGTTCAGAACGACCATGGCGACGCCCGATACCGCGACGTTGACCCACATTTGGATGGTCAAGTACAGCACGGCGTTCAGCCGGGTGGCAAAGACGCCCGTGGTCGCGATGTTCACGCCGTAGAAGATCCCCGCCAGTGCGCAGAGGATCTCTCCGACGCCAAACGCCGCCCCGCCCGACGAGATCAGCCCCGACAGGACGAAACAGCCGAAAAGGCAGAGCAGACTTGCCCCGACCGTGAGGGGGTGCGGCCTCTTTTTGACGTAGAGGATCAGGAGCAGGGGAACCACCACGCACGAGAGACTTTCGAGAAACGCGAACTGCGTCGGGGTCGTGTACTGCAGCCCGATCTTTTGCGTCAGATTCGCCGCCCCCACGAAAAAACCCGTCGGCACGGCGATCTTGAAATACGTCGCGTTCAGCAGTTTTCGTTTCGGGAAACACACGGGCAGCAGCACCACGGCGGAGAGAAGCGAACTGACGAAGGTGAACGCCCCGCCCGAATAGTAGGAGAGTAGGTCGGAGGTGAAAACGGGGTACAACCCCCAAAGGAAAACGACGAAAACGATCCCGCAGTACGCAAGGACTCGTTTGTGCGAAAAACCGATTTCAACCGATTTCGTTTGCTGTTTCATAGTATCACCGTATCAAATGACCTTTAAAAAGGGGGACGCCCGCCCGCCGGCGAGCGTCCCGCTGTACGTCTTACAGGATCTTCAGCAGTTCGTCCATCGAATAGCCGGAAAGCCCCAGCGTATCCAGCGTGCGCGCTTTCTCCGCCTTGTAATCTCTGCCCATGATGGACGATACGATCTGCAGCATCGCGCGAACGTTCGGAAGCTCGAGCCCCAGCCGGTCTGCGAGGTCGACCCACAGCACAAGACCGAAGCCGGCGTCCTCGTTGTAGTACCGGTAATCCAGTTGGGTCTGCGCCTTGATGCCCATGAACCCGGGCGCCTTGGAGTAGCCGTGATCGTAGCTCTCCTCGGTCAGGTATCCCTGCCGGATGCTGATGTGCGGGTCGTTCTCGATTTCAAGACCCAGCGCCGCGCCGAGCTGGATGCGCTCGTCGTCGATCGCTTTCAGCAGCCGTCCCACGCCGGGGGTCACGCCCTCTTCGTAGAAGAAGAAGTCGTCGGGACCCTCGATGCGCGCCGCGTTCAGCGTCGTGATGCAGGGATGCAGCATCGGGTTCGCGTTCTGCAGGCAGGTCTGGAAGATGTTCTTCGCCTTTTCAACGCACTCGTGCACGGGTTTCAAGAGGTCGTAGACCATATCGTTTCTGCTGCTCGGGAGGGTCGCCAGAAGCACGCCGCCGCCCAGACGGTTGTAGACCGCGATCTTGCCGTCCGCGATGATGCGGACCGCGTAGGGAAGCGTGGAGGTGTCCGCGACGGTGACCGAGTGATCCTCGACCGACAGCCCGAGAGCGTTCTTGAACAGGATCGCGCCCATGCACGAACTCGGGCAGACCACGAAGATCTGACCCTTTTCGGCGTAGGGAGCGCACGCTTTACCGAACGGCTCGGTAGCGTAGGCGGGACCGACCGCGAACACCAGATCCGCGCCCTTCAGGCAGAGCGCGATGTCGTGTCCGGCGTATTTGACGGGCTGGAAGCCCTCCATCATGCCCTCGCTGTAAATACCGCCCGCTTTGGTGATCGCAGAGACCTGCTTGTCAAACTGCGGGAAGTCGAACATGTAGATATCGTGGCCCGCTCTCGACCACTCGAACGCTTCGGCAAGCGCGCCGTTTCCGGAACCCAGAATTGCAACTTTCATTCTTTAATTTCTCCTTTTTTTTGCTCCTTTACCGGAGCTTGCCATTAGTATAGCACATCCCCGCGTTTTTTTCAACACCGGATGAAAAGAAAAAACAGGTTTTCGTCGTTTTTTTCACAAGCGCGGGGAGAGGGGGACGGCGGGGGCGTCAGACCAGACCGTCTTTGCAGGGTCTGCCGGCTTTCCGTCTGAAATCGTAATAGAGTTCCTCGGTCGCCAGAGCCATTTTCGTCACCGAGAAATCGCACCCCTCG
>CAMJCC010000103.1 GCA_946404035.1 uncultured Clostridia bacterium | reverse complement strand
CTTATAGTTCGTTGATAAGCGTGATGATCTGTTTGATGGGCATCAGCCGGTCGTCCACCTCTTTTGCCCGATGGTATCTCAGAATGTCGGTCGCGGTTTGCTGCATAGCGGGGAACGCGCTTCTCGTCAGTTGGTTGGCGTAGATCACGATATTGACGCCGTGAGAGGCAAGTTCCTCGTTCGTGATCGTGTTGAACGACGAGGGAACGACGACGATGGGGGTCTCTTTATCCTCCCGTCTGAACGCGTCGCAGAACGTGAGGATCTCCGCGGGATCTTTTTTGCGGGAGTGGATCATGATCCCGTCGGCGCCCGCCGCCACGTACGCCTTGGCTCGCGTCAGCGCGTCGTCCATCCCCTGCTCGAGGATCAGGGACTCGATGCGGGCGATGATCATGAAATCGTCGGTCAGCTTGATCTTCTTTCCGGCGGAGATCTTCGCGCAGAAATTCTCGATCGTGTCCTGCGTCTGTTTCACTTCGGTCCCGAAGAGAGAGTTCTTTTTGAGCCCGGTCTTATCTTCGATGATGATCGCGGAAACACCCATTCTTTCAAGAGAACGGACCGTATAAACGAAGTGTTCGGTCAACCCGCCGGTGTCCCCGTCGAAGATGATGGGTTTGGTCGTGACCTCCATAATGTCGTCGATCGTCCGGAAACGGGAGGTCATATCGACGAGTTCGATGTCGGGTTTCCCCTTGGCGGTCGAGTCGCAGAGCGACGAGACCCACATGGCGTCGAACTGGTCCAGTTTTCCGTCGCCGGTATCCACCACCGTTTTTTCCGCGATCAGACCCGTAAGTCCCGAATGCGCCTCGATGGTTTTGACGATCGGACAGATCTTGATCAACTGTTTCAGCCGTTTCCGTCTGTATTCGGGCATCGCCAGCTTTTCTTTCTGGATCGTGTCGATCTTCTCGACGGTTTCGTCCCAGGTGTACGGGATCTCGATCAGTTCTCCGCCGTATTCTTTCAGCGTTCTGATCAACTGCTCCCGAATGACCGACGCCGCCCCCTCTTTCCAGTTGTCCCCGTGGATGACGTAGTCGGGCTTCAGTTCCTTGACAATCTCGTCGTAGTGCATCGAGCTCTGAACGACGACCCGGCTGACGCCGGGGATCTGCTGATAGAGCCGGATCCTCTCTTCAAGGGACAGAATGGGGAATTTGTTGTAGCGGATCAGTTCTTCGTCGGTCAAGGCGCCGACGGTCACCTCTCCGTATTTCAGGGCGTTGTTGATGATATTCAGATGCCCCGCGTGAATGACGTCGGTGCAGAAGCAAGTATAGACCTTTTTCATTGTTCGTTCCTTTTGTAGATGACCGGGATTTGAATGCGGTTGACGTTCAGCGCCTCTTCAAAGACCTTGAAGAACGCCTCGATATCGGCTTCGTCGATCGCCCCGAGGGCGCAGAGCCGGAACATTCCTTTTTTCTCGACTTTGCCGGGGTAGATCGTAAAGCCGCGCTCGTAGCAGTAGTCGTGTACTTTCCCGAAATCCCAGTTGGGATCGTCCGGATAGAGCGCCGCGACCACCAGTCCGGATTGCAGTTCGCGGGGGATAAAATCTTTGAAACCGAGCCGGTCCAACCCCCGATGGATCGCGTTGAACACTCTTGTGTGCCTTGCCCACTTCGCCTCTTCGCCCTCGGCAAAATACTCTTTCAGCGCCTGGATCGTCGCGTAGACGGTCTGCACCGGCGGAGTGAAGTTCATCTCCCCGGTCTTCTCGAAGTAATCGTACTGCCGGAACAGGTTGCAGTAGTAACTGCGTTTCGGGTACTCTTTGCTTTTCTCGATCTCGTCTTTTTTGCCGATGACAAAAGACAAGCCGGTCATCGCCATAATGCCCTTTTGTGCGCTCGCCATACAGAAATCCACGTTGTCGCGTTTGACGTCGATCGGGATCATCGCCAAACTGGACGTCGTATCCACGACGAAGATCGCGCCGTACCTGTGCGCAAGATCGCCCAGTTCCCGGATCGGGTTCAGAAGCCCCGTCCCGGTCTCGTTGTGCGTCGTGTAGACCACGGCGACGTCGGGATCGTCTTTAAGCGTTTTCTCCACGACGGCAAGGTCGGGACGCCGGTTGATCGGGAAACGCAGATCGATATGCGACAGACCGTAGTATTCCGCGATCTGCACCGCTCGGGTCGAGTAGGCGCCGTTATTGACGATCAGCACCTTTTTCCCCGCGGGCAGAAGCGAGTTCAGACAGACGTCCAGATTGATCGTGCCGGAACCGCAGAACAAAACCGACGTGTATTCGTTGGGATCCCCGTGGACGATCTTGACCAGATCTTCACGCAGACCTTTCATCAGGTTTGCAAATTCTTTTTCCCGGGGACAGATATCGGGGACCACCTGCGCCATTTTGACGGTGTCGGTCGTCGTGGACGGCCCCGGGTTCAGTAAAACGTTTCTTTTGATGCTTTCCATTCTTCCTTTTGTTTTACGACGGCTCGCTTTCTGGATAATCGGTTTCTTCCGTTTCTGTTTTTCTTTTCCGGAAGACGAGGAACTTGCTGATGAAAAAGTTGGTGACGATCACCGCGACGGCGGCGATCACCTTTGCCGCGATCTCGTTCAGGTTCCACTCGCGCCCGAAAAACAGAACGGCGTTCAAAGCGGGGAAGAGCCGGGAGAGGGCGACGGCGCCGAAATAGGTGATGAGGTAGTCCAGCCCGAGGGTGAACAGGCGCCCGGCGGCGAAAACCGGCAGTTGACGGAGGGGTTTTCCCTCTTTCCCGTCTTCAAACACCCATTTGCGGTTGGTAAAAAAGGCAAACAGGACGGCGGCGACCCATTGGATGATCTGCGCCGCGGTGTAGAGCGCGAGGTACTTGCCGCCGCTCGTTTCCCCGACCGGGATGCCGAGGATCGCTTTCCCCGGGATCAGAACGGCAAAGTAGACCGCCCATCCGACGAGGGTCGTCAGCACGCCGAACAGAAGATACAGCAGGACCTCCCGGTGCTCCCGGGCAAAGTCACGTATACGCGACATCCGACGCCTCCTCTCGTTTGGTACTCGAACAGTATACCACACGCCGCGCGCTTTGTCAACGCTACCGCTAAAATGAGCACGAACTGTAAACTTTTTTCTTTTGTCGCCCGCTCGCGCGCTTTGCCCTTGATTTTCTTGCATTCGTCCTGTATAATATATAATGAGATAATATGGGGAGGTGGCGCCGTCGTGTTCGGATACGTGAAACCGTGGATCCCCGAACTGCGCGTCCGGGAGGAGGCGACCTACCGCGCCCTGTACTGCGGGCTCTGCCGGACGATGAAGAAAACCGTCGGGCGGCTCTCGACCCTCTCGCTCAGCTACGATTTCGTTTTCTTTCTGATCTGCCGGCTCCGGGCAGAGGGGATCGCCCCGACCCCGACCCCGCGCCGCTGTATCCTCCATCCCCTCCGCCGCCGTCCGATGATCGACGCGGGCGAGATCGGCGAACTCGCGGCGAGGATCTCGGCGCTTCTGACCTACGACCAACTCCGGGACGACCTCCGTGACCGCGGCGAGAAAAAGCGCCTGCGCGCGCGTCTTTTGCTCCCGATCTTCCGTGCGGCGCGCCGTCGCGCGGATCTTGCTGACCTTGACGCCGCGTTCCGGCGTTCCCTCGACGCCCTCGACGCCTACGAGCGCGCGGGCGAGCCATCGGCGGACGCCGCAGCTGAAACGTTCGGAACGCTTCTCGGACAGGCGTTTGCCTACGGATTGACCGGCGAAAACGAAAGGATCCTCTATGAGATCGGGCGGCACGTCGGGCGCTTCATTTACCTTGCGGACGCCGCCGAGGACTACGACGACGACCGGCGCCGCGGCAACTACAACCCGCTCGTGATCCGGAACGGGGGAATTGATTTTTCCCCGGAGGAAAAGAACGCGCTCCACACGTCGCTCTTGCTTGAATTGACCGCGCTCGAGCGCGCCGTCGCCCTGCTTCCCCCGAAGCGCGACGACCTTTCCGAGTTGACCGACAATATCCTGTATATCGGATTGCCGCGTCGGATCGCGTATCTGAAAACCACCCGTGAAGAAAGGGACCCCGGCGCCGCGCCGGGAGGTGAAAAGTGATGAAAGACCCCTATCAGATCCTCGGGATCTCGCCCTCCGCCACCGACGAAGAGGTCAAGGAGGCGTACCGCAATCTCGCGCGGAAATACCACCCCGACAACTACACCGCCGACAACCCGCTCGCCGATCTTGCCACCGAGAAGATGCAGGAGATCAACGAGGCGTACGACGCCATCAAGAACCAGCGCATCGACGCCAAGATCAGGGCGGAGCGCGGGGAGAGCGGCAATACCGGCTCCGGCGCGGGCAAAACGGGCGGCGACCCGAACGATCCGCACTACGCCGCCTACTGCGAGGTGCGCCGCTACCTCAATTCCCGCCGCATCGCCGCGGCGGACGGCGTGCTTTCCCGCATCCCCGAAAACGAGCGGAGCGCCGAATGGCACTTCTTGAAAAGCGTCGTCCTGATGCACCGCGGCTGGATGAGCGACGCGATGCGGGAACTGGAGACCGCGTGCCAGATGGACCCGGACAATATGGAATATCAGCAGGCAAAAGAGATGCTCAACCGCTCGGCGTCCGGGTACGGCAGCACCTATTACAACGAGGGCGCCTACCGCCGCGAGAGCGCGGGATGCTGCGACGCCGATTTCTGCACAACGCTCTGCCTTGCCAACCTGCTCTGTAATTTGTGCGGAGGATGCAGATGAGACCGGTCCGCGCGCTGACCCTCTCCTCGGTGCTCGCCGCGCTCTCGGTCCTGTTGCTCTTCCTCGGCAGTCTGATCGACGTGATGGACCTGGCGGCTGTGATGGTCGCGTCGTTTTTCGTCACGCTGGTTTTGGTCGAGTGCCGCGGCGCGTGGCCGTGGCTGCTCTACGTCGTGGTCTCGGTTCTGTCGTTCCTTTTGTTCCCGGGACGCTTCGTGACCATCGAATACGTCTTTTTCGGCGGGATCTGGCCGATCCTGAAATACTGGCTGGAACGCCTCCCGCGCCTCCCCTCGTTCCTTTTGAAACTGCTTCTCGGCAACGCGCTCGCTCTCGGCGGGGCGTGGCTCGGGCTGCGCTTCTTCGGGCTGGAGATCCCCGGCTCGGTCTGGCTCCGGGTGCTGGTCGTCGTTCTGTGGGAGGTGGTCTTCCTGCTCTACGACCTGCTGCTCACCCGGATGATCGTCCTCTGGTGCGTGAAGTACCGCTCGCGGTTCAGCCGTCTGTTCCGCTAAGAAATCAGGAAAAGGTAAGGATATGACAAACGTAGGATTTGTTTCGCTCGGCTGCTCGAAAAACCTGACCGACACCGAGGTGATGCTGAAAAAACTTGCCGACGCGGGTATTACCGAATCGGTCAGCGGATTGGGCAAAG
>CAMJCC010000102.1 GCA_946404035.1 uncultured Clostridia bacterium | reverse complement strand
CCCCGAGGGGATGCCGATCCTTTACTGCGGGGTCCTGACCCTGCTTCTGATCCCCCTGTTCTTCATTTCCCGCCGTTTCCGCGTCCGCGAACGTCTGGCGGGAGCGTTGCTCTGCCTGGTTATGGTCGCGTCCTTTTCGATCAAGTTCTTCGACCTGATCTGGCACGGCTTGCAGGCGCCGAACTGGCTGAACTACCGATACAGCTTTATGCTGATCTTCCTTTTGGTCACGTTCGCCGCGCGCGCCTACGACGACCTCTCCGCCCGCTCCGCCAGGAGCATTGCGCCCGTCGGGCTCGGCGTCATTCTGGGGGTCTTCCTCCTGCAAGCGTTCGGCGTCCGCTATCTTGACGATTTCGCGGGGGTCTACCCCGATATCGCTTTGGTCGTCCTGTACGTCGTTCTGGTCGTTCTGACCGTCCGACCGAAAAAGATCAAACCCGCCGTCGCACGCTGCATCCTCTCCTGCCTCGTTCTGATCGAGCTGTTCGTTTCGGCGCTGCTCAACCTCATCTCGCTGGATTTTGACGTCGTGGTCTCGACCCGTCCCTCCTATCTCAACTTTCTCGATCAGTGGCAGCCGGTCGTGAACGAGGTCAAGGCAAACGACCCCGATCTCTTTTACCGCACCGAGTATCAGAACCGGGTCCGGGTAAACGAAGCGTTCGCGCTCGGCACCTACGGTCTTTCGGGTTCGACCTCGACCCTCAACGCCGACACCATCGCGTTCCTTGCGAAATTCGGGGTTTCCTCCCAGTCGCACTGGTCGCAGTACACCTCGTCCAACCCCTTGACCGACACGTTCCTTTCGGTCAAGTATATCATGCGGAACGCCGACGCCGTCGGCAGGATGCCCGCCGTCTACGAAAAGGTCTACGACGACGGGATCTCGACCTGCTACAAGAACCCCGACGCGCTCCCCATCGCGTTTGCCGTCGATCCCGCCATCCGGGATATCACGTTCGTCAAACCCGCCGAGGATGAGAACGAAAAACGCACCTATCACGACAACACTTCCCCGTTCGCCGTGCTCAACATCGTCCTGCGCACGATGTTCGGGCGGAGCGAAACGATGGGCGTCTATACGCCGATCTCGGTTTCGACCCCGACGCTTGAAAACCTGTCCACAAGTCCCGCGATGGGACACATCCGGTACGACAAAAAGGACCCCGACGCCCCCGCGACCCTGACCTTTGACGTCAAGGGCGACGGCGTACACGAGGTGTTCGCGTTCTTCCAGACCTCGTGGAAACGCGCCTGCAGCTACCAGATCAACGGCGAACCGGGCGGATCCCTG
Organism: uncultured Clostridia bacterium; assembly: GCA_946404035.1. Lineage (GTDB taxonomy): Bacteria > Bacillota > Clostridia > Oscillospirales > CAG-272 > UBA1740. The sequence continues at coordinate 4,134 of CAMJCC010000102.1, read as the reverse complement.
TTCTCGGGCTCCAACAACTATTTCATCGATCTCGGCGTTCTGCCCGCGGACGAAACGACGGTGTTCACCATCTTCGTCACCAACGACGAGAACGTGATTTACCTCGACAATACCGTGCCGTCCTATTTCTACTATTTCGACCAGGAGAAGTACAAAGCCGCCGTCAACGAACTGCAGAACGGCGGGCTCCGCCTGACCTCGTTCCGCGAGGACAAGATGGCGGGGACCATCACCGTCCCCGTGGGGCGGACGACGGTCTTTACCTCCATCCCCTACGACGAGGGGTGGATCGTCAAAGTCGACGGAGAACGGGTCGACGTCTACGAAACGCTGGACGCACTGCTCGCGTTCGACGCGCCTGAGGGAGATCACGAGATCACGCTTCGCTATATGCCCGCCCTGTACGTGACCGCCGCCAAACTCTCGGTCACGGGCGCCGCGGCGTTCGTCGCGGTGCTTGCCGGCGAGTTCGTCTACCGCACCATTCGGAAAAACAAGGAGAAAGAAGTATGTATTACTACGTCAAGGGAGAACTGACCTACTCCGACCAGTCGACCGCCGTCGTGGAGTGCGCGGGGGTGGGCTACAAACTCACGATCAGTCTGATCACCTCGGACGTTCTTTCGCGCAAGCGTGGCGAGATCGTCCGGCTGTTCACGCATCTTTCGGTGCGGGAGGACGGGATCGAACTGTTCGGCTTCCTCTCCGAGGAGGAGCGCAACGTCTTCAATCTCCTGACCGGGGTCTCCGGGGTCGGACCGAAAGCGGCGATGTCGCTGCTCTCCAGTTTCTCCCCCGACAAACTGATCTTTGCGGTCGGTACCGAGGATATCAAGTCGCTTGCCCGCGCCAACGGCATCGGCTCCAAGACCGCCGCCCGGATCGTTCTGGAACTGAAAGACAAGGTGTCGGTCGACCTCTTCCGCGAGAGCGGCGCGACCGCCGCGAAACCCGACGGCACCCTGCTCGACACAGGCAAGAAGAACGGCAAACTCTCCGAGGCGACCGAGGCGCTTGCCGCGCTCGGCTACGACAGGAGCCAGATCCTCTCCGCTCTCCGAGGGCTGGAGATAGACAAACTCTCGCTTGAAGAGATCATCACCGCGGCGCTCCGCAAATTCGTGAAGTGATCGCCGTCCCATCATCCTACTAACAGAAGGGGAAACAGGAATGGAACAGGAATTTGACTTTGAAAGCCGGATCGTATCCAGCGAATACGCCCCGTCCGACGCCGACGCGGAGGTCAGTCTTCGCCCGAAGACGCTGGACGAGTATATCGGACAGGAGAAAGCGAAAGCCAACCTGAAGATCGGCATCGAGGCGGCGAAACTCCGCGGCGAGCCGCTCGACCACGTTCTGCTCTACGGCCCTCCGGGGCTCGGTAAGACCACGCTCTCCGGCATCATCGCGGCAGAGATGGGGGTCAATATCCGAACGACGTCGGGCCCCGCGATCGAAAAGCAGGGCGACCTTGCCGCGATCCTGACCAACCTGGCGGAGGGCGACGTGCTGTTCATCGACGAGATCCATCGGCTCTCGCGCTCGATCGAGGAGATCCTCTATCCCGCGATGGAGGACTACGCCATCGACATCATCATCGGAAAGGGTCCGTCGGCGCGCAGCATCCGGCTCCCCATCCCGCACTTTACCCTGATCGGCGCGACCACTCGCGCGGGTCAGTTGACCACGCCTCTCCGCGACCGCTTCGGGGTCGTTTTGAAACTGGAACTCTACACGCCCGAGGAACTTGCCACCATCGTCAAGCGGAGCGCCAAGATCCTCGACATCAAGATCACCGACGACGGAGCGCTGGAGATCGCCTCTCGCTCGCGCGGGACCCCGCGTATCGCCAACCGCCTGCTCAAACGGGCGCGCGACTTCGCGATGGTTCGCGGCAACGGCGCGATCGATATCGAAATGGCGAAAACCGCCCTGAAAATGCTGGAGATCGACGAACTCGGTCTTGATAACGCCGACCGCAAGATGCTCTCCGCCATCATCAACTACTACGACGGCGGACCCGTCGGGCTTGAGACCGTCGCCGCGACCGTCGGCGAGGAGGCGATCACCATCGAGGACGTCTACGAACCCTATCTGCTCCAGATCGGGTTCCTGTCCCGCACGCCGCGCGGCAGATGCGTCACCCGCCTGGCTTACGAACACCTCGGCATCCCGTTCGGACAAAGAAGAAGACCCGGCGACCAGATCCCGGGGCAGACCGACCTGTTCGGCGACGGAAACTGATTTCCGGGTCGAAACACGAAATGATCCCGACGATACTCATCTCTTCCCTGACCTGTCTTTTGATCATCCTGTCGGTCCTGTTCTTTCCCGAGATCAGGGTCGGCAAAAAAAAGATCGGGGTTTACTGGATCATCGCGCTGCTCGGCGCGCTCACGCTGTTGCTATCCCGCAGGATCACGTTCTCCCGACTGGTTGCGGGGTTGACCGCGCAAACGGCGGTCAATCCGATCAAGATCCTGGTCCTCTTTCTCTCGATGACCGCGCTCTCGGTCTTTTTGGACGAGATCGGCTTTTTCCGCTATATCGCCGGGGCGGCGATCAAGGTCGCGGGAGAGCGCCAGACCGTCCTGTTCTACACGCTCTACGGGCTGGTGTCGCTTCTCACGGTCTTCACCTCAAACGACGTCATCATCCTGACCTTTACCCCGTTCATCTGCTATTTCACGCGCTGTGCGGGGATCGATCCGCTTCCCTACCTCGTATCGGAGTTCGTCGCGGCGAACACCTGGAGTATGGCGCTGCTGATCGGCAACCCGACCAACATCTACCTCGGCGGTTCAGCGGGTATCGGGTTCGGGGAGTATCTCTCCGTGATGGCGTTGCCCACGCTGTTTGCCGGGGCGACCTCTCTTCTCGTCCTGCGGCTCCTGTTCCGGCGGCAACTTGCCGAACCGATGGACCCCATCTGGACCGAGGAAGCGAAACCGCAGCCGCTCCTTCTTTGGATCGGGCTTGCCCATCTTCTCCTCTGCACGGCTCTGCTCGCCGTCAGTTCCTACGTCGGATTTGAGATGTGGATGATCTCGCTCGGCTTTGCCGTTTCGCTGTTCCTCTTCGTTTCGGTCGCTTCGCTCATACGCAAAAAAGCGCCGCGGGAACTCCTGCGGACGGCGCGGCGGCTCCCCTGGCCGCTGGTCCCGTTCGTTCTCTCGATGTTCACCCTCGTCCTCTCGCTCTCGTCCTACGGCGTGACCGAGAAGATCGGGGCGTTCCTCGGAGATCGCGCGGTGATCTTCTCCTACGGCGGTCTTTCCTGCCTATCCGCGAACCTCTTAAACAACATCCCGATGAGCGTTCTGTTCAGTTCGGTGCTCTCCGACGGCGCGCTTACGGGCGCGCACCTCTCCGCCGGGATCTACGCCACCGTGATCGGCTCCAACCTCGGCGCGTTTTTAACGCCGCTCGGGGCGCTTGCCGGGATCATGTGGGCGTCGCTGCTCTCCCGCGCCGGCGTGTCTTTCTCATTCAAGAAATTCACCCTCTACGGGGTGATCCTGGTGATCCCGTCCCTTGCCGCCGCCTTACTCGGGCTTTGGCTCCGGCTCGGGGTTTAAAACAAAAGAAAAACGCAGCCCGCCATTTCGGCGGGCTGCGTTTTATTTATTCGTTGGTTTCGGCTTGTTCGGGCGCCGGTTTCGGGGGGGTGCCTTTCAGTTCCGCGCGTTCCAGAACGATCACGCAGACAAGGATCAGAACGATCCCCGCGATCGCAAACGCGTCGGGGTCCTCCCCGAGCAGGGTAAAACTGAATACCGACGCGGAGAGCGGCTCGATGATCGAGAGCGCGGACGCCGTCCCGGACGGAAGCGTTTTCAAGGAATAGTTGAAGAGGAAGTACGGGAGAACGCAGGTGCAGATCCCGAGCCCGACAAGCAGCGGGACCGTCACGGCGGGGCGCGACGCCACGCAGGAAGCGATCAGGGCGGGCTGCGACGGGATCACGGCGATCACCGCCATAAAGAGGAACGCGTAGAGGGTCGCCCGAATGGGCGAGCCGCCCCGTCTGACCGAATATTTCGCCAGAATGTTGTAGACTGCGTAGGACACGCCGGACAGCACGCCGATCAGGACACCGGGGAGGTTGAACCGTCCCCCGCCGACGATCCCCGA
>CAMJCC010000101.1 GCA_946404035.1 uncultured Clostridia bacterium | reverse complement strand
TGGTGGGAACAAGAGGGCTCGAACCTCTGACCCTCTGCTTGTAAGGCAGATGCTCTCCCAACTGAGCTATGCTCCCGAACTTTCCCGTCGTTTGACGGGCGAGGGATATTATAGCATCTGCGCCGCGATTTTGTCAAGCGGTTTTGTGAAAAAGCGCCCTCGGGTGCGAACGGGCGCGGGGACGCGCGCGGGAGGTTGTTCTGCATTCTTTTGCCGTGTTCGCGGGGGCAAGGTTGTGTTTTTTGCAAGAAACGGCGCGCGTCTTGCATTTTCGGCAAAAAAAGAGTACAATGGAAAACAAGTGCGGGCGTACCCGCTTCCCCTCGGCGATCCTGCCGTCGGTGATGCGACCGTCCCCGCGATCGACTTCCCTTTTTTAAGGAGGAACCACTATGAAAAACGCAAGAGGCGCGCTGTCGCTTCTTTTGGTCCTGGCGATGCTGATCGTCGGGCTCGCGGCGCTGCTGCCGGTCTCGGCTTTGGCGGATCCCCTGGAAATCGATGATTTCGGGGTCCAGTCATCCGCCGATTTCGCCATCGGAGGAGAGGATACCGACCTGCGGTTCGTGTTCACCGTCGGTTCGCTCGACTATACCGAGGTCGGCTTCGTCTTCTCGTTTGAAAAGCACGGCAACAACAAGACCCCCACGGTCGGCGGTTCCGGGTGCTACAAGATCACGGCGAAAAACGCTTACAAAGCCATCTGCGCCGACGGCGAGACGACCGACGCCCCCGACGGGCGCTGGTGGATCGCGGTCAAACTGACCGACATCCCGTTCGCCAGCTATTACGAATGGATCTACGTCCGCGCGTTCGTCTCCGACGGCGCGGGCACGCGTTACTCCAACGTGGCGAAGCTCAACGCTCTGGCAGCCAACCGCGGCAGCGGCAAAGCGATCCACGAGGCGATCGGCACCAGTTCGACCGGATCGAGCGCGGTCATCGAATACAAGCAAAACATTTACAGTCAGGTCCTGAACAACGGTGAAAAGACCTTCTGCCCGACCGCCGGCAACCCAGAGGGCAACGACCTTTTGCTCGAGTATTCGGTCTTCTTCAACGAATATCTCGTCAAGTACATCAAAAATAACAACAGTCCCTACGTGACCGCGCGGATCGCAAAAGAGAATTACTCGGAAAACAGCCCGCTTTCCTGGTGGGTCCCCTGCGATAATTGCTCCTCGGACTGTTACTGCGCCTACGCCGGCGGTTTTGAGACTGCCTCCGACATGAAAACGCCGGTCTCCGACGTAGAGGTGACGACCCCCGCGGGGATGGCGAGCGAGGGCGGCGCCTACGCCGACTACCCGAACATCGGCGGCTCGGACCCCGACAACCCCAGATACGGCTGGCACCGGATCGGCTTCCGCGTCCACGAGGAGGTCACGAAACTGCCCACCGCCAATACCGAAGCCGAGTATCGGCTGACCGTCACGACCTACCTTGACGGCGCCCCCGTCGCGAAACTGCAGGGCTCGCTGAACAATGATAAGACCGCGAACTACCTCTATACCGCCTCGTATAATTCCACGACGGGCAAGGTCGAGTATACCGATATCGGGTCCGACAGGTATATCTTTATCTACCGGATGAAGTACAGGGGCAACAATACCGGGGACGACAAGTCCGCCTACTGCGTCTTTGCCGACGCCTACGCCACCTGCGGCAAGGAATTCGTGCAGCAGGTCGAGCAAGTCTACCCCGTCGCGGACGGTCCCGACGACGGCGGCTACCGCGCCGAAAACGAAAAAGGGATCTCGGGTCCCCGCTATTACCGCATCGTCACGGATCTCCGTTACCCCAACTCGTTCACCGTCATGAGTTACAACGTCGAGATCTACGACTATGATCACGGCAAGGGCTGGAACGGCAGGACCGAGGGCAAGGCGCTGGATACGGTTCTGGACCAATACCCCGACGTCGTGGGGTTCCAGGAGGTCAACGACAAGTGGGATCCGTTCCTTGAGGCGACGGCAAAAGCCGGCGAATACACCCGGCTGACGGGCGATTACACCAAAAAATACAGTTTTGAAAAGAACGAGATCTTCTTCAAGACCTCCAAGTTCAGACTGATCACCGAGGGGACCAAGAACTACCGGGACACCGCCTCCGAACTGGGCGTCCCCAACACCGACGGCGCGGATCAGTCGCTCGATAAGGTTTACCGGATCTTCCACTACGCCGTTCTGGAACAGAAAGCGACCGGCAAACGGTTCCTTATCGTCAACACGCACCTGCACTACGGCAAAACGGGCAACGACGCCGAAGAGCACGACAAGTTACGCAACTACGAGATCCGCACGCTGCTGGCGTGGCTGGAGACCAAGGAGGGGATCTTCCCCGACGACGTGATCGTGACGGGCGATATGAACGCGCACTACAAAGGCGGTGCGGGCAAGACCACGATGGAGATCTATACCAACGACGGCGGCTTTGCGATCACCGCCAAGAGCGCAAAGGTCAAGGGCGACGTCGGCGGAACGCTCGCGGAGCAATCGTATACGACCCGTCCGGCTTGGGTCTTCGACTACGTTCTGACGAGAGGAGATCTCAAGGCGGCGTACTACACGGTCGTCGATAACCCGATCGACACCGACGGCAGATACCCCTCCGACCACGTCCCGGTCATCGCGCAGATCTATTTCACCAACTGACGAAAACAACTGCAAAAGCGCCCTTTCCCGCAGCGGAAAGGGCGCCTTTCTTTGCGCCCGCGTGTGGCGTTTTATACAATTATTCGGCCGCGCTTTTGTGCAGTTCGCTGTTTTTGTTTCTCGAACCGCTGTTTTACTTGCTTTTTTAGTAAAAACGGAGTACAATGTAGACAACGGCAGATCTCATTTGAAGGGCAAACCGCGCGCCGGATCCCGCCCCGCGACCGATCCGCCGAGGATAGGAGGAAATTACATGAGAGCCAAAAGAGGCGTCCTGTCGCTTCTGCTCGTTCTGGCGATGCTGACCGTCGCGTTTGCATCGATCCTGTCCGTGGCGGTCTCGGCAGACCCGGAACCCGAACCGGAGGAGATCCAGGACCTCGGTTATCAGTCCTCGACGAACTTTGCCATCGGAGGAGAGGACACCGATCTGCGGTTCCTGTTCACGATCGGCTCGCTCGACTACGACGAGGTCGGCTTCGTCTTCTCGTTTGAAGAATACGGACTTGACGAAACTCCCCGGATCGGCGAGACCGGATGTTTCAAGGTCGCGGCGAATACGGCGCACAGCGTCGTCTACGCCGGCGGCGAACCGCAGCAGGCGCCAAACGGGCGCTGGTGGGTCGCCGTCAAACTGACCGATATCCCGTTCGCCAATTATGCCGATTGGATCTCCGTCCGCGCGTTCGTCACCGACGGCGCGGGGACCCGCTACTCCGACGCGGTGAAACTCAACGTCCTGGAAGCCAACCGCGGCGAGGGCAAACCGATCAACGAAGCGATCGGCAAGAAAAGCACGGGTGCCTCCGATAAGATCGAGGACAAACGAAACATCTATACCGACGTGCTGCAGTCGGGGGCGAAGACCTTTCATCCGACGCAGGAAAACCCGACGGGCAACGATCTGTACGTCGAGTATTCGGTTTTGTTCAACGCGAAACTGCAGAATTTGAGAGTAAGCAACAACCCGTACGTGGTGACGACCATCGGGGCGTCCGACCTGTCCAAGGGAAAGCCCCTCTCTTACTGGAGCCCCTGCGATAACATTTCCGGAAGTTCCTGCAAGACTGCAGGCGGCTTTGAGGACGCCGGGAACTTCTCGACCGTCGCGGCGGAAGATCCGGGTCTCTTCCCGAATATGGTCCCTCCCTACGGCGGGAACTCTTCCGTGTATGCCAATTACCCGCACGTCGGCGGCACAGACCCCGAGAACCCCGAATACGGCTGGCACCGGATCGGTATCGTGTACCACGAGGAAGTGACCAACGTGAACGCCGTCAAGGGCGGCGCGGACGCGGAATACTACCTGACCGTGTCGCTCTACATCGACGGAAACCTCGTTTCGGTCTTGTGCGCAAACGACAACAAGGACACTACCTACGACCTGAAACTGTACACGGCGGAGCCCGACGGCAAGGGCGGGATCGCCTATACCGATATCGCGTCCGACCGATACCTGTTCGTGTACCGTCTGAAATACAGAGGGGCAGATACCGCCACCAGCGCCGAGAACTACGCCTACTGCGTCTTTGCCGACGCCTACGCCACCTGCGGCAAGAGTTTCGTGCAGCAGGTCGAGCGCGTCGACCCCGTCGAATGGGGTCCCCACGACGGCGGCTACCGCGCCAGCAACAACAGGGGAATGGGGGAAGGAGACCGCTACTACCGCATCGTCACGGACGACAGCGACTTCCCCGGTTCGATCTCGGTCATGAGTTACAATATCGAGGTTTACGACAAAGACCACGGCACGAAGTGGAACGGCAGGACCCCCGGAAAAGCGCTTGATACGGTTTTGGCGGAAGCCCCCGATATCGTGGGATTCCAGGAGGTCAACGACAAGTGGGACGAGTACCTTGCCGACGCGGCGGCGTCAGGGGGCTACACCCGTTTGGAGGGCAGTTACTCCGGCAAGTACAGTTGGGAAAAGAACGAGATCTTCTTCAAAACCAGCAAGTTCACCCTGATCTCCGAGGGGACCAAGACTTTCAAGAGCGCCGCCACGCAACTGCACGTCCCCAACACCGAGGGGGCGGACGAGGATCTCGATACGATCGAGCGGATCTTCCACTACGCCGTCCTGAGAGAAAAATCAAGCGGTAAAAAAATTCTCGTCGTCAACACGCATCTGCATTACGGCAAAACGGGCAGTGAGGCGCAAGAGGAGGACAAGTTGCGCCGTTACGAGATCCGCACGCTGCTGGCGTGGCTCCAAACGCAGACGGCAACCTATCCGAACCAGATCGTTCTCGGCGATACGAACGCGTATTTCAGAAGCAAAAACGGCGGCAAGGCCTCTATGGACCTCTTCTCTGACGCCGGCTTTCAGAGAACGTCCGCCACGGCGGAGGTCAAATACGACGTCGGCGGGACGCTTGTGAAAAGCAGTTACTCGACGCGGGAAGAATACGTCTTCGACTATATTCTGACCAAGGGTAATATCGACACGGCGTACTATACGGTCATTCCCAACCCGATCGACGTCGACGGCAGGTACCCCTCCGACCATATTCCGGTCCTGGCAAAGATTTATCTCCGGTGATCCTTGATCATTCAGAAAAAAGCGTCGCGGACCGATCCGTGACCGAAAGGAAAAACGGAAATGAACGAAAAGAAAAACTACGAACCCCCAAAGATCACGGTCGTTTTGCTCGACCGCGATATGCTGATCACTTCGGGCGGCACGCTGGCTGAGGACGGCTGGGACGAATTCAGCTTCGGCTCGCTCTGATCTGATAAAACGCGATTACAGAAAAAGATAACAAAGGAGATCAAACCATCATGAAGAAAATCGTTCTTGTCCTCGCGCTGGTCCTTTCCCTTGTCCTTTGCGCTTTCGCTTTTGCGTCCTGCGGAAAAGATAAGGCGAAGAGCACGACCGCGACCCCGAAGACCACCG
>CAMJCC010000100.1 GCA_946404035.1 uncultured Clostridia bacterium | reverse complement strand
CATTTCTTTCCTGCCTTGCCTGTATTTTTGAGGCATCGGTTTTTCTTCTATCGGATAAATGCGCTAAAATCGACAAACAATATCAGCACGACCTGAAAACGGAGAACTTCGATCCGGTTTCCGGTCAAGAGGAAAACAGGAAAGGATAAACGAATATGAAAGCAACCGGAATTGTCCGGCGGATAGACGATCTCGGGCGCGTCGTGATCCCGAAAGAGATCCGGCGCACCATGCGGATCCGGGAGGGAGATCCCCTTGAAATATACACCGATCGCGACGGGGAAGTCATCTTCAAAAAGTATTCGCCCATCGGTGAGCTGACCGCTTTTGCCACCCAGTACGCCGAAACGCTTCACAAAACGGGCGGGTTGAACGTCGCCGTCGCGGACCGCGACGCGGTGATCGCGGTCGCGGGTCTTCCCAAAAAAGAATATCTCGAAAAGAAACTGACCCCGGAGATCGAGGGGGTGATGGAGGGGAGAACGCTCTATTCCTACCGTTCGGGGGAGGAACGGATCGCCCTGATCGACGACGGGATGACGGGTTACGTCCGGGTGGCGATGCCCATTATCGCGGACGGGGACGTCGTCGGATGCGTCTGCTCGCTGTCGGGCGGGGACGAAAAGAGGGAGAGCGTCGGTGAGGACGTCGAGACCAAACTGATCGCGACCGCCGCCGCGTTCCTCGGTCACCAGATCGGGGACTGAAAAGACGAGAGACCGACCCGGAGGGGAAAACCGTCCGGGTCGTATTCTTTTGCATCGGTTTCGGGGAAAAAGATTGACAGAAAGAAGAGAAAACAGTATAATAATACTGTTGTAAAAGAGGAGCGGTCTCCCGAAACGGTAAGATCGGCTAAAGACAAGGTATGCACAAGACAGAAACAATGATGGTTTTACCCGGCGTCCGGTTTTCCTACGTTATGACCGAGGAATACAAGAACGCCTCTTTTGCCGTCGGGTTCAAGTATCCGTGCAAACGCGGCGCGTCGTCCGCCGACCTCATCCTCTCGCACCTCTTGTTCCGGACCTCCGAGGACTATCCGACCAACCGCGCGTTCTCCCGGCGGCTCGAGGAACTCTACGCGACCGACTTGTCGGTGCAGTCGCTTCGTTACGGCGACCATCGCGCCGCGCTCTTTCAGGCGACCTTTCTCGACGAACCCTACGCGACCGAGATCCCTGACTTTACCCGCACGGTTTTGTCGTTTCTTGCGGGGGCGATCCTCCGTCCCGCCCGGGACGGTGACGGGCTGTTTCCGAAAGAGGAGATCGAGCGCGAAAAGAACGCGCTGCTCGACCGCATCCGCGGGATCAAGAACAGCAAGACCGCCTACGCGCACAAACGGCTCTCCGACCTGACCGCCGACCCCCGCCGCTACGACGTTCCCGAATACGGGACCGAAAGCGAGGCGGAGGCGGTCACGCAAAAGCAACTCGCTCTTCGTTACCGCGCGATGCTAGATCGCTCGGAGATCTGCTTTGTTTACGCCGGGTCGCTTGAAAAGGAGACGGTACTCGGTCTGATCCGCGATCTCTTTGCCCGCGTCCTGACACCGCGCTCGCCCCTCAAGGGAAAAGCGTGTATGCCGCGCCGTGCGCCGCACTCCCCGATCCTGCGCGTGCGCGAGGAGACCGACGGGGAGCAAGCGATCCTTGGGCTCTCCTACCGGATGCCGACGGGTTTTTCCGAAAAAGGGGGAGAGTGCATCCCGATGCTCTCGGCGGTGCTCTCCGACGCGCCGATGTCGCTTCTTTTCTCCGAAGTGCGCGAAAAGGGCGGGTTCTGCTATTCGATCCGCGCCGTCGTCAAGTCGTCGAACCGAAATCTGTTCATCATCTGCGGGATCGCCCCGGGGACCGAGGGCCCGGTCGAGCGCGCCGTTTCGCGCGTGCTGTCCGCCGTGCGGGCGGGGAAGATCGATCCGCTGCTCCTATCCGCCGCCCTGACCTACGTCAAGATGACCGTCACGACGGTATTCGAGAGCGTAGAGGACACCGTCGCGTTCGTCCTTTTCCGCATCCTCTTCGGGCGGAAGACCGACCCCGACGAGCTGATCGCAGACGCTGAGAACGTGACGGCAGAGACCCTCTCGCAATATCTGAAAAAGACGCGTCCCGACGTCGTCTATCTCCTCACGCCGAAAGGAGGGGAGCAGAATGGCTGACGTTGAGCTTCGCGAATATCCCGCGTTCCGGGAGAAATACTGGGTGATCCGGCGCGCCGGACTGCCCGAGATCTACCTGATCCCGAAAAAGCGTTCGACCTATTATGCCTCGCTTCGCGTGGGGATCGGTTCCTACGACCGCACCTACCGCGTGGGCGACCGCGTTTACCCGATCCTGCGCGGGTGCGCGCATTTTCTCGAACACAAACTGTTCGCCAACCCCGACGGTACCGACGCGATGGAAACGCTGCGCGATCTCGGCGCCGACGCCAACGCCTACACCACGGGGACAACGACCTGCTATCTGTTCAGCTGCCGCGAGAACTTTGCCGCGTCGCTCCGTGAACTCCTGAATTTCGTTTCTACGCCGTTTTTCACCCGGGAAAACGTCGCGGCGGAGAAAAAGATCATTTTGCAGGAGGCGGCGATGCACCGCGACGCGCCGCAGTCCCGGCTTTACCACGCGTACCTTGCGCAACTTTACCCGGATCACCCGATCCGGGACGAGATCGTCGGCACGCCCGGTTCCATCGGGCGCATCACTCCGGCGCATCTGATGCGCGTCTATTCCGCGTTCTATCACGCCGGGAATATGCAGCTGTTCATCTCAGGGGACCTGACCCCCGACGACGTTCTTGCGGCTCTCTCGGGCGTTTCGCTCCCCGTGCGGGACGATTTCGTCCGTATCCAGCCGGCGGCCGGTCCGATCACGAAACCGAGCGCCCGCACGATGCACGGCAGGGTGAACAAACCGCTCTTCGCCGTGTCCCAAGCACTTCCCGAGCCGACGGGCGATCCCATCGAAAAACATCGGCGGATGCTTGCCGTCAGCATCGGGAACGCGCATCTGTTCTCGGACTCCGGCGCGCTCTATACCGCGCTTCGCAAAGAGGGGCTTCTGACCACGCCTCCCGCGTGTTTTGCCGAGTGGAACCCCGGCGTCTGCTTCGTTTCGGTCTCGGGGGAAAGCGCCCGTCCGAAAATAGTGTACGACATGATCCGGGAAAGCGTCCGGGACCTGATCGAAAACGGGATCGGGGAAGAGGACGTCCGCCGGCTGACCCGTGCGGAGTACGCGGGGGACGTTGCGGGGTTTGATGACGCGGAGGGACTGACCGACGCGTTCTGCGCCCTGATCCCCGAGGGGATCGACCCGTATCGCTCCGCGTCTGTTTTCACGACGCTTACGACCGAATACGTTAATTCCGTCTTGCGGGAGGTATGGTCTCCCGACCGTTTGCACCTGACGGTGATCCGTCCGAACAAACGTACAGTTTCCGAAACGGAGGATGAAGAATGAGTTATCTCGCAGCCGAAAGGGTATCCTATATCTCTTTCCCGGGGCTCGGTATCAAGGAGTTCCGGGTCGACAGCGTTGCGTTCACGCTCTTCGGAAAGTTCGATATCGCGTGGTACGCCCTGTTCATCACGCTCGGGATCGTGCTTGCGTTCGTCTACATCAACTTCCGTATCAAGGAGTTCGGCTGGAACTTTGACACGCTTCTCGATATCGGTCTCCCGACGGTCGTTTTCGGCGTGATCGGTACGCGTCTTTACTACGTTCTGACGACCCTGGACGAGTATCACAGTTTCTACGACGTCATCGCCATCTGGAACGGCGGGCTCGGCATCTACGGCGGGTTGATCGCCGGCGGCATCACCGTGTTCGTCGCCACCAGGATCAAAAAGATGTCGTTTATGAAATTTGCCGACTGCGTTTGTCCGTCGCTCATCATGGCGCAGTCGATCGGCAGATGGGGCAATTTCATGAACGGCGAGGCGTTCGGGTCCGAGACCGGCATTTTCTGCCGCATGCGGCTTGCCAACTATCTGACTGATTTCTACCGCGTCGACGTTCACCCGACCTTCCTCTACGAGAGTTTGTGGAACGCCCTGGGCTTCGTCCTGATCAACCTGTTCTACCGGCACCGGAAATACGACGGACAGGTCTTTCACCTCGTGTTCGCGTGGTACGGGTTCGGGCGGATGTTCATCGAACTGCTCCGCGCAGACTCGCTGTATCTGATCCCTCACCGCGAGGTTTGGTACAATAAGATCTCGGTCATCGTCGGTTTCCTTGCGTTCGTCATCGCCACGACCTGGATGATCGTGAAACTGGTCCGGATCAAACAGGGCAAGGAACAGGGCAGGACACCTGTAAAGACCACGGTAAACAGCAAAAAGAAGGAGAAACAGAAATGAGTGCGATCCTGATCGACGGAAAAAAGGTCTCGCTTGATATCCGCGAGCGCCTGAAAAGAGAGACCGAGGCGTTTATTACGAAAACCGGCGTCACGCCGGGTCTTGCCGTCGTGCTTGTCGGCAACGATCCCGCCTCCGCCGTCTACGTCCGCAATAAACACCGCGCCTGCGGCGAGATCGGGTTCTACTCCGAGGTGCACGAATTGCCGGAGGATACGAAAGAGAGCGATCTGCTCGCGCTGCTTGCCCGCCTGAACGACGATCCTAAGATCCACGGTATCCTCGTCCAGCTTCCGCTCCCGAAACAGATCAACGAAGAAAAAGTCATCCTTACGATCAAACCCGAAAAGGACGTCGACGCGTTTCATCCCGCCAACGTGGGTAGGATCATGCTCGGCAACTATCGGTTCCTCCCGTGTACGCCCGCCGGCGTGATGGCGCTGCTCGACGCGTACGGCATCGACCCGAGTGGGAAGAGCTGCGTCGTGATCGGGCGGAGCAATATCGTCGGGAAACCGCAGGCGCTCCTGATGCTGGAACGGAACGCGACGGTCACGATCTGCCATTCCAGGACCGTGGATCTGCCGTCCTATACCAAACGCGCCGATATCGTCGTCGTGGCGGTCGGGAAAGCGCGGTTTTTAACCGGCGATATGGTCAGACCCGGCGCCGTCGTGATCGACGTCGGCATCAACCGTTTGCCCGACGGGAAACTCTGCGGCGACGCCGATTTTGCCTCGGTCTCGGAGGTCGCCTCCGCGATCACGCCCGTGCCCGGAGGCGTCGGACCTATGACCATCACGATGTTGATGCAGAACACGCTTTCCGCGGCGAAAGCCGCCGAAAAAGACGAATAAGGGAGCGTATCTGCGCTTTTCGGTGAAAAACACTTGACAAACCTTGTCACGGTGTGTATAATATAGCAAGACGGCAAGAAATTGCCTCTTGTCACAAGCGAAGGGGGGGAAACAGAATGGCAGAAATCAGAGTGAAAGAGAACGAAACGATCGACAGCGCGCTGCGTCGTTTTAAGCGTTCCTGCGCCAAATCGGGCGTCCTCGCCGAGCTCCGCAAGAGAGAGTGCTACGAGAAACCGAGCGTCAAGCGGAAGAAGAAATCCGAGGCCGCAAGAAAGCGCAAGTACAAATAATCTGTTTTTCTTATGAAAAGCCCCGGTGTTGCGCCGGGGCTTTTCATTTGTTAAAAAGAAAAAAACACCGCGGGGAAGTCCCCGCGGTGTTCTTATCGGTTTGAAATCATTCGATGACGCCGGTGATGTATTTCTCCATCTCGGCGCGCTCGGCGGCTTTCTCTTCGGCCTCTGCCTTCTCGGCAGCCTCGCGCTCCGCCTTTTCGGCTTCGCGGGCGACGGCCTCCTCGGCGCGGGCTTTCTCCTCCTCGATCGCACGGATCGAGAGACCGAGTTTCCGGTTCTCGCGGTCGATCTCGGTGATCTTCACGTTGACGACCTGTCCGATCGAAACGACGTCCTCGGGTTTCGCGACCTTTTCACGGGAGAGGCGCGAGATGTGGATCAGACCGTCGACGCCGTCCGCGACCTCGGCAAACGCGCCGAAAGGCATGATCGAAACGATCTTGGCTTCCACGA
>CAMJCC010000099.1 GCA_946404035.1 uncultured Clostridia bacterium | reverse complement strand
AAAAAAGGGGTGTCGAGATGATGCTGTGGAAAGAGAAAAAGCGGCGGGAATGCTGTTCGCCCGCGGTGGTGTTCTGGGTCGCCGCGGCGATGGGGGTCGGCGCGGCGGGCGCGCTGCTCTTCTGCCGCCGGCGCGAGGCGTGCCGCGCGATGAAGAAAGCGGGCAAAAAGTGCGCCAAAGCAGTGGATACCGCCGTCGAGCGGGTGTTCGGCGACGGGGCGTGCGACTGACCCGATAACATTCTCAACCTGACCGCGCCAGCCGTCTCGGTATCTTCAAAAGACTAACCGCGCCAGCAGGTGCGAAAGGCGCGCACAGGCGAGTGCAGAGTTCGCGCTTGTGACCCGACGGCGTATATATATACGCCAAGCGGTCTCAAACGCGAAGAGAAAAACGAATTTGAAAAAGACGGAGAAAAGCGTCCGCGTTCGCGGGCGCTTTTCATCCTTAAAATGCGTTTAACAATGTGGAAACTACACACAGAGCAAAATGCTTTAACGGATCATATTAAATAATCCATTCGTTTTTCGGTCTGTGCCGTATGTGCGTGCCTTAATTCTTGATGTTGGCAGTGCTGCGAAGCGTCACGTCGTGGTAACTGCCCTCGACGATCGAGGTGGCGCTGACGAGGGTGATGCGCGCGTTCTTTTGCAGTTCGGGGATGGTCAGCACTCCGACGTTGCACATCGTGGACTTGACCTTATAGAGCGACTTGGCGACGTTGTCGCGGAGCGAGCCGGCGTAGACGACGTAGGAGTCGACGCCCTCCTCAAAGGAGAGTTTGGCTTTGCCGCCGAGGTCGTACCGCTGCCAGTTGCGGGCGCGGTTGGAGCCCTCGCCCCAGTACTCCTTGACGTAGGTGCCGTTGACCTGGAGTTTCGGCGTGGGGGACTCGTCGAAGCGGGCGAAGTAGCGCCCGAGCATCAAAAAGTCGGCGCCCATCGCAAGCGCGAGGGTCATGTGGTAGTCGTGGACGATACCGCCGTCGGAGCAGATCGGGACGTAGATGCCGGTCTCGCGGTAGTACTCGTCGCGCGCCGCCGCGACCTCGATCACGGCGCTCGCCTGTCCGCGGCCGATTCCTTTCTGCTCACGGGTGATGCAGATGGAGCCGCCGCCGATACCGATCTTGACGAAGTCGGCGCCCGCGCGCGCAAGGAACAGGAAGCCCTCGCGGTCGACCACGTTGCCCGCGCCGACCTTGACGGCGTTGCCGTAGTTCTCGCGGATGAAGTCGAGCGTCTTCTTCTGCCAGCAGGTGTAGCCCTCGGAGGAGTCGATGCAGAGCACGTCGGCGCCCGCCGCGATCAGGGCGGGGACCCGCTTCTCGTAGTCGAGCGTGTTGATACCCGCGCCGACCATATACCGCTTGCTGGAGTCCAGCATTTCCTGCGGGTTCTGTTTGTGCTCGTCGTAGTCCTTGCGGAAGACGAAGTAGCAGAGCCGACCCTTTTCGTCGACCAGGGGCAGCGAGTTCAGCTTGTGGTCCCAGATGATGTCGTTCGCCTCTTTTAAGGAGGTGGTGGCGGGGGCGGTCACGAGCTTTTCGAGCGGGGTCATGAAAGTCGACACTTTCAGGTCGGTGGACATCCGGCTGACGCGGTAGTCGCGCCCGGTGACCACGCCGACCAGCCGCCCGGTCGGGGTGCCGTCCTCGGTGATGGCGACGGTGTTATGACCCGTCCGCTCGACCAGCGCGAGCACGTCGGCGAGCGTGTCGGTGGGTTTCAGGTTGGAGTCGCTGACGACGAAGCCCGCCTTGTAGTTCTTGACGCGGGCGACCATCGCCGCCTCGTCCTCGATGCTCTGCGAGCCGTAGATGAAGGAGAGCCCGCCCTCCTTCGCCAGAGCGATCGCCATCCGGTCGTCGGATACCGACTGCATGATGGCGGAGACCATCGGGATGCTGAGCGTGATCGGGGATTCCTCCTCGTCGGGACGGTACTTCACCAGCGGGGTGCGAAGCGAAACGTTCGCAGGGATGCAGTTCTCGTCGGTGTAGCCGGGGATGAGAAGATACTCGCTGAACGTGTGGGACATTCCCTCCAGAATATTTGCCATTTCGTTCTCCTTTATCTATGCTTCTTTAACTTACACGTTGAGTTCGCCGACCAGCCCCTCGTCGGGGTAGCGGGCGAGGATGGGATCGACCACGCCGGACAAGAACTCGTCCACCTGTTCGGGGGCGCGTCCGACGTAGAGCGTGGGGTCGAGCACGGCGTCGATCTCCTCGGCTTTGATCGGGAAGGCGGGGTCGCCCTTGATCCGTTCGAGCAGGTCGTTTTTGCCGCCCTCGAGTTTGACGTGCGCCGCGGCGGCGTGGGAATGGACGCGGAGCCGCTCGTGGAGCGCCTGCCGGTCGCCGCCCGCCTTGACCGATTTCATCAGGATGTTTTCGGTCGCCATAAACGGGAGTTTTTCGCGGACGCGGCGGTCGATCACGCGGTCGTAGACCACCAGCCCCGACGTGACGTTCATATAAATGTTCAGGATCGCGTCGATCGCCAAAAACGCCTCGGATACCGAGATCCGGCGGTTCGCCGAGTCGTCCAGCGTCCTTTCAAACCATTGCGTGCCCGCCGTGAACGCGGGGTTCAGCGCGTCGACGATGACGTAGCGCGCCAGCGCCGAGATGCGCTCGCAGCGCATCGGGTTGCGCTTGTAGGGCATCGCGGACGAGCCGATCTGGTGGGTCTCGAACGGCTCCTCGATCTCTTCAAACGATTGCAGGATGCGCAGGTCGTTGGCGAACTTGTACGCCGACTGCGCAAAGCCCGACAGGACCGAAAGGAAGTTGGCGTCGACCTTGCGGGAGTAGGTCTGCCCGGACACGGCGACCGTGCCGGGGAAACCGAGGTCGTCGGCGATCATCCGGTCGAGTTTCTTGACCTTTTCGTGGTCCCCGCCGAACAGTTCGAGGAAGGACGCCTGGGTCCCGGTCGTGCCCTTGCTCCCGAGCAGGAGCAGTTTGTCGAGGCGGTGTTCGAGTTCCTCGACGTCCGACGAGAGTTCGTACATCCAGAGCGTAGCGCGCTTGCCGACCGTGGTCAGCTGCGCGGGCTGCAGATGCGTGTAGCCGAGGCAAGGGAGCGCGCGATACTTTTTCGCAAACTCTTTGAGATTGCGGAGCACCTGCGCCGCCTTTTGCAGTACGATCTTCGACGCTTCGCGGAGCGCCAGGACGTCGGCGTTGTCCCCGACGTAGCAGGAGGTGGCGCCGAGGTGGATGATGGGCTCGGCTTTCGGGCACTGACGACCGAACGCGTAGACGTGCGCCATCACGTCGTGCCGGACTTCCTTTTCGCGCGCCTCCGCGACCTCGTAGTCGACGTCGTCACGGTGCGCTTCCATCTCCGCGATCTGCTCTTCCGTTACGGGAAGACCCAGCGCCATCTCCGCTTTCGCCAGCGAGATCCAAAGACGCCGCCACGCCCGGAACTTGAAATTGTCGGAAAATACCGCCTGCATCTCCGCGCTCGCGTAGCGCGTGGACAGCGGGGAAACGTATCCGTCGTGCCTGTTTTCCATCGCCCGTTCCGCCTTTTGCTTCAAATTACATTCTATTATAGCACATCCCGCGCCCCCGCGCAACCCCGCGCGCGAAGTTTTTTCGAGGAGTACGCCAACTTTCTTGTAAGAAAGTTGGACAAAGAACTTCAATATGGGAAATATAAAAGCGAAACGGCGAGTGCGCTCGCCGTTTCGCGGTTCTATAGCCCCCACTCTATCGGTCTTCCCTGCTTTCGGCTTAATAAAATGTTGCCCGCGCCGAACGGCACGGGCAACACGTCACTTTTGCCGTTCGTTTGCGACGTTCTCGCGCTTCAAAAAATTTAGGTTGACAACATCCTAAAATTTGTGTATAATAATTGTCGGAGGTGATTTGTGTGAACATCAGCACCGAAAAGATCGTTTCCATTTCGGAGGCAAATCAGAACTTTTCCCGGGTCGCGCGGATGGCGGACAGGTCCGGGGAGATCATCATTTTCAAAAACAACAAACCGAAGTACCGTTTGGTCGATCTGGAAACCGACGCGCCGATCGAGATGAGCGACGACGAGAAGATCGACTTCGTCGCCGCGCGGGTTCTGCGCGAATACCGCCGCGCGTTCGAGGTGCTTGCAAAATGATCCGTTTCAGCCGTGAAAAAGTATTGTTGCTCCACCGCCTCCTGACCGAGGAGACCGGCGGCGCCGCGGACGTGCGCGATCTGGATCTTTTGGACAGCGCGCTGGCGTCGGCGTTTCAGACCTTTGACGGAGTGGAACTCTACCCGACGAAAGAGGAAAAGGCGGCGCGGATCGGGTATTCCCTGATCTCCAATCACGCCTTCGTCGACGGAAACAAGCGGATCGGAATGTATATCCTCCTGACCTTTCTCGAAACCAACGGGATCCGGCTCCACCCGTCGGTGGACGAGGTCGCGCGGGTCGGGTTCGCCGTTGCCAAAGGCGAGATGGACTACGACGGTCTGCTCGCGTGGATCCGCGAAAACCGCTGAAAATCGGTCAGTAGCGGCAAACGCAACCGAAAAAACCGAAAAAAGCAACCGCGATTTTACAAATTGCAACCCCCGGTTGGTGGACGGCGCTCCGCCGCCGTGGTAGAATGGAAGCGTCCCGGGGGCAAGGTGCCGGACCGGGTAGATCATCAAGGAGAACAACCATGATACTCGCAGAAAAAATCATCAACGAACGGAAAAAGAACGGCTGGTCGCAAGAGGACCTTGCCGAAAAGGTGTCGGTCTCGCGGCAGGCGATCTCGAAATGGGAGAGCGCCCAGGCGACCCCCGACCTCTCGAAAGTCATCCTGCTCGCCGAGCTCTTCGGGGTCAGCACCGACTACCTTTTGAAAGACGAGATCGAGCCGGAGGACGCCGCGCCCTTAAAGGAAACGACCGAGATCGGCGGCAAGCACGTCGTCACGATGGAGGAAGCTAACGACTACCTGTCCACCCAGCGGCAGAGCGCGCGGAACGTGGCGCTTGGCGTTCTGCTCTGCATCCTCTGCCCCGCCCTCTTGATCCTGCTCGGCGGGATGGCGGAGTACCGCGGTTCCATCGGCGAGGGCGTCGCCACCGCCGTCGGGATGATCGCCCTGTTCGGGCTGATCGCCGTCGGGGTCGCGCTCTTCATCGTGACCGGGATCCGCACCTCCCGCTTCAACGTCTGGCACACCGAGGGCTTTGAGACCGCCTACGGCGTTTCGGGTATGGTCAAAGAGAAACGCCACGCGCACGAACACACCTACACCGTCTGCCTGACGGTCGGGATCGTGCTCTGCATCCTCGCGGTGCTGCCCCTGGTCGTCGCGGGGGCTGTGGGCGTTTCGGACTGGATCCTCACGGTCTTTTTGTCGCTGATGTTCCCCATCATCGCCGCGGGCGTCTATCTGATCGTGCGCGTCGGGGTCGTGCGCGGAAGCTATACTTTCCTGCTCGACGAGATCGACGCGTCGCCCGAAACCAAAAAGCAGAACAAGACCGAAGAGGCGATCGGCTCGGTGTACTGGTGCGTCGCCGTCGCGATCTACCTGACCTGGAGCTTCCTCTCGGGCGACTGGGGCAGGACCTGGATCATCTGGCCCATCGCCGGCGTGCTCTTCGGCGCGGTCTCGGCGGTCTGGCGCCTGATCGCCGGGTCGCAGAACGATAAGAAGTAAGATGGGGACCGTTTTCGACCGGCTCCTCCTGCTTGCCGAGCCCGGCTACGCGGACTTTCAAGCCAAGCTGATCCCCACCGTCCCGCGCGAAAATATCCTCGGCGTGCGGCTCCCCGCGCTCCGGGCGCTGGCAAAGGAGATCGGGGGCGACGAGGCGCGGGCGTTCCTCCCGGCTCTCCCGCACGGGACGCTTGAAGAGAACCTGCTCCACGCGATCCTCGTCGGGCGCGAGCGCGATCTTGCCGCGGCGACGTCGGCGCTCGACGCGTTCCTCCCCTACGCCGATAACTGGGCGGTCACCGATATCCTCCGCCCGACGGTCTTTGCCAAACACCCGCGCGAGGCGCTCCCGAAGATCCGGGAATGGCTCGCCTCTCCCCTGCCCTTCGTACGGCGCGCCGCCGTCGGGTTTTTAATGGCGTATTACCTCGACCGGAACTTCGACCCCGCGATCCTCGCCCTCCCGGCGAAGATCCCGCAGGAGGAATACTACGTGTCGATGATGGTCGCGTGGTTCTACGCCACCGCGCTTGCCAAGCGGTGGGACGAAACGCTCCCCTACCTCACCGAACGCCGCCTCTCCGCGCCGACGCACAAC
>CAMJCC010000098.1 GCA_946404035.1 uncultured Clostridia bacterium | reverse complement strand
CCCGTCCGCGTTCCGCGGACGGGTTTCAACCTTAAATAGCGTTTCTCTATGAAAAAGATTTGCACGGAGCAAAACGCCTTACTGTTTCAAGATCTATTCCTTTTTGTTTTTCGGTCTGTGCCGCATCCGCCCGCTTTAACCGCGTTTCCATGCCTGGCGGCTGAAAAGGACGATGATCGGGAAGATCTCCAGGCGCCCCGCGAGCATATCCACGATCAGCACGCCCTTTGACACCGCCCCGATCCCCGCGAAGTTCGCCGCGGGACCGATCTCCCCCAGCCCCGGCCCGACGTTGTTGAAGCAGGCGAGGACGGCGGAGAGGTTCTCAGTCAGCCCGTAGGGAGACGCGAGCGAAACGACCGTGAAACTCGCCACCGCGATGAAGATATAGGTGGCGAAATAGGCGTTGGTGTTGGCAAGGATCTTTTCGGACACGGGTTTGCCCGAGAGCCGCACCGTTTTGATCTTCTGCGGGTGCATCACCTCGGCGATGTTCCGCTTCATCACTTTCAAAAGCATCACGACGCGCGAGCATTTGAGCCCGCCGCCCGTGCTTCCGGCGCAGGCGCCGATCACCATCAGGATGAGCAGCAGCGCCTTGGAGAACGAGGGCCAGAGCGCCTCGTAATCGGTAGTCGAAAAGCCGGTCGTCGTGATGATCGACGCGACCTGGAAGAACGCGTGGCGGATCGTTTCGCCGACGGTACCGTACACGCCGTGCCGGAGCAGGTTCCAGACGACCAGTCCGACGCTGCCGAACACGGTCAGAAGATAGAACCGAAGCTCCTCGTCCTTGAACACCGAGCGCACCCGGCGAAGCAGGACCAGATAGAAGACCGAGAAGTTGACCCCGAACAGGAGCATAAAGACCGTGCAGACGATCTGGATATAGGCGCTGAAATCGGCAATGCTGCTGTCCCGGGTCCCGAAGCCGCCGGTCCCGGCGGTGCCGAACGCGGTGCAGACCGCGTCGAAGAGCGACATCCCGCCAAGAAGCAGGAACAGGATGTTCAGAGCGGTCAGGGCGATATAGATCAGGTAGAGCACCTTCGCCGTCTGGCGCATTTTGGGCACGAGTTTACCGACCGAGGGCCCCGGGCTCTCGGCGCGGAGGATATGGAGCGTATAGCCCTCGTTGCGCCCGCTGACCGGGATCAGGGCGAGCAGGAAGACCAGAACGCCCATCCCGCCCAGCCAATGGCTGAAACTCCGCCAGTAGAGGATGCCCTTGGGGAGCAGGGACGGTCGGGGGACGATGGTCGAACCGGTGGTGGTGAAGCCCGAGACGGTCTCGAACAGCGCGTCGAGAAAGTTAGGGATCGCGCCCGACACGACGAACGGGATGCAGCCGAGAAGACAAAGCACGATCCAGCTGACCCCGACGCAGACCATCCCCTCGCGGGCGTAGAAGTCGGAGCCGGCGCCGCGGGTGAGGACGTAGAGGATCGCCGCGATAACGCCGCCCGCCGCCATCGCGACAAGGAAGCCGATAAGCGACGCCGTTTCGTGCAAAAAGACCGAGATCAGAAGGGCGGGGATCATCGACACCGTTTCGATCGCCAGGATCATGGAGATGAAGCGGCCGAGCATCTTATAGTTCATACGCGCCCTCCGTTACTCGAAGATGTCGTTGAACCGGAGGAGAACGGTGTCGCCGCTGACGACGATGACGACGGTATCGCCCGCGCGGAAAGTCGTGTTACCGCCGGGGATGATGACCTCGCTGCCGCGCAGAATACCGGCGATCAGCACGTTCTTTTTGAGCGAGAGTTTCTTCAAGGGGACGTCGGTGTTCGCCGCCGTGCCGTCGAGGTGGAACTCGATCGCCTCCGCCTGCCCGTCCGCGATGTGGTGGACGGCGACGGCGGCGCCGGTCTGATCCTGCATGGCGCGGACGTAGCGGACGATGTTGTTGCAACTGAGTTTTCTCGGCGAAACGATGCTCCCGACCGGGAGGTTCTCGATGATGCTGGTGTCCTCCATCCGTCCGAGTTTGGTGACGGTCTGGGGGATGCCGCGCCGATTGGCGTAGAGCGAGACCAGGATATTCAACTCGTCAAGACCCGTCAGCGAAACCACCGCGTCGCTGTCGGCGAGCCCCTCGCTGTCGAGCAGCGTCTGGCGCGACGCGTCGCCGAGGATGATATCGGCGCCGGGCAGCACCTCGGAGAGGTAGCGCGCCTGTTCGGGGTCGCGCTCGACGATGGAGACCGACACGCGCCTCTCGAGCAGGGTCTCTGCCAGATAGTAACTGATGGTGCCGCCGCCGACCAACATCACACGCTTGACCTTGTGGGTCACGATGCCGAGGTTGCGGAGCAGGGTGGACAGATCGTCCGAGGAGGCGGTAACGAAGATGCGATCACCCTCCTGCAGGGTGAAATCGCCGCTGTTCGGCGTGTAGGTCACGCCGTCGCGCAGAACGGCGCAGATCAGCACGCGGCAGTTGACGATCGCGGGCAGATTGTAGAGCGTCCGGTCGCAGAGTTTGCTCTGCCGGTCGATGCGGAGCTCGACGATCTCGAGCCGCCCGTGCGCGAACGCGTCGCGTTTCAAAAACCCGGGGAACTTCAGGAGCCGGTCGATCTCGACGGCGGTCTGCTTCTCGGGATTAAAGGTCATCGAAAGCCCGAAGCGGTCGCGCATCTCGTAGATCTGCCCCATATACTCGGGGTTGTGGATCCGGGCGATGGTATGCAGTTTTCCGTTCATCGAGTGGGCGGTCAGACAGGTCAGGAGGTTCAGTTCGTCCAGCCCCGTCGCGGCGATCAGAAGATCGGCGTCGCCGACCCCCGCGTCGCGGAGCGTGTCCATCGAGGCGCAGTTGCCCCGGAGGGTCATCACGTCGTACTTGCCCGCCGTCGCTTCCAATACGGTCGCGTCCCGGTCGATCAGGATCAGATCGTGTCCCTCGTCCGCCAATTCTTTTGTCAGCGTTTCGCCCACTTTGCCGTCGCCGGCAATCAGGATCTTCATGCTTACATACTCTCCAAGGAAGAATAGTCAGTTTTTTGTCGCGTCATATCGCGGCGCCATTTCACTCTACGGGCACGGCGGCGGAATACAGGTATCCCTGGTAACAGTCGCAGCCGATCTCGTGCAGGATCTCGCGCTGCTCTGCCGTTTCGACGAATTCGGCGATGACCGGCAGCGAAAGCGAACCCGAAAGGGTCGTGATCGACGAGATGATCTCACGGCAGTTCTGGCTGGTGAGCAACCCGCGCACCAGCGACCCGTCGATCTTGATGACGTCGAACAGACTGTCTTTTAAGTAGTGCAGGGAGGTCTGTCCCATCGAGAAATCGTCGATCGCCAGGAGCAGTCCCATTTCGCGCAGTTCGTTCAGGTGCGCCCGGGTCTCCTCGCCGAGGTCGAGCGCGGTCTGTTCGGTCACCTCGAGGCACATATTCATCCCCGCGAACGGGGTCTGTTCGTTCAGTTTGCGGCAGAACGCGATGAAGCGGGGCGTGGACGCCGTCGTGCCGGTCACGTTGACCGAGATCTTGACGTCCTCGCCGAACTTGGCAAGGACGGCCGGACGGTCGGCGAGCGCGTGTTCCAGCACCGCCTCCTCGAACCGGGAGAGCAGGTTGCTTTCGGTCGCCAGTTTGACGACCAGCGGCGGATAGAGGATCCCGTAGACGGGGTGTTTCCACCGGAGCAGCGCCTCGACGCCGATACACTTGCCGGTATAGTCGTACTGCGGCTGATAGTAGAGCATCATGTGCCGCGAGAGCCCGTCGCGCAGGTCGGCGGAGAGGGTCTTCGCCACGTCGCTGTACACGTTGTCAAGATCGGTCACGCGCTTGTTCTGCAGTTCCTGCTCGTGCTCGCGGAAGAACTCCATAAACATACTGAAGTGCATTTTTCCGTTGCGTTCCAGCTCGCGATCAAGGATACGAACGAACGGGAAATAGATCGCGACGCCGATCAGGACCAGGAACAGTTGAAGAAGCAGTCCGCGGATCCCGCACGCCTTGAAACCGCCGAGCAGGATCGGCGTCGTCCAGTAGACCTCCTCGGTGATACGCGGGACCAGCCCGGTGAAAACGGCGAGGTAAGACACCGAATAGCAGGCGAGCGGAACGGCGAGGAACGGGATCAGCATGATGGGGTTGAACACGATCGGAAGCCCGAAGACCATCAGCTCGTTGATGTTGAAGACCATCGGGAACGCCGCCGTCAGCCCGAGGCGCCGCTGCGCACGGTTGCGCGAGAACGCGAGCAGAGCGATGAGCAGGCAGATCGTGGTGCCGCATCCGCCCATCAAAACGAACACGTCGAAGAACGGTTTGCTTAAGACGGCTCCCTTTTCAAGCCCCTTTTCAAAGTATTCGGTCATCACGCCCTCGAGCGCGTCGCTGCCGTGCACGCCGAAGAACCAGAGGATCGAGGATACCAGAACGAAGAAGAAGCCCTTGAAGAAGCCGGGTTCCTCCCCGCCGGGAGAGAACAGGGCGTTCATCGCCCGGATGTAGAGCGCGTGGATCGACGCGGAGTGCGAAACGTTCAGTATGACGGCGTTCAGCACCCCGAAGACCACCGCCACGACGAGGATCGGGAGGAAAGAGGCGAGCATCCGGTTGAACTCGCGGTCCGCGCCCGGCGAGAAGATGTAGTGCCGGCGACGGCGGAAGAACCGGTCGGCGTGGAGATAGAGCGACGACGCGCCCAGCCCCGCGACGATGGCGAGCACCATGGATTTGACGCCGACCTGCACGCTTCCGAAATCGTCGAGGAACGCGCCGGCAAGGATGAAGAACGCGACGAGCGAGGAGAACACCGCGCCGCCGTTGACCGTGTCGGGATCCGCCTTGACTTTCATATACGAACGGCTGATCGAGTAGGTCATAATGATCGACAGCACGCCGAAAGTCGCGCTGTTGACGTAGAGAAAGATCTTGTCCAGAACGCCGCCGGCAAAGGTCGCGATGAACTCCCGGTACGCGTCGATCGGCAGGAACCGGAAGACCAGGGCGAACGCGCCGATGATCAGCACGGGGATCATATTGACAAGACCCCCGCGCACGGCGCGCACGAAATCGAGTTGTTCGTAACGTCTTACCAGGTCGGTAAACTTCAACGGTCGTTTTTGCGGTTTTTGCATCTTTTTGTCCTTCTTAAAAAAGACTTTCCATTATATCAAATGATATTATATCACTATTTACGAAAAAGTCAAGACGGAAGCCGCGGGAGAAAAAAAGGGGGCGCCGCAAAAAGCGGCGCCCCAACGGGTTTCGGGGCCTCTTATTTTTTGTGACAGGCGCCGCTCATCGGGCAGTGCCCGCAGCTGCACCCGCAGGAAGACTTCCCCGTTTTCTTTCCGTGCAGGATGGTCGCAATACACCCCGCCACGATACCGAGCAGGAGCAGAACGATGAGCAGCGTCGCAAGATGGGAAGCAAGCCAGGAAAACATAGGGTATTCCTCCTTTCCCCGTGTCCGGGATCAACGTGAAACGGTCACGTTGCGTTCGAGTTTTTCCGCCTCGCGGTATTTGCGGAAGAAGAGCATATAGACCGCGCCGGCAATGAGAGCAAGAGAGACGATCAGCCCGAACACGTGTCCGACCGTGGTCGCGGCGGAACCCGCGGCGAAAGTGCCGTCGAAGATCGAGCCGATCTGGTAAACGCAGAGCGAAACGGCGTAGGCGAACCCGCACTGGTACCCGATGGCGAACCAGGTCCACTTCCGGTTGTTCATCTCGCGCTTGATCGCGCCGATGGCGGCAAAGCAGGGCGCGCAGAGCAGGTTGAAGATCAGGAACGAGTACGCGGTCACGCCGGAGAACGCGGCGCGAAGAGCGGCGTAGGTATTGGTCGCGCCGGCGCCGTAGAGGATGCCCATCGTGCCGACGATGTTCTCCTTTGCGACAAGGCCCGTGACGCTGGCGGTCGCCGCCTGCCAGGTACCGAAGCCGAGCGGACGGAAGAGGATCGCGAACGGGATGCCGATCTTTGCGAGCAGGGAGAATTCGAGTTCATCCTCGGCAAGCATCCGGAACGAGCCGTCGACCACGCCGAAGAACGAGAAGAACCAGACGACGATGGTCGAGAGCAGGATGATGGTCCCGGCTTTCTTGATGAACGACCAGCCGCGCTCCCACATCGAGCGGAGCACGTTGCCGACGGTCGGCAGATGGTAGGCGGGCAGTTCCATCACGAAAGGCGCGGGGTCGCCCGCAAAGGGTCTGGTCTTCTTCAAGATCACGCCCGAAACGATGATCGCCGCCATCCCGATGAAGTAGGCGGAGGTCGCGACCCAAGCCGAGCCGCCGAAGATCGCGCCGGCGATCATTGCGATGAACGGCACCTTGGCGCCGCAGGGGATGAAGGTCGTGGTCATGATGGTCATGCGCCGGTCGCGCTCGTTTTCGATGGTGCGCGACGCCATGATGCCGGGGA
>CAMJCC010000097.1 GCA_946404035.1 uncultured Clostridia bacterium | reverse complement strand
CCTCCGCAGGAGACGAGCAGCAGGACCAAAACGAGCAGCAGCGAGAGGGCGACAAGCGTTTTTTTCATGGGGATCCTTCCTTTCGTTTATATACTTAACGGTTTATTGGTGGCTTTTGATAAAGGCGTCGGCTTCGTTGATCTTGTTCTGGCAATCCTTGATCTCTTTGCCATTCTGAACGTAATCGTAGATCACGGCGAACGGCGCGAACAGGAAACCGATCGCGGTGCCGACAAGGAACGCGGCGATGGCGAAGAGCACGCCGATGATCCAGAACAGGATCTTTACGGCGATCAACCACAAAACGCCGTCAAGACTGAGATCAAAGATCACGCCGGGCGCGTGGAAAGACCAGGAGATCATATTCTGCCACATATCTCCGACAAAGCTCTCGTCAATAAAGACGCATCCCGTCAGGCAGAAAGTGCAGAACGCGAGCAGGATCGCCCAGAAGTGGATCGGGGTAAATACGCCGAGCCCCACGCCGACGATCACGGCGAAAGCGATGCCCCAACCGATCGCGAGCTTTTTGCTCTTCTTGGCTTCTTCCATTTGATTAATTGCCGTGATGCGGTCGCGTTTTTTGGCGCAGACGGAACAGTACACGTGGTTGGTGGATGGTGATTTGCCGTGGTGTTGGGTACGTCGGACGATGTCCTTTCCGTCGTAGATCGGTTTGTTGCAATCCTCGCAGACCGCGAGCACCGGCTTCTGCGGCACTTCAATATAAGTAACGGTGGGTTGCGGCGCGGGCGCAGGTTCGGGTTCGGGGGCGGGTTCGGACGCTTCTGCCGCCTGTTCGTCCGCCGCGTCGATAAGTTGCGAAACGGGGACGTTGTAGAGTTCCGCCAAGCGTTTGAGCGCGATCAGGTCGGGTTGCGCGAGATCGTTCTCCCATTTGGAGACCGCCTGCGGGCTGACGTTCAGGGCGTCGCCCACCTGCTGTTGGGTCAGGTTCGCCAGTTTTCGTTTGGAAGCGAGAATGTTGCCGAGTGTCATTTTCGTGCTCTCCTGTTCTTTGTTTTTGTCAATTCCATCATACCACAACTCAACGAAAAAGCAATCAACAATCGGTGGAATTACACAACCGTTGGTTGCAATTCCTCTTTTTCTCTTGCCCGTGCGGTTTTTGCATAAGTTATCTATGTTATGTATACATTATATAACGAGAACGTCTATCTGTCAAGCAATTCCATTCAATATAATGTATACGTAAGATAACGTATAAAGGAGATATACCGGAATGCGGTTTAGAATAGAAGAAATCTTAAAAGAGAAAGGGAAGACCAAATACTGGTTGTATATTCAACTCGGGTTGAGTTACAACAATTTCAACCGTTTGGTTACAAACCAGACCAAAGCGATCAAACTCGACAACCTTCGCGCGCTTTGCGATATTCTCGAATGCACGCCGAACGATCTGTTTGAGGAGTACCACGGGACACAAGCATAACGCCGCTCCTCGTCTGTTTTCTTTCAACTTGCGGTTGAAAAAATTGACATTTAATTACATTTATTATAACTTGAAGCGTGATAGATGTCAAGAGTACCGTTAAACGACGGTTGCTCTTTTGAAAGGTATCTGCTGTTTAAACACAGCCCCCGGCGATCAATGATCGCCGGGGGCTGTGTTTTTGTTTTCGGTTCAGTTCTTTTTCCCGAGCAGGATCGTGATGCCTTCGTCCTCGATCTCGACGGTGGCGACGGGGGTCGCGACCGCGCCGATCTCGGCGAGGGTCTCGCCGCAGATAAAGGCGATCCACTTTTCGGGGAGTTCGCCGCTTCGGACGGCGAGGACGATCCGGTCGGTGATCGCGCAGCCCGCGCTCTTGCGCGCGTCCTGCACGTTGCGCACGATCTCGCGCGCAAGACCCTCGTCGCGGAGGTCGTCGTCGATCGTGAGGTCGAGCGAGACCACCATCCCGGCTTCGCTCGCGATGAACGCGCCGTCCTTGGCGGTGTACTTGACCAGGATGATCTTGGCGTCCATCTCCTCCTCGCCGCCGTCGAGTTTCACGGTCACGGTATCACCGTGGAGCGCGAAGGCGCCGGTCTTGACCGCACGGATGACGGCGGGCAGTTTATCGGGGCAGAGGGCGCGGATCTCGTTGAAGTTGGGGTCGTAGCCGACCGAGGCGATGTCGTCCACGCGGTCGATGAAGACCACTTCCTTGACGTTCATCTCCTCCGCGATCACGTCGGCAAACGCGCGCACCGCCGCGGTCTTTTCGGGGTCGGAGAGCGCGATCTTCAGGGTGCGGAGCGGCTGGCGGTTCTTGATGCGGTTCTTCTGCCGGATCGAGCGCGCCAGGGTGATGAGCCGCTGCACCAGATCCACCTTTTCGACCAGTTCGTCGTCGCGGTAGGTCTCGGGGACGTTCGGCCAGGCGGCAAGATGCACCGACTCCTCGCCGGTCAGGATGCGATAGATCTTTTCCGAGATGATCGGGGCGACCGGGGCGAGCAGTTTGGTCAGGTTGAGCAGCACGTAGTAGAGCGTGTCGTACGCCGCCGCCTTGTCCGCCGAGTAGCCCGACGCCCAGAACCGTTTGCGCGAACGGCGGATGTACCAGTTGGTCAGCCCGTCGATCAGCGACGCGAGCGCGTCGACGTAGCGGTTGACGCGGTAGGCGTTCATGTTCTCGGTGATGGTCTTTTCGGTCTCGCAGAGTTTGGCGAGGATCCAGCGGTCAAGCTGGTTGTCGCTCTTCGGCAGTTCGGCTTTGGGCTCGAAACCGTCGATGTTCGCGTAGGAAATGAAGAAGTTGCACGCGTTCCAGAAAGGAAGCACCAGCTGCTGATACGCGTCGAGGATGCCCGCCTCGTCGAAGAGCAGGTCGCCGATCAGCATGGCGTTGGTCTGGTACAGATAGAGCCGGAACGCGTCGGTGCCGAACTTTTTCATCAGTTCCATCGGGTCGGTGTAGTTCTTCGAGGACTTGGAGAGTTTTTTGCCGTCCTTGGCGAGGATGGTGCCGTGCACGACGCCGTTCTTGAACGCCGGACGGTCGAAGAGCGCCGTCGAGAGGACGTGCAGATAGTAGAACCAGCAGCGGATCTGCCCGGTGTACTCGACCACGAAATCCGACGGAGAGTGCTTCTCGAACCACTCCTTGTTTTCAAACGGATAGTGCATCGACGCAAACGGCACGCTGCCGCTCTCAAACCAGCAGTCCAGCACCTCCGGCACGCGGTTCATCTTGCCGCCGCAGTCGGGGCAGGGGAAGTGGATCTTGTCGAGGTACTGCCGGTGCAGGTCGTCGGGACGAACGCCCGAGAGTTTCTCGATCTCGTCGATCGAGCCGACCACGACCTTTTTGCCGCAGTCGGGGCAGGTCCAGATCGGGATCGGGGTGGACCAGTAGCGGTTGCGCGAGATGTTCCAGTCGCGCGCGCCCTGGAGCCAGTTGCCGAACCGCCCGTATTTGACGGTCTCGGGCATCCAGTTGATCTTGCCGTTGAAGTCGATCAGCTTGTCCTTGATCTTGCCGATATTGAAGTAATAGGCGTCCATCGCCTTGTAGATCAGGGGGCGCTTGCACCGCCAGCAGTGCGGGTAGTTGTGGACGATCGAGCCGTCCGCGACCGCGATCCCGCGGTCGTAGAGCCAGCGGATCACGATGGGGTTCATTTCGATCACGTTCTTCTCTTCCTGCAGGGGATAGAAGTCGGTGACCTCGGGGGTGAACCGCCCCTTTGCGTCCACCGGGTTCACCAGCGGGATGCCGTTGTTCTTGCAGGTCCAGTAGTCGTCCTCGCCGAACGCGGGGGCGGTATGCACGATGCCGACGCCCTCGTCCGAGCCGACGTAGTCGGCGGCGACCACGCGGAACGCGCCGTCCTTTTTTCTGTCGGCAAAGTAGGGGAAGATGGGCTCGTACTCGATCCCGAGCAGGTCGCTGCCTGCGCATTCTTTGACGATGACCGGAGTTTCACCAAACACCTTGACAAAGTTTTTCAGGGTGTCCTTGCACGCGACGTAGATCTCTTCGCCCACGTCGACGAACGCGTAGCGAAGATCCTTGCCGACCGCGAGGCAAAGGTTGGAGGGCAGGGTCCAGGGGGTGGTCGTCCAGGCGAGGAGACAGACGGGTTTGCCGTTCTCTTTCAGCGCGGTCTTGAATTTGACGGCGACCCAGCGGTCCTGGCGCGGACGGGTGGAGTCCGACTCGCGGGTGTCCGAGATCGAGAGCGAGGTCTCGCAGTGCGTGCAGTAGGGGGTCACGCGGTAGTCGCGGTAGATCAGCCCCTTGTCGTAGCAGGTCTTGAACGCCCACATCACGCTCTCCATAAAGGGCGTGTTCATGGTCTTGTACGCGCCGTCGTAGTCCACCCAGCGCGCCATCTGCTCGACGTACTCGCGCCACGCCTCGTTGTTGTTGGAAACGATCTCGCGGCACTTGTCGTTGAAGACGTCGATCCCGATGGTCTTCTCGATCTGGTTCTTGTCCTCGATGCCCATCAGCACCTCGGCCTGGTTCTCGATCGGAAGCCCGTGGCAGTCCCAGCCCCAGACGCGCGGAACGCTAAAGTTGTTCATCGTCCAGTAGCGCGAGATCATATCCTTGATGAACGAGACCAAAACCGTCCCGTGATGCGGCTTGCCCGTCGGGAACGGAGGCCCGTCGTAGAAAACGATCTCGCCCCCCGTCGGCTGTTCGACCGACTTTTCAAAGGTGTGATCGTCTTTCCAGTATTTTAAGATCTCCGGCTGGATCTTTGAAAAATCCGGCTTGGAAGACAGTTCTTCAAACTTCATTGCCAATAGTTCCTCCCGGCAAAACCGCATAATGATTTTTCATTATAGCATTATAGATATAAAAAGTCAAGAGAAAACTGCGCCCGCGCGAAGCGAACGCACCGCCCCGTCGTTTCTTTCGCGCCGCGCACCGGGGCAGGGGACCCCGAGCGGCATTTCAAGAAAAACGCCGGACAAGTCCGGCGTTTTTCATATCGCGATATCACGCGGTCGCCTCAGCGGCCGCATCTTTCTCCGATCTTCGGCTCTCCTCCCTCGTTTTCGAGGAAGAAAACCGACACGTGTTCGTAGATCCCGGCTTCCTTGTCCTTTTTGTTCGGGGTGTGGAAGACGATGCGCTCCCGCCCGTCGAAGCCGCGGAAGATCATCCCGTGCCCGCCGTCGAAAACGAAGTCCGCTCTCGCGCCGCGGCGGTAGAGAAGCCCCATCTGTTTCCACTTGCCGTCGATCCTGCCGTTGTCCGAACCCGCCAGCGCCACGACGTAGCCGTCGGCGGAGAAGTTCGACCAGATCATCCGCAGTTCCCCCGCGTCGGTGCGGTAGAGGAACGGACCGTCGGTGATGCCCTGCGCCGCCCATGCGGGGTCGCGGGCAAAGAAGAGCGTGATGGGCTCCGTGATCGGGCGCGTCAGGTCGTCCGAGAGCCGCATCGCGACCATGCTTCCGTTGCCCTCGGGCATGCAGGTCCACTCGTGGACGAAGACCAACCAGGGGTTTTGATCAAAATCGAGGAACAACGTCCCGTCGATGGCGTCCCATTCGCGGGGCGACAGGACCGACAGGTGTTCAAACGGGCCAAGGGGGCTTTTCGCCCGGTAGCATGATATCTGCCGGTGCTTGTTGCTTGCGGCGCGGACCGAGGTGAAGAGGTAGAACGCCCCCTTGTAGTAGTGGCACTCGGGCGCCCAGAACCAACTGCCCTCGCCGTCGAAATCGTCGGGCTTTTCAAAGACCGGGACGGGTCCCGACCAGGTTTCAAGATCACGGGAAACGAGGCACTCGACCCCCCTCGCCTCCGCCGTGCGGTAGAGGTAGTAGACCCCGTCGTAGGGCAGAATGAACGGGTCGCGGCAGAACAGTTTTTCCCCCGCGCGGCACGCGACGGGAAGCCCTTGCGGGATGGTCGGACGGTTGGCACTTGATACCGGGACGGTCTCGTTTGAAAACTTCATTTCGGCTCTCCTTTTTACCCCGGCAAACGCCGGGCTCAACACGAAAATTATAGCACGGCGAAGCCGATCGTGTCAACCCTTGAAACGCCGCTTGCGTGGCATCCCGCGTCCGTCAATGCCGCATTTGCGGCAATTCATGACGCGTAGCGTCAATTCACGCCGCTTGCGGAAACGCACCCGTTCCAAGTCTTCCCCTTGAGGGGAAGGTGGCGTGTAACGCCGGATGAGGTGGTGAAAGGAGTTTTCGATTGCTGTCTTTGCCGAACGGTTATCCGGCTCCACCTCATCTGTCACTCCGTGACGTCGTGCAGGGGTTCCCCGAAATGCACGGAGTAAGTTTTGGGGGTTCCCGCTACCCCTCAAGGGGAAGACTAAGTACGAAGTGCGCCGCCGGCGCAATATGAAGAAAGACCTGGTTTTCGCGCTTGTTTTTCCCTGTTTCTGCGGGCAAAACCGGGGCAGACTATGGGAAAACGAACCGAAAGGAA
>CAMJCC010000096.1 GCA_946404035.1 uncultured Clostridia bacterium | reverse complement strand
TCATACTTTCCCGTTCTCTTTATCCCCGAAAAGTTGTTTTTCGAGGTCGTGCATCTCGGTGCGGAGACGCTCGATCTCGCCGGTAAACTGGTTAAAATACTCCACGTCCTCGTCGCTCGGGTCGACCTTTTTCAAGATGGCGTCGACCAGCGCCGCCTGGCTCCTCGCGCGCTTCTGTTCAAGGAACAGGATGCGCTGCCGGATGACCTTTATCTGTTTTTTCAGTTTCAGCTTTTCAAACATGGAGATACGTCCTTTCAACTGTCGTGTTCGCTCGGTCCGGCGTCGGGACCGTCGTTGGTCTTGATTTCTGCGTTTTGTTCCGCTCTGACGCGGGCAAGTTCCTCCTCCACGCGCCGTCGGATCAGGGCCTCGCGTTCGGCGGTCGTGGTTCGGAGCGTTTTTTTGACGAAGGTCTGCGTGACGATCACCGCCGGGATCAAAAGGACCAGCAGGATCGCGACGGGCAGATGCGTGCGGAACAGCGTGACGATCGCCGTCAGCGGCAGCATCCCGCAAACGTACCGTCCGACCAGTTTCTCTCCCCTGGCGGGATAGGCGTCGGGGACCTTGTTGGTGTCGGAGTTGTCGCCCTTGGTCTCAAAGACGTACTTCCCGTCCTCCTGCGAGATCGAGAGGACGCGGTGGGTGATGGTCTTGCCCGCGACGAGCGGATCGGGGTCGTCGGTAAAGAACGTGATGATGTCGCCCGTCTTGATCTCTTCCGGGGCGGCTTTTTTGATGAGCACGAACGATCCCACCGGGATCTTCGGCTCCATCGACGGGGTGACGATGCGCACCACCGAGTAGCCGAAGAGCGAGGGGATATTGCCCGAGATCCGGACGATCAAAAGATAGAGGACCAGTACGACGAGAAGCAGGATCAGGATCGCGTAGGCGATCTTGCCGGGGGTGATCTTCGGTTTTCGTTTGCTTTCCCCCGCCGATACTCCCATCGGACTTCCCCTTTCTTTTCGTTTCGGTTATTTCTTGCGGTTCTTCTTTCTCGGCGAAACGGTCGCTTCGCCGGGCTTGACCTTTTTCTGTCCGGTCTTCTTCGCGCCGGGCTTCATCCGGGTCTTCTTCCGGGTGTTGTTCCCGGTCTTCGGTCCCCGCTTCACGCCGGTCTTTGCCGTCGGCTTTTTCACCAGCTGTTTCGCGGCGAGCGTTTCGGGGTCGACCGTCGGCTTTTCTTCCGGCTTTTCTTCCGGTTTTTCTTCCGGTTTTTCCTCGGAGTTTTCGCTCTGTTCCGCGCGGCGCAGGGCGTCGAGATACACGTCGCGGCGACGCTCGTTCTCCTCCTGCTGTTCGCGTTCCTGTTCGCGGCGGATGCGTTCCTCCTCCATCTTTTCGAGGGCGGTCTCGCGCTCGATCCTCTCGCGCTCCTCCTCCGCTTTACGCAATTCTTCCTCGTATTCGAGGCGGCGGCGCTCGTTTTCCTCCGCGGCTTCGCGCTCGGCGCGCTCGATCTCGCGGCGGTAGGCGGCCTCCTCCTCTTCCCGGATGAAACGCGTCGCTTCGTCCAGTTCCATTTCGCGGGAGAGCCGTGCGGCTTCCTCTTCTGCAAGCCGGTCCTCTTCCTCCTGTTCGCGTTGGCGGCGTGCTTCCTCTTCCTGCCTCCGTGCTTCCTCCGCCTCTTTTTCGCGGAGGGCGGCTGCTGCCTCGAGTTCGCGTTCGACGCTCTCGACGTCGGCGAGGTCGGTTTCCTCGCGCTGTCCCTCTCTTCTCGCCTCTTCCGAGAGGAACGCTTCGCGGGCGCCCGTCTCTTCGGCTTCGCGTTTTTCGCGCTCCATCGCCTCGCGGATATCGCGCATTTCCTCGAGTTTTTCCTGCTCGGCTTCCTCGTCGCGGCGTTCGGCGATCTCGGCGGCGGAGAGTTCCCGCGCTGCGTCTTCTTCGCCGTTTTCCGCCGCCAGACGGCGCCGGTCGACCTCTTCTCTGCGACGGCGCTCCTCTTCAAGCTGCCGCGCGTATCTCTCCTCTTCTGTGAGTTCGATCTCTTTCTCTTTTTCGGCCTCGAGTTCGGACGCCAGCGCCTCGTTTTCCGCGGTCCGGCGCAACTCTTCCTCCGCCTCGGACTTGCTCTGCATCGCCTCGATGGCGGCTTCCTCTTCCTCTTTGACCTGTCTTGCGCGCGCCTCTTCCGCCTCGCGTTCGAGCCGTGCGGCCTCCTCCTGCTCCATTCTGGCGTGCGCCGCGGCTTCCTCTTCCAGTCTTCTGCGCTCCGCCTCGTCGGCGATGCGTTTCAGTTCGAGGATACGGTCGGCTTTCAGGGCGACGTCGATCGCGCGGCGGATCCGCCACTCCCCGGCGGTCAGTTTCCGTTTCGGGTTGAGCTGGTTGATCGCCATATACTTCTTGTACGAAGTATCGTGGACGTTGAAATCGTCGCTCTCGTATTCTTCCAGACTGTCGAGGAATTTCGGCACGAAGGGCTCGCCGTCCTCCGACTGCGAGAGGATCATTTCGTCGGAAAGATCCGCCGACATATTGTAGCGGAAGACGCAGTACTGCACGGCGAGAGCCGAAAGCATCTCGTCGAGATATGCGTCGTCCATTTTCTCCGCGGTATCCTTGACCGACAGTTCGTATCCGGCGCCCTCGTAGCTCTCGATGAACTCCCAGAGCGCGACGCACTGACGGAGGTCGCGGTTCTTGTTGATGGCGTTGGTGTGCATGACGGGGGGACGGATGTAGCTCTTCCCCATCGCCTTTGCAAACGGTGAGTTGGCGTACCCCGAAACGATCTGCTTAACGTGTTCCAGACGGTCCCAGAGTTCCGCCTCTTCGTGGGTGTCTCCGCGCGCGCCGCCCTCGACCTGAGAGGACGCCGAGACCTCCATATTCAAGGTGATCTTGCCGCGCACCGACGCGGTCTCGAACTGCGTTTCGTAGGAAAGGACCGAGGTGGACGAGGCGCGCCCGTTCTCGCGGATCGCGTCGTAACGGCGCGAAACGAAGATATACAGCCGGTTGATCAGCGTATTGATAAAGCGGTTCTCGTAGGTCTGGACGGTCTCGTCGCGGAAGACGTTCAGGATCTTGGACGGGGTGATGGTGTCGCCCTCGACCTTGCTGATGTAGTCGGTGTGCTGCGCCAGGTGACGCAGACTGCGGTTGGTGATGTTGTGCGAGAGTTCGATCGGGAGGACCGCGTCGTTTTCCTCGATGAAACGGCCCGGTTTCCGGATCACGTTGTCCAGCGGGATGATGCAGTCCTCAATGACCTTGATCCACGTGGCGTCCAGGGTCTTTTGCATCATCTGGCGCTTGAGACTGATCTCCCCCGACCCGCGGCGGATCATATCCTCGACCGAGGAAAAGATATCGACGTCGCGGCGGATATCCGACGAGAGTTGGTTCATCCCGTCGTAGACCAGCCCGTATTTGTCGCGGACCGAGGGGTCCTCGCTCTCCGCTACGAAAGTATAGCGAGGAGGGATATAACTCTCCTCGTGCGCCTCGGCGATGGCGTCGGGCTCCGAAAAAGAAGGAGCCCCATCAGACGGCATTTGCAGTTTCTGCTCTTCGTCCATGACGCTCCTTTCCGGCATTGCTGCCTATTTTGCAAGTGTTTTGAGATCAGAACATCTTCTGCAGACGTTCGAGATAGGAGATGCACTCCTTCATCTGTCCGCGCCCGAACACGGCGTCGAGATAGGCGATGAGCCCGCGGACCTCGTCGCGGATCAGCGAGAGGTTCAACCCCTCGAATTTCCGGAAGACCTTGGTCGCCAGGATATAGTCGATCCCGTCGAGTTCGGTACCGCCGCAGGCGATGTAGGCGGGAACGAAGAGCAGCATCTGCTTCATGATACGGTTACCGAACGCGACCCGGAAATGCTCGATGACGTAAAGGTCGAGTTTCGAGATGTCGTCCAGCAGTTTCTGGCTGACGGGGTGATCCTTGAACGCCTTGTGATACAGCCCGTCGATGTACTTGTAGGAGATCTGCTTGGGCTCGGTATCGGGCGCATCGAACGGCATACCCTTGCTGTCCAGGTTGATGACCAGCGCACGGTCGTACACCTTATCCGACACGGCGAAGGTCGAGTCGTCGTTGTTCGCCGTTCCGACGTACCACACGTTCTGCGGGATCTGCAGTTTCCCGTCGACGAGGTGGACCGGGTCGTCGGGCCAGGAGGACGGGACCAACTCCAGTTTCCATTCGTTCGGGTCGGGCATTTCCAGGACCGAGAGCATCTCGGCGAAGTAGTACTCGACGCGGGCGATGTTCATCTCGTCCAGAACGATGACGTTGATATCGTCGTTATACGACGCCTCGTAGATCCGGCGCAAGAACTCGGTCTCGTTGAACTTTTTGGTGAACTCGTTGAAGTAGCCGAACAGCTCGGTACGGTCGCGCCAGGACGGCTGGACCGAGGCGATGGTGGCGTCGTTTTTGAAGTATTTGCCCATCGCGTACGGGAGCGAGGTCTTACCGGTACCGGAAATACCCTGCAAAAGGATCATTTTGGTCGAGGCAAGTCCCGCGAACATCAGGCGGATGGTGCGGACCTCATAGTAGAGGTGCATCCGGCTGCACGCGAAGTTGCGGAAATCGTCGCAGATCTCGGAGAGCGACATCGAGCGGTTGTATTCGGGCTCAACGTAGAAGCGGTATTTCTCGTCGACGGCGGAAAGACGGAAGAAACGCTTGGAGGAAACGGCGGTCGTCGCCTCTCCGGATCCCTCGCCCGTGCCTTCCCCGCCCGCGGTCGCCTGGCGCGCCATACCCGCCGCCTGCGCCGCCTCGATGGAGGCGGGGGTGTTCTCGTCGTCGGGGTTCAGGATCGCGTTGAGGTCGTCGACCGAGATCGAGGTCTGCCCGATCTTCAGCGCCATGATCCGCTCTTTCTCCTTGGTCAGGCGAAGAACGTCGCGGTGCATATCGGCAAGTTCCTCGAGCAGGTCCTCGTTTCCGACGATGGAGCGACGGAAACGGAAATACTTGCGGAGAGCGAACACGAGCAGCGTGATGAGCAGAGCCCAGATCAGGAAAATAACGATCATCGCGAAGATCGCCAAGACCCATTCAACGGTGGAGAACTCGCCGCTGAACCGGTTGAAGATATTCACGTACGATTTGAAATTGAAGATCTGGACGACGCCCCAGAAGATGCCCGAAAAGATCCGCAGCACCCCGTCTTTGAGCATGGTCGTCATGAATGCGAAGAACCAATCCAGAAAAGCGCCCATGATGCTCCCTTTCGATCACGCCGCGGTGAAAAAAATCGCGGCTTTATAGTAATTATATTATACGCGCATTCCGCGCGCCCGCGCGCAAAAGAAAAAATCTGACTGTTTCCGCCAAACAGGGCAAAGAAACAGGCATTTGTCGCGCTATTGCGGTATGACCCGTTCCCCGCGGGCGTACCCTGCCCGCGGGAAACCGGGTGTAAGAAACCTTATTCTTCGGTCTTTTCCTCAGCCGCTTTCGGCTCCTCTGCGGGTGCCTCGGCGGGGGTTTCGGCGGGAACGTCCGCCGGTGCGGCGCTCGCCTGCCCGCTCTGCTGCGCGCGCAGGATCTCCTCCATCACGCGCTGACGGATCTCGTCCTCGGTCTTCTTCCCTTTCAGGGAAACGATGACCATGATGAACCGGATCAGCTCGTAGAGGAAGAACGCGATCAGGGGCAGGATGATGACGACGAAGAAGCCGACGCGGGTCTTCAGAAACGCGAGGAAACTGCCGACGCCGCCCATCTTATTGCCGTTCCATTTGCCGAGGACCATCGCGTCGGTCACGACGTAACCGCTGGAGGCGCGCCCTGACACGGTATCGCTGTAAACGCCGTCGGGCGCGGGGTTATGGTCGCCCTTCGTCACGTAAAACACGCTGCCTTTGTCCTCGTGTTTCTCGACGATACGGTGGGTGTTGATGTCGTTGCCGGAACCGTCCCCGTTCAGGTCACGCATGGAATTGAACGTGATAACGTCCCCGACCTCGAGCTCTTTCTTCTCGACGTCGGTCAGCGTATTGACGAAGATCAGGTATCCTTTTTTGAACCCGTCTTTCCCCTCCATCGAGTCGGAACTGATCGTCACGAAAGCAAGTCCGCCGATGGTGGAAAGCGCGTTGTCATCGGTCTTCGAGGTGTTGGACGCGAAGACGATCACCGTGATCAGGATCGCGAACACCACGAAGAGCCAAAGGACCGTGTTTCCGACGATCGACAGGATCTTCTTCACCGAAGGGGATTTTTTGGTAGTTTCCATGAATGAATTACCGTTCCTTTCCCGGTTGAATTCGGAGTGCGCACGAACGGATATTTTCGCGCGCCCATCGGATGCGATACTTTCCTATTTTCTATAATTATAACTAAACAGACCCGGAAAGTCAAGCATTCACACAAAAAAAGTCGGAAAATGGGTCAAAAAACTTTGCATTTTCCCTGAAAAAGCGGAAAAATTCAAATGCACCCCCTCCCTGTCGGCGGACAAAAACCGCCCCGACGGGACCGGGAAAGAAAAATCAGCCCCCGGGTTACCCCGAGGGCTGGCGGTTTTTCCGGTTCTGCTTAGCCGGAGGATA
>CAMJCC010000095.1 GCA_946404035.1 uncultured Clostridia bacterium | reverse complement strand
CGGATGGCGGAACGCCGAGAGTTTTGCGGCGCGCGCCGCAAAACTCGGCAGGTTCGAACTGGAATGCAGAGCACAACGGGCGTCCCCGCGCAAGGCGGGGGCGCCCGTTGTGGTCGGAATGACAGGATTCGAACCTGCGACATCCTGCTCCCAAAGCAGGCGCGCTACCAGCTGCGCTACATCCCGAGGTCTTATTCATTATAGCAACCCCGCCGGGGATTGTCAAGCGGAACGGTCACTTCTTCGCGGTCGGGCAGTCGAGTTCCGCCGCGACGGCGGCGAAGAGGATCGCGCCGGCGGCGACCGCCGCCGCGATCAGGATGCGGCGGATCGAGATCCGGTTGTCGCCCGAAAACGTCGCGGAAGCGACCGGGGTCTTGTCTTCCCCGCTCTGATACAGGGCGTAGGTTTTCTCGTACTTGCATCCGATCTCATACGAAAGCGGGTTTTTCATCTGTCTTTCCTTTCAGACCGTGACGGTCAGATAATGTATCGGGTATCCCTTTTGCGAAAAATTCTTTTCGTACTCGGTCTCGACGTTGCCCTCGTTGTACGGCGAGTTGTGCAGGTCGCGGGTCAGGGCGTCGGGGGTCTTGCCGAGGGCGGCGAGTTCCTCGAGCGTGAAGTCGAACAGCCCGACGTTGTCGGTCTTGAACGCGAGGCGCCCGCCGGATTTCAGAAGCGAAAAGTAAGTCGAGAGGAACGCGCGGTGGGTCAGTCGACGCTTGGTATGCCCCTTTTTGGGCCACGGGTCGCTGAAATTGAGAAAGATCGCGTCAAGCGACTGCGGCGCGAACCACTCGGGGAGCGTCGCGGCGTCCGCGACGGCGAAGCGGAGCCGGTCGGGGCGGAATTCGGCGCGCGCCGTCGCCTTTTCGACGGCGTTGACCATCACGTTCGAGATGCGCTCCAGGGCGACAAAACACACGTCGGGGTGCATTTCCGCCATCCCGCAGGCAAAATCGCCCTTGCCGCACCCGATCTCAAGCCAGAGCGGCAGATCCTCCCCGATCACGTCGCACGACGACGCGATAGGCGTGGCGGGACGGTCGAGCAGCAGGTTGCCGCAGGCGGCAAGACGCTCGGCGCCGTGTTTTTTGATCCTCATGCGCATAGGGCGGTTCCTTTCCGGGGAGCGCGTTCGATCCCCGTTTCAGTATACCACATCCCGCGCCCGATTGCAAGAGAAATGCGCGACGATCCGGGGAAAAATCAGTCAGGTGCGCCCACCCTCCATCGCCCGGAGCATCGAGCCGAGGTAGATGCCGTAGCCCCGCGTCGGGTCGCTGACCATCACGTGCGTCACGGCGCCGATAAGACGCCCGTTTTGCAGGATGGGGCTGCCCGACATCCCGCGCACGATCCCGCCGGTCAGGGCGAGCAGAGCAGGGTCGGTCACCTTGACCGAGAAACAGCGAAGGCAGCCCGCCTCACAGGTGAGGTCCCCGAGTTCGACCGCGTACTCCCCGACCGAGCCGTTTTTGAGCGTGCAGAGGATGGTCGCGTCCCCCTCGCGCACCTCGTCGGGCGCGGCGACCGGGAGCGCCTCGCCCGCCGGGATCTCGGTAAGACGCCCGAACACGCCGCACTCGGTGTTCGCCGTAACGGTGCCGACCCCGCCGGGGCGGAGCATCCCGCGAAGCTCCCCGGGCTCGCCAACTTTGCCGCGCTTGATGCCGTCGAGGATCACCCCGGTCACGGTCCCGGCTTTCAAACGGAGGGGTTTTCCTGTCTTGCCGTCCCCGATGGCGTGCCCGAGCCCCCCGAACGCCCCGGTCTCGGGGTCGATGAAAGTCACCGTCCCGATGCCCGCCGCGTTGTCGCGGACGAAGATCCCGAGCTGCCAGTCCCCGCCCTCGTAACGCGCGGGCGTGACGGTCAGCGAGAGCGTTTCCTCCTCCCGCAAGACCGAGAGCGCGAGGGGAGATCCGCCGGAATTTGCGACCGCGTCGGTCAGGTCGCGCACCGTCCCGACCTTTTTTCCGTTCACCGAAACGATCAGGTCCCCGGGACGAAGCCCCGCTTCGATCCCCGCGGAGCCGCCCTCGCGCCCGCCCGCGACAAGCACCCCGTCACAAAAGATGCGGATCCCGAACACGCCCCCGCCGGGGATCAGCTTGCGCGTCGCGGGGTCCTCCAAGTCGGGTCGCGCCGCCCCGTCGCAGTTCTCCGGATCGCCCGGGAACAGGATCCCCGGGATCCGGAACCGGATCTCCGCCCCGCCGCGCGCCGAAATACACGGCTCGGCTTCGCTTGCGGCGACCCCGACCGAAAGCCCCGCCGCCAAAAGCAAAAGGGCGAGCAAACCCGCCGCTATTCTCCATCCTCTTTTATTTCTCATTTCCCGCTCCCCCGTTTTCGTTTTTTTGTCGTGGTTACTATTCGTCAAGCGGCGGAGTTTATCCGAGGTAATCTTTTGACCCGGCGCCCATTTCTTGTCTTTGCACGCACAAAAAGCAGCGAAAAAATCAACAAAAATGAAAACCGCCCCCTCGTTTGAGGGGGCGGCGGAGCGGAGGTTTCAGCGGGAGCGGCGTACCATATCCGCAGCGTCCGCGATCGCGGAGCGGATCGCGCGCAGGATCCCGTCGGGGACCGGCGCGAGCAGGCGGCTGACGTCCGCCGAAGAGCGGGCGAGCGTGACCACGACCGAAAAGCGGTCCTTGGTTTCGTCAAAGTACCAGTTGGCGCCGCAGGCGGCAAGGTCGCCCGCGATCAGCCGGAGATAGTGATCCGAGATCCCG
Source organism: uncultured Clostridia bacterium (assembly GCA_946404035.1). GTDB lineage: Bacteria > Bacillota > Clostridia > Oscillospirales > CAG-272 > UBA1740. The sequence continues at coordinate 3,791 of CAMJCC010000095.1, read as the reverse complement.
AGCGCCCGACGCTCCGAGAGGCGGGCGGCGTCGACCCCGATCTTTTTCGCCGCCATGACGACGGCGAGCCCCTCTCCGCGCGGCTCTGCCGTGACCGACGGGTCGCCAAGCGACGGGGACAGCGAGAGAAGACGGTAGATCAGCGTGAGCAGGTAGGCGAAGCGTTCCTCCGGCACCTCGATCGCGGTCTCGCGCGGCAGAACGTCCTCGAGTTTGACCTCGGTGTCGATCTCGCGGCGGATTCCCTCCGTCCAGCGCCGGAGGTAATCCATCAAAACGAGCGGTTTGGGCCGTTCCCTCTCCCCTGCTCTCCTCTTCGGCGCGTCCGAGGGATCGGGCGAGGGATCCCGGCTGGACAGTTTCAGTTTCATTTGACCGTCAACTCGGACAGCGTTTCGGGCGAGAAACGCGGGAACGCCGACGAGTACGCGACGCCCGCAAGGTAGGTCGCCGCCTTTTCGGCGATCGGGCGATCGATCTTCTCCTCCGCGTACATCAACTGGTAGATCGCCTCGGGATCGCGGTCGTAGTCCGCCGCGTTCTTGGGCAGCCCGACGACGAACCAGACGCCGTCGGCATCCTCGCGGATCTCACCGCAGGCGTAAGGCGCCAGTGTGAAGAAATCCGAGACCAGCGCGCGCTGGACCGGGGTGTTCCCCTGGTTTTTCGAAACGTAGAAACCGTACGCGATATCGTCCTCCGAAAGGGCGGTCGGGGAGCCGCGCAAAAGCACCTTTTTCACGGCGGCGTAGTCGGTGGCGCCGGCAAGACTGTCGCGCAGTTCGGCGGCGTAGGCGAGCCCCGCCTCGCGCCCGAGACGCATCTCGTCGGGCACGTAGACCCAGACCCCGTGCGCGCAATCGTCGGAATTGAAGAACGCGAGCGGATCGCCGACCGTCCCGGGATCCTTGCCGTAGGCGTAATTCTCCACCAGATATTCGTAGAGCGCGTTCTGCGTCGCGTCGTAGCGGTAGATCAGACGGTTGACCGCGTCGGTCAGGTTGACCGCCGCGAGCGCCTCCTTGTACTTTTCACGCGTACCGACGCCCTCGACGATCACGCCGTTATCTTCCCCGCCCTCGTACTCGATGCGGATGCATTCGGCGACCGTGTCGTCGATCGCGTCGCCGTAGGGATCCACCCCGTTCTCGGCGGCAACGTCAAAGGTGGCGTAAATGAGCGCGATCTCGCGCATCACGTCGTCGACCGCGGCGTTCCAGCCGTCCTCGGTCATATTCGCAGTCCTGCCCGAATACATCATCGAAAAGTAGGCACGGAAAAGCTCGTACTTCACCTCGTGCCCGCCGAGGGTCGCGACGGTGGTCGCCTCTTTTTGGGAGGACTTGATCTCGGGATAATCGCCGCTCTTCCCGCAGGAAGCAAGCGAAAAGAGGACCGCCAGAACGGCGATCAGGGATAGCGCGGCGGCAAGTAAACGGTGGCGTTTCATCATAGCAATCTCCCGTCCGGTCGAATACTGTTTCATCTTATTGTAGCACGGATTTATGTCTAAACCGTGAAAACCGAAGACTTTTTTGCGTCCGCGCGCCGCCCCACGCGCCCGCGGGACTTGACAGGGAGAACAAAGAGGTATATAATAGACTGAAATAGCGGGCTTTCCCGCGAAAATGAGAATGATCCGGAGAGAACAAATGGCAAACGACAAGAAATTCGTGGAACAGATCACCCCGATGGAAGAAGACTTCGGGCAGTGGTACACCGACGTTGTGAAAAAGGCGGAGCTCGTCGACTATTCGGGCGTGAAAGGATGTATGGTCATCCGCCCCTACGGCTACGCCATCTGGGAGAACATCCAGCGTGACCTGGACGTGCGGTTCAAAAAGCTGGGGCACGAGAACGTCTATATGCCGATGTTCATCCCCGAAAGTCTGCTGCAGAAAGAAAAGGATCACGTCGCGGGTTTCGCGCCCGAGTGCGCGTGGGTGACGGTCGGCGGGCAGAACCAACTGTCCGAGCGGCTGTGCGTCCGCCCGACCTCCGAAACGCTGTTCTGCGAGCATTATAAGAATATCATCCAGTCCTACCGCGACCTGCCGAAACTGTATAACCAGTGGGCGAACGTCGTCCGGTGGGAGAAGACCACGCGTCCGTTCCTCCGCACCTCCGAGTTCCTCTGGCAGGAGGGACACACGATGCACGAGACCGAGGAGGAGGCGCGCGAGGAGACGCTCCGGATGCTGAAAGTCTACGAGGACTTCTACGCCGAGGCGCTGGCGATCCCCGCCTACACCGGGCGCAAGACCGAGAAAGAAAAGTTTGCGGGAGCCGAGGAGACCTACACCATCGAGCCGATGATGCACAACGGCGTCGCGCTCCAGGGCGGCACCAGCCACTATTTCGGCACCGGGTTCTGCCAAGCGTTCGGGATCACGTTCACCGCCCGCGACAACACCCAGAAATATCCGCACCAGACCTCCTGGGGCGTTTCGACCCGCTCCATCGGCGCCATCATCATGACGCACGGGGACAACAGCGGACTGATCCTGCCGCCCCGCGTCGCGCCGATCCAGGTCGTGATCGTCCCGGTCGCGCAGCACAAACCGGGCGTGCTTGAAAAAGCCGAAGAGATCAAAGCCAAACTCGCCGCCAAGGGCGTCCGCGTCAAACTGGACGACAGCGACAACTCGACCGGCTGGAAGTTCGCGGAGTACGAGATGAAAGGCGTGCCGGTCCGGCTGGAGATCGGTCCGCGCGACATCGAGAACAATTCCTGCGTCCTGGTCAGCCGCGTCACCCGCGAAAAGTCCTTCGTTTCGCTTGACGGGATCGAGGAAGCGGTCGAAAAGATGCTTACGCAGGTTCACGACGAACTCTATCAGCGGGCGCTCGACAACCGCACCGAAAAGACCTACGACGCGCGCTCCTACGAGGAGTTCCTTGATATCGCCGCGAACAAGCCCGGCTACATCCGCGCCATGTGGTGCGGCGACGCCGCGTGCGAGGACAAGATCAAGGACGAGACCGGCGGCGTGAAGTCCCGCTGCATCCCGTTTATCGAGGATCATCTGTCCGACGTGTGCGTTTGCTGCGGCAAGCCGGCGAAGCACCTCGTCATCTGGGGCAGACAGTATTGACGGCGGGCGCATGTTTCGCCCAACGAACGCCAATTCGACAAGGGACCCGTTCGCATTTGCGAACGGGTCCCTTGTTTTCGCGTTTGCCTGTGCCTGCCTGACGGCACTTGCCGGCGCGGTCAGTCTTTGACCGTATCCGGGGTCTTTTTGACGCGGAACGTCGGGCGGTCGGTCCGACAGAGAAAATAGTCGGTGCTGACGCCGTAGTAGTCGCAGAGCGCGACGAGATGGCGGATCGGCAGTTCGTTTGCCCCGCGCTCGTAGCGCGCGTACATCGTCTGCGAGGTGCCGAGCACCTCGGCGATCTCGCGTTGGGTCTTGTCGTGATCTTCACGAAGATCCCGCATTCGTTTCTGGTATCCGTGCTTCATTTTCGTCCTCTTTTCTCCAGTGTCAGGTCAAAAGTCGAAAGTCAAAAGATGAATACTACGCCAATATTATACAGAATACGGATTTTTACTATATCGATTTAGTAATTATCTTTATTATACTCCGTTTTCGCTCAAAAACCGAACAATTCTCCCCGGTCTATATCCTTTCTTTCTATTTGCGCCGGCAAATGAAACAAGCGGGCGCACACGAGAACCCCCAAAACTTACTTCGTGCGTTTTGGGGGACACACGAAAAAAACAATGGAGAAACCCGTCCGCGTTCCGCGGACGGGTTTCAACCTTAAATAGCGTTTCTCTATGAAAA
>CAMJCC010000094.1 GCA_946404035.1 uncultured Clostridia bacterium | reverse complement strand
GAAAAAAACTCTTGACAGAACGGTCGATAAGTGTTAAAATAGTGGCACCTCTTTGATGAGGTGCTTTTTTTGTGCGCCCCGACTGGGACCGGAGCGCGCCGCCTCGTTAACTGAGGGAGGTATTCTGGGGAAACCCAAATCTGATAGGAGGTGCCGTTATGAGAGTCAAAATTACCCTTGCCTGCTCCGAATGCAAGCAACGCAATTATGACACGAAGAAAAACAAGAAGAACGATCCCGATCGCCTTGAAACAAAGAAGTATTGCCGGTTCTGCCGCAAGCACACTTTGCACAAGGAAACCAAGTAAGGAGAGAGAGTAATGGCAGAGATTGAAGAAATGAACGCTCCGCTCGAAGAAGAGCCGAGCAAAACTCCCGCTCCCAAAAAGAAAGACGGTCAGAAAAAACCGAATTTCTTCGTCCGCTTGGGACGCCGTCTGAAAAAGTTCTGGAGCGACTACAAGAGCGAAATGAAGAAGGTCGTCTGGATGCCCTGGAAGGACGTCAAGAAGAACACCGTTCTCGTTCTCGCCGCCGTCGTTTCCCTCGGACTTGTCATCGGCCTCGTTGATTTCGTCTTCTCCGAGATCCTCGGAGGGATCGCCGGGCTCGTCGGTTGACGCCCGCCTGAAAGAACATGAGCGATATCAATGAAATGAACCAAGGTCCCAGATGGTACGTAGTCCATACGTACTCCGGCTATGAAAACAAGGTCAAAGCCAACATTGAAAAGATCGTAGAGAACCGCGGTCTCGGAGATATGATCTTCGAGGTGGTACTCCCCATCGAGATCACCGTCACCACCAATGAAAAGGGTGAACAGAAAGAAGTCGAGTCCAAGGTATTTCCCTGCTACGTTTTCGTCAAGATGATCATGACCGACGCCACCTGGCACGTCGTTCGGAACATCACCGGTGTCACCGGCTTCGTCGGACCCGGGTCCAAGCCCACGCCGCTCACCGACGCGGAGGTCCGTTCCTTCAAGGTCGAGACCAAGACCGAAAAACCGGCGTTCGAGCCCGGCGACAAGGTCTCGCTCGTGTCCGGTATCTTCGAGGGCTTCAGCGGAACGCTCCAGGAGATCGACACCGAAAGCGATCAGGCGACCGTCCTTGTTTCTACCGAAACTCGCGATATCCAGGTCATCGTCGACCTCAAAGATATCCGTCGCGCGGAAGAAGACTGATTTTTCCGCCTATCCCGTGGGAGGGAAACAAATCTATCTATGTTTCCCGTATCGTACCACATTTGGAGGATAACGCATTATGGCAACCAAAAAGATCTTAGGTTATATCAAACTGCAGCTTCCTGCCGGCAAAGCAACTCCTGCTCCCCCGGTGGGTCCCGCTCTCGGTCAGTACGGCGTTTCGATCCCGAACTTCACCAAGGAGTTCAACGAGCGCACCAAGAACGACATGGGGCTGATCATCCCCGTCGTCATCACCGTTTTTGCTGACCGTACCTTTACGTTCATCACCAAAACTCCTCCCGCTCCCGTCCTGATCAAAAAGGCGTGCGGGATCGAGACCGCTTCCGCCACCCCGAACAAGGTCAAGGTCGCCCAGCTCACCAAAGAGCAGGTGAAGAAGATCGCCGAGCAGAAGATGCCCGATCTCAACGCCGCGTCGCTTGAGGCAGCCATGAGCATGATCGCCGGTACCGCCCGCAGCATGGGCATCACCGTCGCGGACGACTAACCGAGGAGGATTGATGAAATGAAAATGGGTAAGAAATACGCGGAAAGCGCGAAACTGATCGACAAAACCAAACTCTACGACGCAAACGAGGCGCTCGACATCGTCTGCCAGACCGCAAAAGCGAAGTTTGACGAGACCGTCGAGATCCACATGCGTCTCGGCGTTGACTCGCGTCACGCTGACCAACAGGTCAGAGGCGCTATCGTTCTTCCGAACGGAACCGGTAAGACCGTCCGCACCCTCGTCTTTGCGAAAGGCGACAAAGCGACCGCCGCCGCGGAAGCCGGAGCCGACTACGTCGGCGCCGAAGAGTACGTCACCAAGATCCAGGGCGGCTGGTTCGACTTTGACGTCGTGATCGCCTCCCCCGATATGATGGGCGTCATCGGCCGTCTCGGTAAGGTCCTCGGTCCTAAGGGACTGATGCCGAACCCGAAAGCAGGCACCGTTACTCCCGACGTCGCTCGCGCCGTCAAGGAGAGTAAAGCCGGTAAGATCGAGTACCGTCTCGACAAGACCAACATCATCCACTGCCCCATCGGCAAAGCGTCGTTCGGCAGCGAGAAACTGCTTGAGAACTTCAACGCGCTGGTCGGCGCCGTTATGCGTGCGAAACCCGCGTCCTCGAAGGGTCAGTACGTCAAGAGCTGCGTCGTCGCCTCGACGATGGGCCCCGGCGTGAAGGTCAACTACCTCAAATTCTGACAAGCAAAAGAAAAGCCCCGAAACTTCGGTTCCGGGGCGTCTTTTTTTTGATTATTTCACGAATTCTCCGTAGATCGCGCGGAGGGCGGTCACGTAATCGGCTTCGTCCACGCCGATGATGATGTTCAACTCGCTCGACCCCTGGTCGATCATGCGGATGTTCACACCGGCGGCGGAAAGAGCCGAGAAGATGCGCGCCGCGGTGCCCTTTGCCTTGACCATCGAGCGACCCACGACGGCGATCAGGGCAAGATTGTCCTCGATCTCGATCATATCGGGCTCGGTCAGCCGGCAAATCTCGGTCAAAAGGAAATCGCGCTTGCCGACGATATCGTTGGAGTTGACCACGACCGACATCGTATCGATGCCGGAGGGCAGATGCTCGAAGCAAATGTCGCACTTCTCGATGGCTTCCAGCACGCGCCGACCGAAGCCGATCTCGGAGTTCATCATATCTTTCTCGATCGAGATGACCGAGAAACCGCACTTCCCGGCGATCCCGGTGATGACGTAGTCGGACATCACGTCGGGCGCGGACGATACGATCATGGTTCCCTTTTCCTCGGGCTTGTTGGTGTTGCGGATGTTGATCGGAATGCCGGCGTAGCGGACCGGGAAGATCGCCTCCTCGTGCAAAACCGTTGCGCCCATATAGGAAAGCTCACGCAGTTCCTTGTAGGTGATGGTCTCAATGATCTTGGGATCCTTGACAAGGCGCGGATCCGCCATCAGGAAGCCGGAAACGTCGGTCCAGTTCTCGTACACGTCGGCGTTTGCCGCGCGCGCAACGATGGAGCCCGTGATATCCGAACCGCCGCGCGAGAAGGTCTTGATGGTCCCGTTGGGCATCGAACCGTAGAAACCGGGGATGACCGCTCTCTCGTGCTGTTTTAAGATCGCGGAGAGGATGATGTTTGTCTTCTCGGAATCAAACGCGCCGTTATCGCGGAAAAAAATGTACCGCTGAGGGTCGATGAAGTCGTAGCCGAGGTAGTTCGCCAGGATCAGACCGTTCAGGTATTCCCCGCGGCTGGCAACGTAGTCGCGCCCGGCGCAATGCAGGATCGCCGTCCGTATGGTCTCGAACTCCTTGTCAAGCGAGAAGTCCAGCCCAAGGTCGCGGATGATGGAACGATAGCGTTCCTCGATCTTCGAGAAAGTCTCGGAAATATCCTTGTCACCGAGTGCAAGGTCAAAGCAGATATAGAGAAGATCGGTGATCTTGTCGTCGTCCTTGAACCGTTTACCGGGCGCAGACGGCACGACGTAGCGCCGCGCCGGATCGGCACGGACGATATCCGCCACTTTTTTGAATTGGTTTGCGTCGGCAAGCGAACTGCCGCCGAACTTCAATACTTTGAGATCCACAGTATTCCCTCTTTTTCCGCGGTTTTCATATCAAATTTAATAACGTGAATTATTATACCATCCCATCCCGCGCGTGTCAATCCCTTTGATAAAAAACTAACGAATTGAACTTTCATCCGGATAAAACTCTGCCCGCCGATCAATCGGCGGGCAGAACGGAAGATATCGGTCCATCGTCAGTTGGGAGTATAGAAGACGGCGCCGGAGGTTGCGCTTCCGTCAGGGAGCAGGACGCTTTTTCCCACTGCGGGGGTCTGGAGAGGCGAGACGTTACGGGCAAACCCGTCTCCGCATGTCCAGACCGGATCGAAAACCGAGAGATAAACGGCGTTCGTCGATCTCGCAACGTCCTCGACGCGCATCTCAACGCGCATCGCGTCGTTGTCCGAGTAAACGAGCGTTCCGTTTCTGATCACCGCCGTGAAGAGCAAAAGCCCGTTTTCCATCAAACTCTTTTCCTCAGATCCCTGCATATTGGTCTTGATTTTCCAGACCTTGACTCCGTCGATATAGAGTTCCGAATACCCGGTGTAAACGACCGCGCCATTCTTGATCGCCGCCTCTTGATGGAACCGGAAGCCCAAGCGGTGCCAACCGCCCTTGGTCTGGCTCTGCGCATCGTAGATGTAGGGGGACGAACTTCTCGACACGGGTTGGTCCCACCCGGCTTTATAGATTGGTTGGCCGTTCCCGGGATCGACGGCGCAGGCCCACTCGGGGGAACAGTCGGGAAGATAGGTCGAGTAATCGAAATGCCCCGTGTACGGGCAGTCTCTTCCCTCTTTGTCGTTAGCATAGAGATAATAAAAGTCTTTGTAACCGTCGTTTTCGTTCCGGAACGAAAACGCTTTCATTTCCGAGCCGGATTTGTCGTAATTCTTGAACGAATTGCTCCATAGAAAACTGTACTCGAACCACAGATCGTTGCCGTCGGGGTCCGATGAAGTCGGATAAAAGTGCTTGCTGCCCCTGATCTCCTTGACGGTTTTTGTGAGCACGATTGAAGATCCGTCGGCGTAGGGTCCATCTGGATTTTTTGAGGAATAGACCGGCACGCTGAACGTCTCGTCCAGTTTTGCGCCGCATTCGACGCACGTGCCTTGCCGATTTCCGTCGGTTGTGAGCGTCGGCGGGACGGTCACTATCCAGTTTTCGACCAGGTGAGCTTTTTCGACGGTCGGGGTCTCGTCAATCGATCCGGGAACGAAACCGCCGCAGAGCAAGCAGTATCTGACCCGGATCCCCGGGGAGGAACAGGTCGGTTCCGAGACCACGGTGTAGGCGCTTTCGGGCGAATGCGTGTGCTTTCCAGATATCACGGGCGCGGCGTTTTCGGCCGAAGTGCCCGGCTCCGCTTTCATAATCCGGATCACGGCGTCAAGCTGTTGCGCTGGGATCCCGACCACGTCTTTCAGATAATTGTAGACTTTTTTCTGATAGGGTTCTCCCTGCGTGGCTTGCAGTTTATCAACGTAGTTGTTTTCGATCTTGCTCGGTTTCCGACCGTCCCCGATCGTTGCGAAGTTTGAAAAAAGATAATCGCGCCAGAGGTCGTCCTCGGACACACCGCAAAGACCGTTCACAAGCCAGCAGACAAGCCCCGTACGGTCGGTCCCCACCATACAATGCAAATAGATCGGATAGTTTTTCTCGTCCGACAGGACCGTGAAGATCTTTTTCAGACTGGATTTACATTCGCTGCTGGTAAAATCCTTGCTGCCCGAAAGCGTGCGGAAGAAATAGTACACGCCTTTGCCGATCACCGACGTTGCTCTTACGCCCGCCTCGTCTTTGGTACGGAAATCGAGTTCTGACTGGATCCCGAGCAAACGCAACGCGCGAAGACCATCGTCCGTGACTAAAACTGTCGACCCCTCCTTGTGAAGTTCGGCGCCACGATACAGAAGCCCCTGCCGGATCCGCCCGCCGTCCTCGGTCATCTTCCCGCCGAGATCGCGGACGTTGGTAATGCCGTCGACGTAGATAAAGCGGAACGAGCGGTCCTCGGTCTGAAACGTATTCGTGTTGGACGTGACGGTACCCCCGTCGGCGCCGACCGCAGTGACGTCCCAGTAATACTGCTGTCCGATAAAAGGATTGACGAAATCAAATTTCCTTTCGGTCCTGCCGACGATATACTCTCTCGCATCGGAGCGGTCGGCTTTGGTCCAGATACGGACGATGAAATAGCGAAGCGAGCTTCGGCCAGCTGTAAAAACGACGTCCCAGCGAAGCGTAACGGGAAGCGGGCGAGACAGTTCCTGTTTACCAGCCGCGTAATTCGTGGCGTTCTTTGCCTTGTCGGCCAGATACTTCTTCTGCACCGTAGTATACGTCGAAACCGGACCGTCGAACCCCTCCGTTTGGATGGTGCAGATCAGTTCCGGGGCGACAGGCTCGGGTACGCACGTCGTTTCCGACGCAGAAGTCGTGCCCTCCGTCTTGTTCTTTACGCAAGAAACGAGCGGAAACAGCACGAGAAAAACAAAAAGCAGCGCAAGAACGCGGAAACTGAAACGGTTGCATTCGGATAATCTCATTGGATCGTTTCTCCTGATCTGTATTCCGGTTTTTAGATATTCATTATACCACGGAATTTGCAAAAAAGCAAATGTATTTTGCGAAAACGGATCAAGGAATTGCAAAAGCTCATTGTCTGTTGAAAAAACAGCGGAGAAAGTGAGATTAGACGTTGCAAGGCGCTGCGCGTCTTACGGCTACTCACCTCGTCCCGCCTTACTTTGTGAAAAGGGGATCAGAAAAGGATGGCGGGACGGTAGACTTTTTGTGCCTCCGGCGCAAAAACTCGGTGAGTTCGAAGCGAGCTCGATCCGTCACA
>CAMJCC010000093.1 GCA_946404035.1 uncultured Clostridia bacterium | reverse complement strand
CCGGTCAAGGCGACGATCGTCTTCGACTGACCGACGCGAAGGAGGTAAAGAGAAATGAAAAACGAGAAAAAAACGTATCTTGCCCCTGAGATCGGCGTCGTCACGCTGACGCCGGATCTGATCACAACGTCAAGCGGTTACGACGGGACCGACAACTGGTCGTCCGACATCTTTGCGCAAAACCCGTAAAACCGATTTTCCCCGCGCGCGGCGCGGCGCCGCGACGCGACGCCGCGCCGTTTTTCACCTTAAAAAACCGCTCAAAAAACCGACAAAAAACCGATTACATAGAGGGAAACGTTGACTTTTCAACAAAGGAGAAGACCCATGAAAACAGCAACTCGGTTTTTCAGTCTTGCATTGGCGGTCCTGATGCTCGTTCCGTTGCTTTCGTTATTCCCGGTCAAAGTCAGCGCAACGGGCGTGACCCACGACGACGCCCACGACGGAGAACTGCTCCGCGCCGTGAACTTCAACGCGCCGGAGTGGAAACAAGGTTTTTACAACGACGATAACCAGGATGCGACCGCCGCCGTTTCAAGCGACGGCACCTCGGTCAGCTTTACGGTCACGTCCGACCTGTACAAGCGCGCCATCTGGGGCGGCTTCTATCCGGGCGCCGGCGTGAACGCAAACGAGTACGAAGCGGCGCTCGGCGCCGTGCAGCCGATGGAAACGGGCGCGAAATATACGCTCGTGTTCGACCTGACGCTCGGGAACAACAACGTCGGTTTCGGGATCATGGTGGACGGCAACAACGATCTGCTGATCCGCGGGAACGGCCAGTCCCAGTGGTATCAGTGGAACACCTCCAAGGTCGGGGAGACCTCTGACAACAACGAAAAGTGGAACTACCACACCGCCCCCGGCGCCACCACGCGCGATCAGAACACTTTCGCCGTGGTCGTGGACTACGACGAAAAGACCATGTCCCTCTACGTCAAGGACGCAAGCGACGGCGCGTTCTACTTCTGCCGGGCGATCACCTACGACGGCTCCGGCGTGTGGGATTCCGCGTATCTGAGATGCCGTTTCTACGTCAGATCGATGAGCGGAACGCCGAACGACACGTATACCGCCGACGTTTCGAACCTGAATATCTACAAGGGCAACGCGCTCTCCCCGCTGTTCGGGGACGGGTATCGGCTCTCCTACTGGTCGCACAAAGACGGCGACAAACTGCTGGACGTGAACTTCAACGCGCCCGAGTGGAAACGGTCGTTTTATAACGAAAACAACTGCGGCGCGATCGCCGACGTTTCAAACGACGGTACCGCGGTCGGCTTTACGGTCACGACCGAGAGCTACAAGCGCGCCATCTGGGGCGGCTTCTACCCCGGTAGCGGCGTGGACGAGGACGAGTTCGAAGAGGGGCTCGGCATCGCTCTCCCGGGCGGAGACGGCGCAAAATACACGCTGATCTTCGACCTGACGCTCGGACATAACAACGTCGGTTTCGGGATCATGGCGGACGGCAACAACGATCTGCTGATCCGCGGGAACGGTCAGTCCCAGTGGTATCAGTGGAACACCTCCAAGGTCGGAGAGACCTCGGACGATAACGAAAAATGGGACAATCACATCGCCGTCGGGACCACGCGGCGCGATACGCACACCTTCGCCGTGACGGTCGACTACGACGCGAAAACGATGGCGCTCTACGTTATGGACGAGAGCGACGGCTGTTTCTACTTCTGCCGGTCGATCACCTACGACGGGTCCGGCGTCTGGGATTCCGCGTACTTCAGATGCCGCTTCTACGTCAGATCGATGAGCGGAACGCCGAACGCGAGTTACACGGCGGACCTCAAAGATCTGAAGATCTACAAAGGCAACGCTCTGACCCACCAGTGGAACAACGTGTACACGCTGCCCTACGACGCTCACGCGGACGGCGACAAACTGTTCAAAGCGAACTTCCTCGACGACGGCTGGCTCCCCGAATTCGCGACGACGAGCAACCAGGGCGCCGAGATCGATATCTCCGACGACGGATCCGCCGTCGAGATGACGGTCACGACCGACAGTTACAAGCGCGCCATGTGGGGCGGCTTCTATCCCGGCGACGGCGTGAACGCGGACGCGTTCAACGCGGCGCTCGGCTCGGCGCTCCCGATGCGTCCCGGCGTAAAGTATACGGTGGTCTTCGACCTGACGCTCGGGGACGACCGCGTCGCTTTCGGCATCCAGGTCGACGGCAGAAACGCGCTGATGATCGAGGGGAACGGACAGTCCTTCTGGTACGGATGGAACGACAAACACGTCGACGCAACGTCTGACGGCAACCAGAAATGGACCGCCCACATCGCCTCCAATACCGACAAACGCGATACGCACACCTTTGCCGTGACGGTGGACTACGACGCGAAGACGATGGCGCTCTACGTGAAAGAGGGCAACGTCTTCTGCTTCTGCCGGTCGATGACCTGCGACGACGTGAACGTCTGGGATGCCGACTATTTCAGATGCCGCTTTGCCGCCAGAGCCATCTACGGCACCCCGGACGAGAACTTCACCGCCGAGGTTTCGGACCTGACGATCTATAAGGGCATCGATCCCTCTTTCCTTGCCGCGGACGTTTCCGTGATGAGTTACAACGTTCATATGTACGACGAAGACGACGGTTGGGAGGGCAGAGATCCCGATAAGGTGATCGAAACCATCTTGGACAACAGCCCGGACATCCTCGGATTACAGGAAGTCAACCAGTACGTCGTCACGCTTAATTGGCTCTTCCATCTGACGATATTCAACGACGGATGGGAAGACCACATCGCCACCCTGACGTCAAACGGCTACGCTCGGGTCCAGGGCGACACAAGTCGCGACTGTTGGTGCGAACTTCTCTATAAGACCGAGAAGTTCAAAAACCTGGACAGCGGTTATAAACGCTACTCCGCTTTGGTCAGCGAATACCCCGGAGTGGACGCGAACGGCGCCGATATGAGCAGAGACAAACTAGGCAGAATGTTCACCTGGGCGCTGCTGCAGGAAAAGACCTCGGGCAAAAAGATCCTGGCGATCAGCACGCATCTGCATTATCGGAAGAACAAGGACGACACCGCCTCCACCGACGAAAACACCCTGGTCCGTCAGTACGAGGTGCGCCTGTTGCTCGCATGGATCGCGAACCAGACCTTTGACTACGACAGCGTCGTGATCGTCGGCGATATGAACGCGCACTATCTGGAGGGCGTGAACGGCCGCGGAAGACGCGTCATCGACGTTTTCAGAAATGAGGGCGGCTACGCGGTCACGCGCGATAGCGCCGCGGTCAAGGGCGATATCGGCGGGACCCTCGCGGAGAGCAACCGCACGACGCGCCCGCAGTGGATCTACGACTACATCCTGACCAACGGGAACGTCGAGACCACGTACTTTACGGTGGTGGACAACAAGAACGACTACAACAGCAACAACGACCCGGCATATCCGTCCGACCACCTGCCGATCCTGGCGGAAATGCGCCTCTACTGATCTCGGCGCGACTTCCCCGCTGCTACCGCGCGCGGCGCGGCGCCTTTTCGGCGCCGCGCCGTTTTTCCTTTTGGGAAAGGGGAAAGCAACTTGACAGGACCGGGAAAACCGTGCTATAATGAGGGTGGAAAAACGCGAGGAAACGGAGGGGAAACGGGCTATGCTGATCGTCGGGATCGCCGGTCTTGTGATCGGTATCGAGCACCGCTACCCCTATCTTGCCAAGCACTGCACGGCCTACCAGACCGACGGGACGCCCGACTTTACCGTCACGGTCACCGACAAGATGATCGAGGACGAGCTGGCGCGGGCGGAGACGATCCCCGAGGGGGTCACGCCCGGGTACCTGGAAAGTCTTGCGGTCGCGCGCGCGATCGCGCACCGGCTGCCCGGCTACGACGCGTTTCTGTTCCACGCCGCCGTGATCGAATACAAGGGCGAGGCGATCGCGTTCACCGCGCCGAGCGGGACCGGCAAGAGCACGCACATCAAGAACTGGAAGCGCGCTTTCGGCGCCGACGTCGATATCGTCAACGGCGACAAACCCATCCTGCGCTTCGGGTCGGACGGTACGCTGACGGCGTACGGGACCCCGTGGGCGGGCAAAGAAGGCTGGAGCCGGAACGTCGGTCGCCCTCTCAAAGCCGTCGTGTTCCTGGAACGCGGGAAAGAGGACCGGGTCGTCCCCCTCTCCCCCGCCGACGCCGCGCTGCCCGTGATGAACCAGATCCTTTTGGAAAGCGACCCCGAAACGGTCGCGGAGACCCTCGCGCTCGCGGACCGGATGCTCGGCACGGTCGGGCTGTTCCGGCTTGCCTGCACGCCCGACGTCGGCTCCGCCCTCGTCGCCAAGCAAGCCGTTTTCGGTAAATGAACGGCAATACGCCACAGGAAAGGATATCGTTATGAAGATCGTGCCCGGTTTCGTCGTCCGCGAGGTGGGGGGAAAGACCTTTGCCGTCGCGACCGGCGCTCTTGCCAAAAAGTTTCACGGGATGATCACGCTCGCCGGCTCCGGCAAGGAGATCTGGGAGGCGCTGCAGGAGGACGTGACGGAGGAACAGATCGTCGATAAGCTTCTCGACGTCTACGACGTGGACCGCGAGACCGCCGCGCGCGACGTGTCGGCGTTCGTTTCGAAACTCCGGGAAGCGGGGTTGCTCCTTGGCTGACCGGTCGGACCGCGAGGAAAAGCGCCGGGTGCTCGACGAGGTCGGCGCCTACGTCAGCACGCCCAGCGGACGGAGCATGCGCCCGATGATCCGCGGCGACCGGGACAACATCCTGGTCGAAAAGCCGGCGGGACGGCTCAAAAAGTTTGACGTCGCGCTCTACGAAAGAAAAGACGGAACGGACGTCTTGCACCGCGTGGTGCGCGTCAGAGAGAACGACTACGCGATGCGCGGGGACAACTGCGACTACACCGAATACGGGATCACCGACGAGGACCTCATCGGCGTGATGACAGGATTTTGGCGCGGGGACCGGTTCATCCCCGTGACCAACCGCCGCTACCGGCTCTACGTCCGTTTCAACTACGCGACCTATCCCCTGCGTTGGCTCCGGCTTAAAACCTGGAAACTGCTCCGCCGGATCGGGTCGCATATCCCGCCGCTCAGATGGCTGTGGCATAAGCTCCGGCGGCACTGATCCGCCCTCTCCCTCAAAGCAAAGGAAAAAAGCCGAAAAACCCCTTGACAACCCATCCGCTCCGTGATATAATATTCGGGCAAAACCGATTGACACACATGGCGGAATAGCTCAGCTGGCTAGAGCATTCGGTTCATACCCGACAGGTCGTTGGTTCAAATCCGACTTCCGCTACCAGGCCCGTTGGTCAAGAGGTTAAGACACCGCCCTTTCACGGCAGTAACGGGAGTTCGATTCTCCCACGGGTCACCAGAACCCCCCGGGGTGCTTCACGCACTCCGGGGGGTTCTGCTGTCCCGTGTCCGAATCTCACTCCGCAAAGGGGGGCGCCCCGCCCCCCTTTGCGGGAGTTCGCATCCCCGCCGAGCAACTCGGGGGAGCTCGCTCACACGAAGCGAGGCGAGGGATATTCGCCGCAGGCGAAATTCTCCCGTTCCTACACCATTCGAGTTGATCGCGGCGTCGCTTGAACCAACGTAACAAAAACGCAAACAATCAGCCTGGCAGTCGATCGACTGCCGGGCTTGTTTATGAGTGCGGTCAGGTCTTCGGCTCCTCGCGGGGCGGCGCCGCGGGACGCCGGCGGGAGGAGAGCCAGATCAGAAGGACGCTGACGTCGGCGGGGTTGACCCCGCTGATGCGCGCCGCCTGACCGACGTTCAGCGGGCGGATGCGGTTGAGTTTTTCCGCCGCCTCGAGCCGGAGCCCGCGGACGGTGGAGTAGTCGAGGTCGGGCGGGAGGGGTTTGCCCTCGAGTTTGGCGAAGCGCTCCGCCTCGGCGATCTCGCGCTTGATATACCCGTCGTACTTGATCTCGGTCTGCACCGTCGTCTGCACGGCGGCGGAGAGGGCGGGACGGTCGGGGTCGAGCGGGGCGAGATCGGCGTAGGTCAGTTCGGGCCGCCGGAGCAGATCCGAAAGCCGGGCGCCGCCCGAGATCTCCGCCGAGCCGAGCGACGCGAGGGTCGCGTTCACCTCGTCCGAGGGCGGGAGGATCACGCTTTCCAGCCGCTGTTTTTCGTTTTCGACGGTCTTTCGCTTTTCAAGGAAACGGCGATAGCGTTCCTCGGAGAGCAGACCGACGGCGTAGCCGGTCGGGGAGAGCCGCACGTCGGCGTTATCCTGCCGGAGCAGGAGCCGGTATTCCGAGCGCGAGGTCATCATCCGGTAGGGCTCGTTCGTCCCCTTGGTCACCAGATCGTCGATCAGCGTGCCGATGTAGGACGAGTGGCGGGCGAGGATCATCGGTTCCCTGTTTTGCAGCGAGAGCGCCGCGTTGATCCCGGCGACCAGCCCCTGCGCCGCCGCCTCCTCGTAGCCGGAGGTGCCGTTGAACTGCCCCGCGCCGTAAAGCCCCCGGATCGCCTTGAATTCCAGCGTCGGGAGCAGCTGCGTGGGGTCGGCGCAGTCGTACTCGATGGCGTAGGCGTAGCGCATGATCTCGGCGCGCTCGAAACCGGGCAGACTGTGCACCATCCCGACCTGCAGATCCGCCGGCATCGAGGTGCTGAACCCCTGC
>CAMJCC010000092.1 GCA_946404035.1 uncultured Clostridia bacterium | reverse complement strand
AACGCGAGGTAGTCGCGCAGGATCTGGAACGCCGTGCCGTGTCCGGAGACGGCGTCGGCGCCGGTCGGCGGGAAACCGACGGCGTAATCGACCGTCATACCGACTTTACAGATCTTTTCCTGTACGCCGAGGACGATCTGCTGCTTGTCGGTCGGCGTCAGAAGTTCGTAGCACCAGTCGTAGACGCACGCCGCGATATACATGGCGAACCCGTAGTAGCGGTGGGCGACGTCGTCGTGCCCCGTCCAGCTGTCGGTCAGGGTTTTCAGGACGTTTTTGATCGCGTAGATCGCCCGGTAACCCGAAAGCGGGTTGCCGGTCATCCGGTAATCGAGCGCCAGCATCTGGATCGCGCTCAACATAGTTTGATCGTTCTCCCGGTCGAACTCGTTATCCGCGATCTCCCCGTCGGGCGGAGAAGCGAGGGCGGCGTTGTAGAGCGCCTTGGCTTCGGAGGTCGCGCTCGCCAGGGCGTCGTTCAACCCGTCGATGCTCTCCGAAGTGAAGAGGACGCGCGGATGCTGCCCCGTCGTGGGAGAATGCGGCGGCGCCGCGTAGGAGCCGCCGAGATCGGCGCGGATGCTGCCCGTACCGAAATCCGAGCCGCCGAAATCATTTTTGATCTGATTTCTCAGCGCCGGGATCGTGAAGGCGCCGGTCGCAGAGAGGGCGTACGTTTCGCCGTAGCGGATCCCCTCGCCGTCTTCAACGAAGGGCTTGACGTAGATCGTGGTGTCGAAGTTGAGGTTGTCGATACCGGTCACCTTGAGCGCGACCCACCAGCGCCCGGCGCCGGCTTGGATCAGCTCTCCGTTTGCCCAAACGGAGGAATAGACGCTCGACGCTTCCCTGATCGAGCAACCAACGCCGTTTATCTTCGGATTGGTATTGGTTTTCGAGAGGACGAAGCCGACCCGTTCATACTCAAGTGAGCCGATCGAAAACAGAAAACGGAGCGCGGTGCTGTCGGACTCCGGGGTATCGCCGGAGATCGATTGCCAGCCGTAATCGTCGATCTCTTTCTTCGGCTCGTCGGCGGAGCCGCGGAACGCAAAGAGCAGAGTGAGAACAAGCGCGAGCGCCGCCGCGGCGACGAGGGTCGCGGGCAGCCAATTTTTTCTGACGGACGCGTTTTGCATGGTTTTTCCTTTCAGACGTTCGGTTTTTTTGCGTCCGCTCCTCCGTCTTACGATACGGAAAAACGGACGAAAGAGCAAGAGACGGGGGATATTCCGGACGATGCGTTTCCCTTTCCGTCCGGAGTCCGCCTTCTGCGCGGAAGAGGATCAAAACCATGCGCCGCCCGGACGGGTTTCGCTCGGGCGGCGGGGTGTTCGGTCACGGGATCCTTATTCCGCCGAAGTCTCGGACGGCGTTACGGGGAGTTCGTACCATTTTGTCAGGATAGTGTCCAGCTTTCCTTGTTTGTTGGACAGATGCGACTGATACAGCGACGCGACGTCCGCGGAGGTGCCCGTGTACTCCAGGCCCTTCATCCAGGACCCGCTGGACTTGCCGCTGGTCCCCTCCGCGACGTCCTCCAGCGCCTTTTCCCGTCCGGAAATGACGTGGTCGTAGATGATGTCGAGCATACGGTCGGTACCCTGATTGTAGGTCGTGGTCTTGTACTTGGTCACGACCTGCTGGAACTCCACGCGGATATCTCCGGAGTTCTCGTTGCAGAACTGCAGGAATGCCGAGAGCGCGCGTGCCTTATCGGCCGACGTGTTGACGTTGATCGCGCCGACGTCCGCTATGTTGTGGATCATGGTATTGTATTCCTGTTCAGCTTTGATCTTCGGGATCGGAACGACCGACCAGATCGAGTTCATCGTCTGGAACGATTGTTCTTCGAGTGCGCCGAGAACGATCGGCCCCGCGAACAGAAGGGTGTTGGACGCGAACTTCGCGTAGTGTTCTGTCAGATTCTTGCCCGAATCGGGGTTGTAGTTGGTCACGAACGCGCCGTGCCCCGAGAATACGCCCGAAACGGCGTCGAAGACGCTGCCGAGAATGGTGGAATCGTTCTTGTATTTGACCCAGGTCTTGCCGTTGTTCTCGTCGGCTGTGTCCTCGATCACGTAGGTCTCGGTCAACTGAACGCCGGAGGAGTAAACCATCAGCGCCGCCGGCAGACCGGTGTATCTGTCGGTAACGATCCCGAGCGTATCTGCAAACGAGTTGGCTCCGTCGCCGTCGGTATCGACCCACATCGCGGCGCAGAGCTTGCCGAGTCCGTCCCACGTCCAGTCGCCCTGTTCGACGACGTCGAAGAAGCGCTGCGACATGGTCTCGCTCTCGGCAAGTTCCTCGCCGAAGAGGGCGGGAGCCAGTTTCGACACGTTCGCGTCCATCAGATCGATGTTGAACGGAAGAACGCCCATCGCGCGGAAGAGTTCAAGGAAGTAATCGCCGCCGAGGATGTAGGCGCGGTCACCGGTGAAAGACAAACTCTCCATCCACTCGGCCATCCAGCCGTCGGCTTTGAAATCAAAGTACGAGCCGGGGATGCTCCAGATGTCCTTGAACGCGTTGACGGTCATCATCGCCTTGTTCAGGTCGTAGAGCATATCGATAAAGAGGTCGGGAGCGTCGTCCGTGACCGCTCCGACGAGCTGGTTGATACGCCCGGCCTGTTTTCCCCAACCGAGGTCTTCCCAATGAGAATACTCGAGCGTCAGACCGAGCAGTTCGGCGGCTTCGCGGTTGCGGTTATAGACCTTTTCTTCAATCAGGGACGTTCCGCCGTCGACGAGCCCATCGGGTCCCTGAATGTACTTGTCGTTCTGGGGAATGTTCTCCGACGAACGGTACATATCGTACTGGATCCGGAGGGTCCGGTCGCTTGCCGCGTACGCGGATACGGCGTTTCCGATCGTTTCCCATTTTCTCGTCGTATCTTCGGTCGTGGAGGACGTGGACGACCCCTGTTCGCCGCCGGCGGTCGTCGGTTTCGCCGTCGTGGCGGCGGGCGTTTTCTTGCAGGAAGCGAGCGCCGGGACGAGGAAGAGAAGACACAGAAGTAATGCGAGGATACCGTTCAGTTTTTTCATACCTTATTCTCCTTTTTTGTTTTTGGCGGGGTGATATGATCACACGATGGGGTTCGTTTGGATCCGAACGATCATCGTCCGGTTATTGCGGGATCAAGGTAATGGTTCCGGCAGGCGCCGTGAAAACGAGCAATCCGCCCTCCTCCGTGGCGGTCACGGTCGTGATGAGGGTCGAGCCGACCAGGACGTTCCATTTTCCGGCTTTCACGCCCGAGACGTAGTAGGTGTACTCGCCGGAGCCGCCCGCCGTGAAGGTGAGCGTCGTACTTCTGCGCGTGGCGTTGGTCACGAAGACTGCCGCTACCTTGCCGATCACGGCGCCCTTGACGTCGCCGGTCGAGATCGCGGTCGCGGTCAGGTTCGGGCTCTTGTCGGCGTCGCAGACGTACATCACGTTCAGGAGTTGATCGGTCGCGTTGCCGGTCGCGGGGCTGATCTCGACGCGGCCCCAGTAGCCGTCGTCGCGGAACAGCTTGTTGTCCAACTGATTGCCGTTGACGACGTAGTTGAGACCGTTCTTTCCGTCCGCCCGCGGATGGCCGCCGATCGCCGTGATCGTGACGTTGTTGCCGATCACGTTCTGCAGAACGAGTTTGCCGCTTCCGACAACCTCCGTCACGGTCTTGGCGCCCGTATCGACCGTCGGTTCGGTCACGGTGTGAAGCAGGAAGGTCTTCTTGTAGTTGGCGCTCTTCGCCTTGATGTTGTCGAAAACGAAGAAGAACATCGGGACGTTCGGGTTCTTCGTGTCGAAGACGGCGAGCATCCGGCGCGTGACCTCGCTTGCCGTCGAACTATCGTAGGCGGCGCCTATATCGCCGGCGATATAGGCGTAGTTCGCCTGCGTCTGTTCGGCGTCGGCGTACCCGGCTTCGTAGCCCGTCACCTCGCCGATCTTGTACGTACTGTTCTTCCAGTTGGAGAGGTTCGCGTCACCCAGCTGCCTCTGACCTCCCGAATAGTACCCGCCGTTGGTCGAGGCGAGCGACGGGTTGTAGATCAGGATGCTGTTGTGCGCGATGGTCGCCTGATGGTAGTAGCTGTGGTGTTTTTCGTGGTACGAAACGTAGGCGCCGGTGTCGCCCGAGAGGACCTCGCGGTAAAAGATCTGGAACTGTCCCGCATCGTAGTGGTCGTGGTTCGCGACGGTGCGCTGCCCGATCTTCATCAGGACAGCCGCCTGATCGTTGCCCCAACTGTTGCGGGCGATCACCTGGCTCATCCAGCCGCCGTTATAAAGGATCAGATCCATCCCTTCGCGGCGACTTGCCGCAGGCTGCAGACGCGACGAGGAGCAGATCAGGTATTCGGAAACCGTCGCGGTCTCGGTCACGTCGCCGGAGAAGTCGGTGTAGGAACAGCCGTTCATCCCCCCGCCGTAATCGTATTCAAGTTGCGCGCGCATCGTCGCGTCGTTGAAGATGTACGAGGAATAGAGCGCGACGTGTCCGTAATCGATGAAACTGCCGTCGGGAACGTGGTCGTCGCCGCAATTGAACCCGACGCCGTACTTTCCGTTGTAGCGTCCGGGCAGTTCGTGAGAGTAGATCGTGCGTGCGACCTGCTTCATATTCTCTTCGCTCTCGTAGGGGAAGGTCCCGGTCGCCGTCTTGATCAGCCACACCGAGTAGAGTTCGGGAATGAACTTGGAACGGATGTAGAGCGAGACCCCCTGCGGCATCATCTGCGCTTCCAGGAGCTTTTCACGGACGGGGACGTATTCCTCGTAGAACCGTCCGGCGATCATATCCCACCAGCCCGGATACTCGTCGTAGATCGCGATGGCGAAGGCGAGATAATCGCGCAGGATCATAAAGCCGGTCCCGTGTCCCGAGACGGCGTCGGCGCCCGTCGGCGGAAAACCGACGGCGTAGGTGACCGTCATCCCGACCTTGCAGATCTTTTCCTGTACGCCGAGAACGATCTGCTGACGGTCGGTCGGCGTCATAAGGTCGTAGCACCAGTCGTAGACGCAAGCCGCGATATACATCGCGAACC
Organism: uncultured Clostridia bacterium; assembly: GCA_946404035.1. GTDB lineage: Bacteria > Bacillota > Clostridia > Oscillospirales > CAG-272 > UBA1740. The sequence continues at coordinate 1,839 of CAMJCC010000092.1, read as the reverse complement.
CGTAGTAGCGGTGGGCGACGTCGTCGTGCCCCGTCCAGCTGTCGGTCAGGGTTTTGAGAGCGTTTTTCAGCGCGTAGATCGCGTTGTAACCCGAGATCTTGTTTCCGGTCAGTTTATAGTCGAGCGCCAGGGTCTGCATATTCCGGAAGATGTTCGTGTCCAGGATGTCAAAGGCGTCGTTGGCGATCGCCCCGTCGGTCGGAGTGCGGACTCCCTGCCGGAACAAAGCCGAAGCGACTGTGCTTCGCTCGTCGTAATATTCCTCCTTCATCCCCTCGATCGCGTCGGAGGTAAAGAGGACGCGTGGGTGCTGCCCCTTCGTCGGATGGACAGACGGCACGGCGTAGGAGCCGCCGAGATCCCCCCGGACGGTCCCGCTTCCGAAATCGGAAGAAGCGAAGCCGTCGACCTTCGCCTTAACGGTATTTACGGCGGAGATATACTCGTCGTAGGTGACCGCCTCGGTCTTGCCCACTCTATTGCACCGGGTGCAGATCCATTCCCGCTTGCCGTCGGTGGTCGGGGTGGGCGGGGTCACGATCCGTCCCTCGCCGCTGTCCAGCGTGTGGCTGTTCGGGTTGACCGGGATCGACCGCGTTTCCTTCTTTTTGCACCTCGTGCATTCAAAGAGCGCCGTACCGGTATTCAGGCAGGTCGCCGAGTCGATGATCTGCTTTTCATACCAGTCGTGTCCGTCGCACTCTTCGTTTTTCGTCTCACCGCAGATCGTACAGGTAAACATAATCTCTCCTTTGGTTTCTTCTTTCGTTGACGGATCGCACGTCCCCTCTCTGATCACGCGGCCCTCGTCCCAGACGTGTTCGTGTTCGCCGGACGTCGGTTCGGATCTGCCCCCGCAGGACGCGAGCGCAAGACAGAACGCAAGGCAAAGGATCAGGACGGCGGAAAAAATCAGTTTTCGCATGGTTTTCCTCCTTTATTTGTTGCGGGCGGAAACGCCGCGATCGTTTCAAAAGCCGAAGACGAAAAACTATTCCGGCGGAATTCTCCGATTTTCTTATCTCCATTATACTCAAATGAAAGGAAAAATGCAATCGTTTTGCGAAAAATAATTGCAAATTATCTGCCGCTTGCAATAAGAAATATCTTCAAAATGTGAAAAGATGTTTCAAAAGCAAGCCGATAATCATATAAAAACGAACTTTTGACGGATCGAACCGTTTGGAAAACGATTGCTTTTTGAAAAAAGGATTTTGCGTTTCTTTTGTGATCTGCGCGTTCGGTCGAAAGAAAAGAGAGGCGTGAACGGAAAAGAGGCGACGGATGAAAAAAATCTTCGCGTTTATTGCGTAAATTGCAAAATTGTATTTGTATCCATTGAAATAAATTTCATTTTATGATATAATGGAGCGGAAAGACGGGATCCCTTCCCTTTGCCGCCCGGCAAAGACCCCCTTACCGGAAGTCCATTCATACGGGAGATCGATTATGAAAAAGAAAAACCTGTTTCTGTTTCTGCTTTTGTCTCTGTGCCTCGTCCTGACGGTCTTTGCGCTCGTTTCGTGCGGCGGCGACGAGGACGACGGACCCTATACCGTCACCTTCGTCGCGGGCGAACGCGAGACGACCGTTACGGTCGAACGCGGCGAAACCCCGGTCTGCCCCGAAGAGTTTCTCTCTTGGGAGACCGACGAGCACTACTGTAAAGTGACCGGGTGGGACAAAGAGATCGTCCCTGCGCAGAGCGACGCGACCTACACGGCGACGGTCGGCGAATACGGATTGACGGTCTACGAGGTGCTGTTCATCCTGCCGTCCAGGATCGTCAAGGTCAAGACCCACGAGGGCGAGATCCCGACCCCGCCGACGGGGTACGAG
>CAMJCC010000091.1 GCA_946404035.1 uncultured Clostridia bacterium | reverse complement strand
CGTCGTTGCCGTGATCGCACGGTCGAGCGGCGGGATCAGTTGCGGCAGCACCGTCAGGACCAGGATCATCGAGATCAGGGCGCCGCGCCCGACAAGCAGCCCGATGTGCCCGACGTACACGTCGGAGACGCGGTAGGCGATGAGCAACCCCGCCGCCGCCATGATCGCGCCCGAGGTCACGACGGTCGGGAACGCGTCGTTGACCGCCCGCGCCATCGCCTCTTTGGGATCGTATTCCGCACGGCGGGTCCGGTAGCGGTTCATCATCACGATGGCGTAATCGATGGTCGCGCCCATCTGGATCGCGGACACGATCATATCGGTCACAAACGACGGATGCGCGCCGAAAAGATAAGTCAAGCCGAAATTGATCCGGATGCTCCCGAGGATCACGAAGACCAGCGCCGCGGCGGCGACGGGACTTTGGAACGTGAAGAGCAGGATCAGAAAGACGAAGACCGCCGAAAACACGCTGATCAGCACCGTGTCGGAGCGGTGAGAGGTGCGAAGATCCCGAGCGGAGGTGATATCCCCGACGACAAGGACCGCGCCCTCTCCGTACTCGTTCTCCGCGACCGCGCGGACGCGCTCGACCAGCGCCACGCTCGCCTCTCCCTCGACGGGGAGCGAGGTCGTCAGGACCAGGCGGTCCCAATTCTTGCCCCGAAGTTGCCGGACGGCGCGCTCGATCGGTGCGCGGTAGGCGTTCAGTTGCGCCTCCTGTTCCGGCGTCACGTCGATCAATCCCGCATCGACCAGACGGAACAGGAGCAGCAGGGTATCGACCAGCGGCGCGCTGCCGAGTTTCGCCGCCTGCTCTTCGTCAACGCCGAGCAGGTCCGCCAACTCCCCGGCGGTCAGCCGGTCGGTCAGCGTGACACCCTCCTTGACCTCGATCGCCGCCAGCCCGGTCGCGCCCGTGATCCCGTCCAACTCGCCCGCGGCGCGAAGCACGGTCTTTTCTTTTTCATAATCTCCCGACGGCACGAGCAGCGCGATCGCCGTCCCGGCGGGGAACGCTTCGTCCACCCGTTTCGTTTCCCGCCGCTCGGCGTTGGGGATGATCTCGGAGACCGTCCCGGTCGAAAAGGCGTACTCCACCCGCAGCGAGCAGACCACGGCAAACGGCAGGAGCAGCGCGAAAATGACGAGAAACACCGGCGCCTTGCTCGCAAGGAACCGACCCCACCGCCCGACGTTCGGAACGAGGGGACGGTGCCGCGTCTTTTTCAGCGCGCGCGGGAACAAAAGGATCAGCCCCGGCATCAAGAGAAAGACCGTCAGCATACTGCACACGATCCCCTTGGACAGCACGATCCCGAGATCGTACCCCAGCCCGAACTGCATCAGCATCAGGGCGACCAGCCCCGAGATGGTCGTCAGCGACGAGGACGAGATCTCGACGATGGAGCGCGAGAGCGCCCGCACCAGCGCTTGCCGCTCGTCGCCCTCTCCGTCCGCTTCGTCCTGATAACGGTGCGCGAAGATGATCGCGTAGTCGATCGCCAGCGCCAGCTGCAGGATCACGGCGACGGTATGCGTGATCGCGGAGATCTCCCCGAACCACCAGTTCGTGCCCATATTGAGCAGCGCCGAGAACGCGAAGACGATGAAGAAGATCACGACCTCGAAATAGCTCCGCGACGTGAACAGCAGAACCGCGACGATCACGGCGGCGGAAAGCGCCAGCACCACGACCATCTCGCCCGCCAGCACGCTCTGATAATCGTAACCGACCTCGCTTGAGATCGAAACCGGATACGGCGTCGTTGCAAGGTATTCCCGGATCTCTCCCATCGCCGCCCGCGCGCCGTCCCCCTCCGCGCCCTCGTCGAACGCGACCGAGAGCAGGGCGCACCCGTCCTTGTAGTGCGCCTCGGTGCCGTCGAAAGCGACCTCCGCAACGTGCGCGATCCCGCGAAGATCCCGGGCGAGGTCCTCCGCCTCGTCGAATGTGATCTCTTCGATCAGGATGCGCGCCGAGCCGTAGGTCGTGAACTCCTCCTCCATCACGGCGATCCCGCGCCGCGTTTCGGTGTCCTCCGGCAAAAACGCCGTCAGGGACGGGTTGACTTTGACGCGTCCGAGCGTGAGCACGGAGAAGACCGCCGCCAGGGCGAAAAGCAAAAAGATAACGAACCGCCCGCGCACGATCACGTCTGCGATCGCGGTCAGCGGCTCTCGTTTTTCGCTTGTTTGTCCGATGCGGTTTTTCATCATCCGGCGCTCCGAAAAGCAGTTTTCTTCTTTTTTAAGTATAGCACAGCCAAAAGCGAAATGCAAGGGCGCGCCGCCGCGCTTTTTTGTGAAAAAAACGCCCTCCCGGATTGCAAAAAGCGACCGGGTTGTGCTATAATGGAAGCAATCACGGGGGCGCGCCCCCGAAACCGAACGAGGAGAAACGATATGGGACAGTGGACCCCGATCCTGCAAGACGCGCCCTGCGTCAAAAAATACCCGAGACCCATCCTGACAAAAGACGATATTCCCTACGAGGCGGGCTTCATCTTCAACGCCGGCGTGGCGAAAGTGAACGGCAAGTACGTGATGGTCTTCCGCGACGATTACGGCGCGACCGAGGCGGAATATCTCGCCAAGGAAAAGTTCATCTCCAAGACCGCCGTCGGAATTGCGGTCAGCGACAACGGGATCGACGGCTGGAGGGTCGCCGAAAAACCGATCATCCACTACGATTTCACCCATAAATCGGCGGTCGTCAATCTCGCGGGCGGACCCCTGCACGCCCCCGATATCTTCCGGCTTTACGACCCGCGGATCAGCGTGATCGAGGGGAAACTCTACCTCTGCCTCGCGATGGACACCGCCCACGGCGTGCGCGGCTGTATCGCCCGGCTCTCGGACGACCTGAAGACCGTCGAGATCATCAGCGCGTCGGCGCCCGACAACCGCAATATGGTGCTCTTCGACGAGAAGATCGACGGCTACTACTACCGGCTCGAACGCCCTTTCCCGGTCTACAGCCGCGGGGGCAAGGACCGCTTTGACGTCTGGATCTCGAAATCGCCCGACCTGAAGTTCTGGGGCGAGAGCGAACTGCTCCTCGGCGTTGAGAACGTCCCGTTCGCCAACGACAAGGTCGGACCAGCCGCCCCGCCGATCAAGACCAAGTACGGCTGGCTGACCCTCTTCCACGCGGTCGACAAGGAACGCGACGGGCGCGGGCAGAAGAACTGGGACACCTGGTGGAACAAGCGCTACACCGCCGGTATCATGCTGCTCGACCTCAAAAACCCGTACAAGATCGTCGGGATGAGCAAGTCGCCCGTGATCGCGCCCACGCTCCCGTGGGAGACCGACGAGGGCTTCCGCACCAACGTCATCTTCCCCGGCGGTATGATCGCCGAGGACGACGGCACCGTCAAGATCTACTACGGCGCCTCCGACACCGTCGAGTGCCTCGCCACCTCCACCGTCGAGGAACTCGTCGCCCTCTGCACCGAGAAACCGTAAACCGAAGAAAAACAAGCGCCCTTTGCCAAACGGCAAAGGGCGCTTTTCGGTCGTTTTCGCAAAAACGATCAGTTTTGCGCAGCGGGCAGGTCCAAGAGACCTTTCTCGCGGATAAAGGCGCTCAGCGCCTTGGAGACCGCCGTGTGCGACGCAAGTTCCGGGTGTCCGTCCTGTCCCGACGTATTGGTCGCCACCAGGATGCGGTACAGCCCCGCGCTCTCGCCGCCGAGTTCGTTGAACACGTCTTTCAGCCACTGATTGTTTCGCTCGTTCTGATCGATCATCATTCCCACCACCCAGACGATCTTCACGTTCTGTCCGTGGATCTCGCGGATCTCGGAGATCAGGTTCCTGAGCGCGGTCTTATATCCCGCTTCCTCCGTAGAGGCGGTCTTGGATTTACCGGTGTTGTAGTCGTTGGTGTTCAGGTTGACGATCACCAGATCGGCTTTCCGGTCCGGCGCATAAGGCAGCGTGGCGCTGCGGTAGTAGTTGAAGTAGGGATAATACTTCGTCATCGTGTTCTCGGTGCCGTTGTGCTTCGAGGTGCTCCGATAGACGCCGATGCCGGAGACCGAACAGACGTCGTAGTCGAAGCTCTCGCGCGTGCAGAGGTCGATCGCGTAGGTAAGCAGCCCGTTGTAGTTCGGAACGCCGACGCCGCAGGTGATGCTGTCGCCGATGAACGCGACTTTGTAAGTATTGTCCGCGGGTCTTTCAAGAAAACGCCCCGTCATCTGGATCTCGTTGAACGTGAGCAGTCTTCCCGTTGCCGCGTTCTCCACCGCGGTCTTGCGGCGGATCAGCACGTGATGGACGCCCTCGGGGAGGTCGGTCGCGATGGAATAGGTCTTGACGCCCTGTTTGTCGACGGTGATATTATGCTCCGTCCCGTCCACGACGGCGAGCAGCGCGACGCTCTTCGTGTCGCCGGTCTTCTCCATTTTGATGCTGAGATCGCCGTAGCCCTGATACTCGAACTCCATCCCGGATGCCGTCCAGTCGACGGCGAGATTGCCGAAATAGAACCGGGTCCGTCCGATCTGTTTGATATAGTCCTGGTTATCGAAGACGGAATAGAACGCGTCCTCGACGGGCGGGGGCGGCTCGGTCGTCGCCGCCGTGGTCGCCTGCGTGGTGACGACGGTCTTCGCGGGTCCGGTCTTGGCGGGCTCCTCTTCGACCCCGCACCCGGCGAATACCGGAAGCAGCAGGCAGAGGACCAGCAGAAGAGCAAGGAACCTACAACTGCGCATGATCTGAACTCCTGTCTTTTGGTTTTATCATTTTTGATTATAGCAGATACCCGGGAGATTTGCAATCCATTTTTCTTTATCGGGATATAAGAAGACAAGGGGGCAAAAACAGGGTCCGGCGCAAGACCGGACCCTGTCGGTTCGTTTTTCCGTTCAGACGCGCTTGACGGTGCCGCCGGTGGCGATCACCATCTTGACCGCCTCGAGCGAGAAGTCCTGCAGCTCGACGTGCAGCACCTTGTTCAAGGTGCCGCGGGCAAGCAGTTTGACCTGCCCGACGTTCGACGGGATCAGGTCCTTCTCTTTGAGTTTGGCGATCGTGACCACGTCGCCCTCGTCAAAACTGTTCGAGAGCGTGTCGACGTTGACGATCCCTTTCTTTCCGCTGTGCTCGGTTGCGGTCGCGTCCTCTTCGATCGCCTCCTCCGCCTGCTCGTCGCTGACGATGGCTTCCGCTTCGGCAAGCGTCACGTGGCTGACCGTATGGACGGGCGCTACAATATGTTTCGTCTTCTGCGGGATGGGTCCGCCGGTATAGAGTGCGATGGTGCGGTCCAGCATCTCCTCGACCTGACCGTTTGTCAGACTGTCGTCAACGACCACGGAGTACCAGGCGTCCTTCGCTTTCGGGAACGCGCTGCGGCGGACCGAATGATGCAGGTTCATCATCTCTCGTCCGAGCGTGTCTTTGGTTTTCAGGATCAGCATCAGCGCGCCGGCGGTCTCGTAGACGTAGACGAAGCAGAGTTGCTTGCCGTCTTTCGCCGTGACGTAGTGGGTGTCCGCGAGCGGCAACCCGGTCTTGGTGAAATGCTCGCGCTCGTTGGTCTCGACCACGGTCGGATACACCTTTTTCAGATAATGGGCGATCGACGGTTTGGTCAGTTCCTCGATCCTGTGCGCGTGCGCCGCGATCTCAAGCGTCTCTTTCAGCCCGATCGCCTCGACGGGGACTTTTTTCGGGATGGGTTCGCCGGTATAGAGCGCGATGGTGCGGTCGATCATATCCTCGACCTGCTCGTTCGACAGACTGTCGTCGACGACCACGGAATACCAGGCGTCTTTCGCTTTCGGGAACGCGCTTCTTCTGACCGAATGATGCTCTTTCGTCATCTCTTTGCCGAGCGCGTCCTTGGTCTTCAGGAGCAGCATCGTCGCGCCGTCGGTCTCGTAGACGTAAACGAAGCAGACCTTCTTCCCGCCCTTTGCCGTGACGTAGTGGGTGTCCGCAAGCGGCAGCCCGGTCGCGGTGGCATTTCCGCGCTCGTTCAGTTCGATCTTCTCACCGTAGACCGACCTCAGATATCCGGAGATATACGCCTTGGACATCTTCTCGGCGCGGTGGGCGTGGGACGCGATGTTAAGGCTCTCTCTCAGTCCCATCCCCTCGCCGGTCGCCGGCTCGTCGGCGGCTTCCTCGGCTTCGTCCTCTTCCATTTCGGCTTCCTCGTCTTCCTCGGGGGTTGCCTGCTCTTCTTCCTCCGCGGGCGCCGGCTCTTCGGCGGGCGCGGGCTTCGGCTCCGCTTTTTCCTCCGTCGGCTTCTTTCTGCCGAGGAGGAGCAGGATCAGGAAGATGACGCACAGGACCGCCGCTGCGATCAGGCACGCGGTGCTGACTTTGTTCTGGCGCAGGATGAAGAAGATCACCGCCGCCACCAAAAGCACAAGCGAGATGTAAAGACCGGTTTTTACGAACCCCCTGGTTTGTTTTTTGTTGTTTGCCATACCAAATCCTCCTTTCGGTTCGTGATAAAAAAATACGGCGTTCCTCACACGACATAGGAATGCCGTTCCGGTACGCCGAAGTTCCGATCAAGACGCCGGGAAGATCGCGGGCGACCGCCCGCCGATCTTTCTTTCGTCGGGATCATTGCAGACGCGTTCCGGCCGCCAACCCCTTCGTAAGATGGTCTCAATACCATTATAATCATCTCGTTGCCGAAAATCAAGTTTCAAACGCACATTTTTGCCGAAAAAGAAAGAAATCGCACGTTTTGGTATATTATCCTTATATTTATTCAGGTTTTGCTATCAGTTTTCATTGGTACCGCAGGGACGTCTTCGTCAGCGCGTCAGCGCGTCTTCATTTCTTCCTTGGCGAGTCGTCTTCATTCATCATACGGAGGGCTCGACGCGCGGCGCGTGCGCCGCGCTACCTATCAATTCCCGCCCGACAAAGTACAAAGGGCGACCGTATCGGAGGGCGGGAATTGCCGGAATGACGGCGTCCCGCCGTCATTCCGAGAGGTTCGAGCGCGCTCGAACCTTTCCCACCAAAAGGGGCGCCCGCGCTTGTGGCGCGGGCGCCCAGGCAGAATTGTGACGACGCAAACGGCGTAGTTAGTATCCGTAGGTTGGGCTCGACGCGCGGCGCGTGCGCCGCGCTACCTATCAATTCCCGCCCGACAAAG
>CAMJCC010000090.1 GCA_946404035.1 uncultured Clostridia bacterium | reverse complement strand
GCTCTTTTGACGAAATGATGCGCGGGATATCGTCGGGTCCCAGTTTGCCAGCGCCGACGTCCAAAAGCGTCCCGGCGATGATGCGTACCATATTGTAGAGGAAGCCGTCGCCCGTGACCGATACGGTGATGAGTTTTCCCTTTTTTACGACTTTCATCCCGAAGATGGTCCGCTCGGTGTCCTTGACGTCGGAGCCCTGCGCCATAAACGCCGAAAAATCGTGTTTTCCGAGGAAGTGCTTTGCCGCTTCGCGCATACGAGGCAACGCGTTTTTCGGGAGCGTGACGGGGTATTCCCACACCTGCCCCGAAAGGAACGGATCGGGGGTGGGCGACGTGCGGATGGTATAGCGATACTCCTTGGTCTTCACGTCGTAGCGCGGATGGAAACTGTCGGGGACCTTTTTTGCGGAAAGGAAGACCAGATCGCGCGGCAGATACGGGAGCGCGGCGAGCGGCACGCGTTCGGGGGGGATGCGGATCCCGCCCTCGGGCGGCTCGATGGTAATGCAGAAATCGCGTGCGGAAACGCCGCGGTCGGTGCGGGAACATCCCGTCACGCGGCACACGCCGCCGAAAACGCTCTCGCACACCCGGTTTAGTTCGCCCTGGACCGTCCGCCGTCCGGGCTGATACTGAAAACCGTAAAACTTTTCGCCGAGATAGGCGATCCTGACAAGGTACTTCATCCGATGCGGATCCCGATCGGGATATAGTAGTTCCCGAGGTAGACCCCGGCAAGCACCGCGGCGAACAGGAAGAGCGCCGCGGCGTCGGCGGGACGCGCCGTCAGTTTCACGAGTTTGGTCCTTCCCTTCGATCCTCGGTAGCAACGGCATTCCATCGCCGTCGCGAGGTCGAGCGCCCGCTGAAAGGCGGAGACGATCAGCGGGATAAGGACCGGGATCATCGCGCGGATGCGCTTGAACGGGTTGCCCGACGAAAGGTCGGCGCCCCGCGCTTTCTGCGCGTTCATGATCTTTTCGGTCTCTTCAAGCATCGTGGGGATAAAGCGGAGCGCGATGGTCATCATCATCGCGAATTCGTGTACCGGGACACGGATGGCGGACAGAGGTTTGAGCAGCGCCTCGATCGCGTCGGTAAGTGATATCGGCGTCGTGGTATAGGAGAGCAGGACGCTGGTCCCGAGAACGAGCAGCACGATCCGAAGAACCATCACGCCGGCGCGGTAAAAGTCCATATCGTAGACGGTCAGCCACTTCCATTCGATCAGCAGCCGTCCGTCGGTACGGGTGGACATCAGAACGTGCAGGATCACGGTGAAGAGCAGGATGAAGAGCAAGGGACGGATGCCGCGCAAAACCACGCGGAGCGAGATCCGGCTCGCCAGGATCAGGAGCACCGTGAAGAGGGTCATCGCGGCGTAAACGAAGATATTGCGCGCCGAGAAGAGCGCGACCATAAAGAGGATGGTCAGAATGATCTTGAACCGGGGGTCCAGCCGATGGACCGGCGAGTTTCCGGGGAAATACTGACCCAGCGTGATATCCGAGATCATCCGTTCCCTCCTTTCCCGAGGGCGCGCAGCACGGCGTCGCGCATCCCCTCGACGGTGTAGAGTTTCCCGTCGAGCGAAACGCCCCGCTTTTTCAGTTCCAGAGCGATCTTCATCACTTCGGGGACGTCCATCCCGGCGTTGAACAGGCGGTCGGGGTCCGAGAAGATCTCGTCGGTCGTCCCCTCGGCGTAGACTTCCCCGTCGCGCATCACGGCGACGCGGTCGCAGTACTGCGCCATATCCTCCATACTGTGACTGACAAGGATGACCGTCGCCCCGTTGGTCTCGCGGTAACGGTACAGATAGCCGAGGATCTCGGCGCGTCCGCGCGGGTCAAGCCCGGCGGCTGGTTCGTCAAGGACCAGCACCTCGGGGTCCATTACGAGCACGCCGGCGATGGCGGCGCGCCGTCTTTGCCCGCCCGACAGATCGAACGGGGATTTGGACAAGAGTGCGGGGGAAAGACCGACCTTTTCCGCCGCCTCGATCACCTTTTCCTTGATGGTCTCTTCGGGTACGCCCTTGTTGCGGAGCGCGAACCCGATGTCGCGCCCGACGGTCTCGTCGAACAGCTGGTATTCGGGGTACTGCATCACAAGACCGACGCGGAAACGCACAGAGCGGATCTCGCGGGGCTTCTCCCAGATATCCTGCCCGTCGAGCAGGATCGTTCCTTTCGTCGGGCGGATCAGTCCGTTCAGCATCTGGACCAGGGTCGATTTCCCCGATCCGGTATGACCGATCAGACCGGTCACAAGCCCGGTCTCAAATCCGATACTGACGGAGCGGAGGGCGCACTTTTCAAAGGGCGTCCTGGCTCCGTAGATATGGGTCACGTCTTTCAGCTCCAGTTTATACATCTCTCGTTTTCCCTTGCTTTCCCGAGAGCAGTTTTTCCAGTGCGTCGGCGCATTCCTCGACCGTGATGCGCCCCGTGGGGAGCGGAAGACCGCACAGCGACAGTTCGTAGAGCAGTTCGGTCCCCTGCGGCGCTTCCAGTCCGCAGGCAAGCAGCGGCTCCACCCGCGAGAAGACCTCGCGCGGCGTTCCGTCCATGAGTATCCGTCCGTCGCTGATGACGATCACGCGGTCGGCGCGCGCCGCCTCCTCCATATAGTGCGTGATATGCAGGATGGTCATCCCGTTTTCACGGTTCAGTTTTTCCATCGTGTCGGTGACTTCCCGTCTGCCGCGCGGGTCGAGCATCGCGGTGGACTCGTCGAAGACGATACATTTCGGCATCATCGCGATGATCCCGGCGATGGCGACGCGCTGTTTCTGCCCGCCCGACAGTTTGTGGGGCGCGTGGCGGGCGTATTCGGTCATACCGACGGTGGCGAGCGCCGCGTCGATCCTCTCGCGGATCTCTTCCCGCGGAACGCCGAGGTTTTCTGGTCCGAACGCGACGTCCTCCTCGACGACCGTGGCGACGAGCTGGTTGTCGGGGTTCTGGAACACCATCCCGATCTTGCGCCGGACGTCGAATACTTCGTCGTCGGATAGTCCCTCCGGCGTGACGGTCTTGCCGTCGATCTCGATCTCGCCCGCCGTCGGGATCAGGATCAGGTTCAACAGTTTGGCAAGCGTTGATTTCCCGGATCCGTTGTGCCCGAGGATGGCGATATATTCGCCCTCGTCGATGGTGAGCGAAACGTCGGACAGCGCCCGGATCGGACGCTCCCCGTTTTCGCCCCCGTACTCGAAGGTCAGATTTCTGGTTTCAATGAAATGCGACACGTTAATACCCTTTCCCAAAGGAGATCAGAAGAGATGCCGGACGCTCCCCCCACAAGGCAGGACCGAGCCGGTCTCAGTCACGGGAAGCCCCAGTTCGTCGGCGTCCGCGCGACCGCCGAAGCGCCGCCCGATCCGAAGTTCCGTGATGTACTTCATCGCGGAGGGACTTAACCCCGTCGTATAGGAATTCAAAAGGAAGAAGAGCGGCTGATCCGAAAGCACGTCCGCCACAAGCGAAACGAACCCGTCGATCGCCTCTTCGATCTTCCAGACCTCCCCCGTGGGACCGCGCCCGTAGGAGGGGGGATCCATGATGATCGCGTCGTAGCGGTTCCCCCGCCGGATCTCGCGTTCTACGAACTTGCGGCAGTCGTCGACGATATAGCGGATCGGCGCGTCGGAGAGCCCGGAGAGCGCGGCGTTTTCCTTTGCCGTGGCGACCATTCCCTTCGCCGCGTCGACGTGAACGACCGACGCCCCGGCTTTCGCCGCCGCGACCGTCGCGCCGCCGGTATAAGCGAACAGATTGAGCACCTTGATCGGGCGCCCCGCCGAGCGGATCAGGTCGGAAAACCAGTCCCAGTTCGCCGCCTGCTCCGGAAAAAGCCCGGTGTGTTTGAACCCCATCGGCTTGATGCGGAAAGTCAGATCGCGGTAGTTGATGCTCCACGCCTCGGGAAGACGGTTCTCGCTCCACGAGCCGCCGCCCGAGGACGAGCGACGGTAATCGGCGTCGGAGCGCTGCCAGAAGCGGCTGTTCTTGACCCCGCGCCAGAGCACCTGTGGGTCGGGACGGATCAGGATATACTTTCCCCACCGTTCCAGCTTCTCGCCGTCAGAGGCGTCGAGCAGTTCGTAATCTTTCCACTGATCGCAAATCCACATAGCAATTCCGTCCGTTTACGGTTGATTGAAAAAGTCTTTCAGCGCCGAACCCGCGACCTGACCGTGGCAGAGCGCGATGGCAAGCGCGTCGGCGGTATCGTCTGGTTTCGGGGGGGTCGACAGCCGAAGAAGCGAGGTCACCATCGCGATCACCTGTTTTTTCTCGGCTTTCCCGTATCCGACCACCGCCTGCTTGACCTGCGGCGGGGTGTATTCGTGGATCGGGATGCCGTGCTGACGGCAGACCAGCAGGATGACCCCGCGCGCCTCCGCGACGGTGATGCCGGTCGTGATGTTGTTGGTGAAGAACAGTTCCTCGACGGCGACCTCCTCCGGCTTGTACTTTTCGATGATGCGGGTCAGGTCGCGGTAGATCAGTTCCAGCCGGTCCTCGACAGGGGTATGCGCGGGGGTGTTGATGTCGCCGCAGGCGATGGGCCTGAACTGTCCCCTGTGCGCCTCGATGACCCCCCATCCGACGATGGCGAGCCCGGGGTCGATACCGAGAATGATCATCTTCCTGTCCTTTCGGGTTCCGGGAGGAGCCCCCGTTTCTCTTTTATCAAGATATTTTAACATATTTTTTCGGGAAAGTCAAAGGAAAACGCGAAAAAGTGTTTTTTCGGGAAATCCGTTTACAAAAAATATTATTTATGGTATACTATACAGAGAAAATTATCAGGAGAAGAATACCTATGGCGCAGGAAAACAGAAAGACCCGTTTTCCCGGGATAGCGGACGCAGTCTGCCGATCCCGTTTTTCGCCGTATCTCTTCTCTTTTCTTCTTGCGTTCTGCGGCTTGATCGCCGTTTTTCTTCTCGCGCGCGACGCAGGCGCGTACCTCTCGGAAACGCAGGCGGCGGAATGGTACGGTCTTCTCCGTTCGCTCGGTCGCGGCGACGCGCTCGCCGCGCTGTCGGAGAGCAAGGACCTTGCGCTCCTTTCTTTCGCCTATGACCCGATCAACCGCATCCTTTCGCTCTTTTCGTTCTCCTCGCTCATTTGGGGCGTTTGTTTGATGAACGCGATCCGGTGCGGGCTTGCCGCCGCCGCGTTTGCCTATTTTCTGAAACTGCGGAACAGCGAAGACCTGCCCGCCGTCCTCTTCTCGGTGCTCTACGCGCTCTCGTCCTACGCGCTGGTCAGCCAACTGAACGGGATCGCGGTCGACGGTGTGATCGTTCTGCCGCTTTTGCTTGCCGGGATCGAGCGGATCGTTTCGCGCCGCGGCTTCACCCTCTGCGCCGTTTCGCTCGCGCTGTGCGCCGTCCTGTCCTTTGCGACGCTCTTCGGCTTCTTCTTTTTCTCGCTTTTGTGGCTTGTCGTCGTGCGGCTCTCCCGCCCCGGTACGCGCGGAAAAGATATCGCTTTCGATCTTCTTTTGATCCTGCTGTCCTGCGCCGTCGCGATCCCGCTCTCCGCGCCGGTGCTGTTCCCCGCGTTCGATCGCTTGAAGATCACCTTTATCGGGCTGTCGTTTACGCAGAACTACAACTTGGTCGAGTTCTTCGGCAAGATGCTGCCCGCGACCTACGACGGGCTATCCGGCAACCGTTTCCCGTACCTCTTCATCGGAATGATCCCGCTTTTGCTCCTGCCGGTCTTCTTCCTTTGCAAAAAGATCTCCGTCCGTGAAAAGATCGTGTTCGGCAGTTTGCTGTTCTTCCTCTATTTCACGTTTTCGATCAACGTCCTCTCCGCGTTCTGGGATCTGTTCGCCGTGCCGACGGGCTACCACTTCACGCTCGCTCTGCTCTTCCCCGCGCTCTTCCTTGCGATGTCCGCCCGCGCATTTGCCGAAATGGACCGTGCGAGCGAACGAACGCTGACCGTCACCGCGCTACTGCTTGCGGTGCTGATCTCGCTTTTGCAGCGGATGGACCTCTCTTATGAAACCGCTGAGGGAAATACCGTCGCCTGGTTCTCCGAGATCAACTCGGTCTGGGTCCCTCTCCCGTTCCTTGCCGTCGGTTGCGCGGGACTTCTTGCCGTGATCCGCGCGCGGGAAAGCTCTCCCGACCGTCCGCGCCGTCTGCTCTCGCTTCTCTCGATCCTGCTGATGCTCGCGACGGTGCTTGACGTTTCGGTGTCCGGTGCCGCTCTTGCCGGTGTGATTGCGAAAAAAGAGGGCGAGGACGTTTCGGCGACCGAGGGCAATCACGCCTATACTTCCGCCTACTACGCGGCGTACTCCGCCGGGTTTTCATCCGTCGGGGTCGAAGGGTCGCTCTACCGCGCTGAAAAGTTCGACGCCAAGACGAACTTTGACGCATCATATCTCGGCTACGCCACAGCCGCCGATCTTCCCGCCGACGTGCTCTCGCTTTTCGGGATCGAGTTCGACGAGGACGGAACGCTGAAAACCGTTTCATCCCCGCTCTCCCTCTCGCTCTTCGGCGTGCGCTACGTGATGACGCACGAACCCATCGAGACCAAAGTCAAAGAGAAACTGCGCTTAAAACAAACGACGACCGAGACCGCGCCGACTTACGACGATCCGGCGGCGTTCCCCGCCTCCCTTGCCGCTTTCTATGAGCCGATCTGTCAGGACGACGCGGGCACGGTCTACGAGACCCCCTACGCCCTCCCGGTCCTGTTCCGCGCCGCCGCTATCCCCGACGCCTCGGTGCTGAACGCCGTCAACGCGACGCCGTATTCCCGGATCAACGAGGTCTTCCGCATCCTGACCGGGGACGAAACGCTCTCGCTTTACGTTCCGGCGACGATCAAGTCTTTCTACGACCCCTACTGCGACGAGGTCGACGTCCCCTACGAGGGATACGTCGGATACCGGCGCAATTCGCTGACCGGCACGGCGACCCTGCAATATACCGTCAAGGTCGAGCGGGACGGTCCGCTCTTCTGCTCTTTCCCGACCGAGTATCCGCTTGACTTCGCGTACGTCGAACGCAACGGGACGGTCCTCGGCACCGCGTACAGCGCGCCCGAACCCGACCCCGACGACCCGACCGCCGAAGACGACGGGACCCTGCTTTTGAACTCCTGGTTCCTCGGCAACTTTTCCGAGGGCGAGACCGTGCGCGTCAGTCTGACGTTCGGATCCGGCGACGACGACACCGTCTGTATCCTCCC
>CAMJCC010000089.1 GCA_946404035.1 uncultured Clostridia bacterium | reverse complement strand
ATCGGCGGCGACGAGATGTCGAACAACAACTACAACGCCGACGATTATACCAAGACCGGCGACGTGATCGGGGTCTCCTACGGCTACCTCGACGAGGCGATGACCAAACCGGCGTACGCCTATATCGCCGGCGACATCACCCCCTCCTACTACGACGAGGGCAACAGCGGCAGGACCACCGGCTCCAGCGCGTACGTTTCGGAGGTCTCGCGCCGGATGCTTGCCGTCTACGACACCGGCAACCCCGAAGTGCCGCTGTACTTCTTCGTTTTCGACAACGTCACCGCTAAAAAAGAGACCTACAAAAAGACCTTCCTGCTCCACACGAGAACCGAGCCGACCATCTCCGGGAACACCGTCTACGAGGTGAACGGAGAGGGCAAACTCGTACTGCAGAACGTCTTCGGCGGCGACGAGATCAAGGCGATCGGCGGCGCGGGTAAGAACTATTACGTCAACAACACGCAGCAGACGCCGGAGAAGAACGCGACCAGCCAGGACGACGGATACTGGGGCCGCGTCGAGATCTCGCCCGCGACCGGGAAGAAGACCGATCAGATCCTGAACGCCATCTACGTCTGCGACGCCGATCGGGCGCCCGTTCTGGTCGCCTCGCCGATCGAAACGGCGGACGTCAAAGGCGCCGTGATGGGGAAGGTCGCGGCGGTCTTCGTCACCAAGATCGACCCGCGGACCACGGGGTTCACTTTTGAAGCGACGGGGTCAGGCGAGATGACCTACTACGTTTCGGGCGTCAAAGCCGGGGACTGGACGGTCACGGCGGGCTCCGAGACCAAGACGGTCACGGCGACGACGGAGGGCAAGTTCCTCGTCTTCACCGCTCCCGCCGGAACGGTCACGCTCACGCCGCAGTAACCGGACGAACAATCGATCTCGCCGCCCGCGCCGTTACCCCGGCGCGGGCGGCGAAACGGCGCGATTTGTTTTGCCGGAGTTCAAGATTTATTTACAAATCTATGCTATACTATAAAAAATTGTGAAGCGCGGGACGGGGGAAGTGACGCCCGTCCCGTTCTCCGCCCGCTTCGGGCGCCCGCGCGTCGGACAAGCCGGCGCGGGAGAAAGGAAACGGTATGATCCAGGTCGAGCATCTTGTCAAGCGGTACGGCGGGACCGCCTTTGCCCTTGACGACGTGAGTTTTGAGATCGGGGAGGGCGAGATCGTCGGTCTTCTCGGTCCGAACGGAGCGGGGAAGAGTACGGCGATGAACATCCTGACCGGCTATCTGTCCACGACCTCGGGCAGAGCGGTGATCGGTGGAGTGGACATCCTGGAAAACCCGCTCGCGGCGAAGAAGATGATCGGGTATCTGCCCGAGCAGCCCCCGGTCTATCCCGATATGACGGTGACCGAGTATCTGCGCTTCGTCTACGAGCTGAAAGGGTGCAGTTTCCCGCGCGACCGGCATCTTGCCGACGTGATGGCGGCGGTGAAGATCACCGACGTGTCGCAGCGGCTGATCCGCAACCTCTCGAAAGGGTACCGCCAGCGGGTCGGGATCGCGCAGGCGCTGATCGGCGATCCGAAAGTCATCATCTTCGACGAGCCGACGGTCGGTCTTGACCCGAAGCAGATCCTTGAGATCCGCAACCTGATCCGCAAACTCGGCAAGGCGCACACCGTCATCCTCTCGACCCATATCTTAGCCGAGGTGCAGTCGGTCTGCGAGCGGATCATCATCATCAACCACGGACGCATCATCGCAAACGAACGCGCCGAGGACCTTGCCCGCGTCATCGAGGACAACACCCATTTCCGCTACGCGATCGTCGGCGACAAGACCGCGGTCGTCGCGGGACTGCGCGGGGTGCAGGGCGTCAAGTCGGTCACCCCGATGAACGAACGCGAGGGCGACGCCGCCTGCTACCTCGTCGAGGGGGCGCGCGGGACCGACGTGCGGCGCGGGGTCTTCCGCGTCTGCTCGGAACGCAACTTCCCGATCCTCTCGATCACGACGGTCGGCGACGACCTGGAAAGCATCTTCATCCGGCTGGTCGACCGGTCGGACAAGGAGACCAAAAGCCGCTGAACCCGAAACGCGAATAGAAAGAAAGGGCTTCCCCGTTCCGGGGGAGGGAAATCGACCATGTTAGCCATCTACAAACGGGAATTGCACGCCTACCTGACCTCTGCGATCGGGTACGCTTTCATCGCGCTCTTTTTCGCCGTTTCGGGGGGCGTGTTCGTCTACACGACGCTCTATTCCGGGACCGCCAGCCCCGGGAACTACTACTCGTATATGCTGATCTTCTTCGTCCTCCTCCTGCCGATTTTGACGATGAAGTCGTTCAGCGAGGAGCGGAAACTCCGCACCGAACAGCTGCTGCTCACCGCGCCGGTGTCCATCCCCGCGATGGTGGCGGCAAAGTTCCTTGCCGCCATGACGGTCTTCACCGCCTGCATGACGCTCTGCTCCTGCTCGTTCCTTTTGCTCGCCAGATACGCGACGGTGCGGGCGGCGATGGTGTTCGGCAACCTGATCGCCATTTTGCTTGTCGGCGGGGCGTTCATCGCCATCGGGCTGTTCGTTTCGGCACTGACCGAGAACCAGCTCGCCGCGGCGATCGGTACCGTCGGGATCATCCTGATCTTCTTCGTCGTTTCGTTTCTCAACAGCTTCATCCCGGTCTACTGGATCCGTTTCGTCTTGTCGGGCGTTTCGATCTTCAGCCGGTTCGGTAACTTCACGCAGGGCGCGTTCGATTTCTCGGCGCTCCTCTACTATCTGTCGGTGATGTTCGTCTTCCTGCTCCTGACCGGGCGGGTCTACGACCGCCGCCGCTATCGGTAAGGGGGAACTATGAGCCGATTGAAAGAAACGGCGAGGGGGCTTCTCCGCCGCGCCGGGGGACGCGGGGGGATCGGCGCCGCCACGGTGGCGCTGGTCGTGATCCTGCTCGTGATCGTGAACGTCATCGTGACCGCGCTCTCCTCAAAGTATTCGTGGTATCTCTACACGTCGCCCCGCTACGAACACGAGATCGGGAACTCCTCCGAGATCTTTTTCTCCGACCTTGACCAGGGGAGAGAACTGAAGATCCGCTTTTGTATGAAGCAGGAAGACCTGGAGGGCGACTCGGCGTTCCGGCTGGTGCTTGAAACGGCGCGTCAGTTCTCCGAAAAATACGATTTTATCTCGGTCGATTTTCTCAATATCGTCGTGATGCCCGGAAACGACGGGGCGGATATCGAGCGCTACAAGTACGGCGCGGCGCCCGAACTTGACGAGAACGGCAAGAATATCAAGAAGAACGCGATCGTCGAGCGGAGCGTCGTCTTCGACGCGGGGGGCAACGACTTTACGGTCGCCAATCTCCAGGCGTTCTTCATCCTCGACAGCCAGCAGTATATCACCGGCTACGACGGGGAACGGGTGATGTCCGCCCTGATCCACCGGACGCTGGCGGACGAGCGGCCCGTCGCCTGCTTTACCGTCGGGCACGGCGAGCAGTCGAGCGAACTGCTCTACAACATCCTGATCTGCGCCGGGTACGAGATCCGGACCGTCGATCTGGCGAAGGAGGACCTCCCCGCCGGCACGTCGCTCGTCGTGATCTCCAACCCGCTCTACGATTTCGAGAGTTCCGCCGAGGGCTCCGGCGTCACGTCGGAGATCGACCGCCTGACGGCGTTTGCCGCCGAGGAGGGCAGCACGATCTTCGCCGTCCTCGATCCCCTGATCACCGATCTGCCGCACCTGAACGCCTATCTTGCGGAGTGGGGACTTTCCCGCCGCGAGGGGACGGTGCGCGATATGACCAACTCGCTGACCTCCGACGGCTACGCCGTGAAGACCTCGTTCTCGCCGAGCGCGTCGGGGGAGGCGATCCGCGACCGCATCCGCGCTTTCTCGGACGCCGACGTCGTTCTGAAACGCGCCGCCGCGATCGATCTTGCCGAGAAAGAGGGCGTGACCGTCGAACCCGTCCTTTCGGTCGGGCGGTCCGCCTCGATCTGGGCGGACGGTAAGAAGACCGACGGAGAGGGCGGCTATACCGTCGCCGCCTACGCCGGTCGCGAAAACGGCGCGGGGGTGTTTTTGGTGTCCAGCGTCTATATGACCTCCTCCGACGCCATCCGCACAAACGGCTACGCCAACGCCGACTTCATCTACGCCGTGCTCGAGCGCGCCGACGGCGCCGCCGTCCCTCTCGGGACCAAGGTGCTCCTGATCCGGACCGACAAACTGGAGGGCGTGACCCGGGGCACGATCCGGCTCATCCTCGTGCTGCTTGCCGCCGTGATCCCCGCCGCCGTCGCAGCGACCGGCGCGATCATCCGCATCAAGCGGAAAAACCGCTGATCCTCCCACGTTTCCGGGGCGATCCCGCCCCGGAGAAAGGACGTAATCCCGCATGAACGATATCCGACCCAAACGCCTGTCCGTCCGGTTCCAGAGATTGCTTACGCCCGCGGTGATCTTGCTCGCGGCGCTTTTGCTCGTGCTCTCGGTCGGACTTGCCGGGCTGGTCAGCGCCCGTTCGCTCTGGCTCGATCTGACGCCCGAGGGACTGTACTCGCTCTCGGACGCGATGGTGAAACAGTGCGAAAAGATCGATCGGGACATCAAGATCACGTTCTGCAACGATCCCGACTATCTGATGGGCGATTTTCAGACGCGCTACGTGTACGTGATGGCAAAAGAGCTGGAACAGCGCTTTGACAATATCACGGTCGAGACCTGCAACGTCAACCTGAACCCGACGGCGGTCGACCGCTATCGGGTGGTTTCCTCGTCTTCCATTCCCGCGACCTCGGTGATCGTCAGCTGCGGGGAGCAGTACCGGATCTACGCCGCGTCGCAGTTCTGGCTCGCCGGCACCGACGACGACGGGAACTCGACCGGGCTCTATTCCTTTAACGGGGAATACAAGATGGCGACCGCGTTCCTTTCGCTGTCGGCGATCGAACAGCCGAAAGCGTACTTCCTCGTCAACCACGGCGAACGCTATTACGTGTCGCCGGACGACGAGGCGCACGCCGAGCTTCGCGCCGGGGCGGGGCAGGACGAGGATCTGTCCGCGTTCTATCACCTGCTTCTGAAAGCGGGTCTGACGGTGGATTATCTCGACCTGACCGGGATGAACGCCGTGCCCGACGACTGCTCGGTCCTGATCGTCGACCGCCCGACCTCCGATCTCGGGGGCGGGGACCCGTACTCTTTCTCCGACCG
Organism: uncultured Clostridia bacterium; assembly: GCA_946404035.1. GTDB lineage: Bacteria > Bacillota > Clostridia > Oscillospirales > CAG-272 > UBA1740. The sequence continues at coordinate 2,106 of CAMJCC010000089.1, read as the reverse complement.
TACCGAGGTCGAGGTGCTGGACCGGTATATCTCGGAGGGCAACGCCTCGATCATGATCTTCAAGGACCCCGACGCGTCGCTGCTCAACCTCGAACAATTCACGGAAAAGTGGGGGATCTCGTTCGTCGACGGAGCGACGGTCAAATACCGTCTGCCGTCCGGGGAGCGGACCGACGTGCTCCGCGCCGCCTATAACACCGACGAGGACACCGTTTCCTACTCCATCTGCGAAACGCTGGCGTCGGTCCCGTCCTCGCCCGACGTGATGACGCGGGCGAGCGGCGCGGTCAAACTGGCGTGGAAAGAGCCGGGAGGGACCCTTTCGGGCAACTTCAACGGCACGCGGGTCTACGCCGACTTCCTGTACGCTCCCGAGGGGGCGGCGCTCTACGCCGTCGAGGGCGGGGCGCTGGTCGGGGAGAGCGAGGACCGCTACGCCGTCGCGGCGATCTCGACCCGTTTCTGGAGCGACTCGTATTCGCTTGAAAAGTACTATTCCTACGTTTTCTGCGCGGCGTCCGCCGCGATCATCTCGGAGGAGTACCTCGAAAACCCCTCCTACGGGAACGCCGACGTGTTCTTCTCGCTCACGCGCTATCTGGCGCGGACCGATCAGTACGCCGATCTGGCGCTGGGCTCCGAGAGCTTCAACTCCGAAAATATGGGCGGTAAGAAACTGGTGACGGGCAAACTGTCCTCCACCGCGTACACCGACGCCGGATCGCACAAGGACTGCGCCGCGTTCGACGACGGCGACCGGGTCCGGACCGTGATCCTGGTCTTTATGCCGACGCTTGCCGTGGCGGTCGCGGGCGTCGTCTTCTGGCGTCGCCGCCGCGTTCTTTGAGAGGGGAGGGACGGAATGATGAAAAAGAGAAAATTGCTCCTCCTGATCCTGCTTGCCGTCGCGGCGGTGCTCGCCGCGCTCTACTTCGCCGTCGTGCGCCCGATCGTCAACCGCAATCAGACGACGACGCTCGAACCGGTGGCGCTCCTGGAGGGCGAGGCGTATTTCCACATGAACGGGAACGAGAGCAACCAGATCCCCGTGATGTTCCCGCAGGTGGACCGTTCGGAACTGTACGAGATCCGCATCCTGAACAAAGGGGAATACTACGGCTTCACGCACTATCTTCTGAACGGGATGGACTTCTTTCTGATGTGGACGGAGGGGACCGAGGACGCGGACGGCGACGGGATGCTCGACCGCACGCTCTACTACCCCGAACTCGCCCGGATCACCGAGAATTTCGACTATACGACGCTCTACGACGAGACCTCGAAGATCCCCTCGCTCATCACCGGCTCGGGCTGCGTCACCTTTAAGGACCGGGTGTATATCCGCGCCGACGCCGACCCCGCGCCGACCGACGAGGAGTACCAGACCATCCTGCACCGGTACGGGCTTGCCGACGCCGACCATCCCGTCGGGTACGAGATCAAGCGGATGGTGCGCGACGACCGCGGCATCCTGATGTATCAGGACGGCGAAAACATCTACTGCACCGACGGAAGCGGCAAGTATTGGGACGCGATCGCCCTGAAAACGTCGGGATACGACTACAAGGGGACCCCGACCGCCGACGTGACGGGCAAGGAACTTGATGTCCTGCTGGAAGAGATCAAGGTCTACGTCGGCAAACTGCTCCCCGACGAGAGCGGGTACTACCTGCGGCTGGCAGGGCGCGACGTCGTGTACACGACCGGGACCACCACCGTCGGGCGGATCGTCTATCAGTCGCTCTCCTATTATATCCACCCGCGCCTCGCGCAGGCGTCCGAGAACGTGAACCAGAGCTACGCGCTCTTCACCCCGTCGCTCAGGGTCTTTACCGGGACGGGGGCGAAAAACGGCGGCATCACGGAAACCGATACCGTTCTGTTCTCCTCCTCCTACGCTTGGCGGAACGGAGCGACGTCCGATAAGACCGGGGCGCTCGCCCTCGGTTCGGGCTCGGTGCCCGAAACGGTCGTCGACGCGCTGGTCGCGTCCGGGAAAGCGGTCGGGGAGACCATCCCGCTGCTGTACGGAACGACGGTCGAACCGCACTGGCTGCTCAAACCGAACAAGAAGACCGAATACGTGATCTACGCCGTTTCCGCCGT
>CAMJCC010000088.1 GCA_946404035.1 uncultured Clostridia bacterium | reverse complement strand
TTTGTATCCGGTTTATTCTTTGATAAACTGCACGACCCGGTCCATCACGCGGGGGTCCTGGACGGTCATTTTCGCGGCGGGTTTGTCGGAGAAGAACGCGCGCTTTTCCTCGTCTGTTTTGAGCGTACCGTCTTTTACCAAACGTTCGTACTCGGCAAACGAGTTCCGCATAAAGGCGAGCGCCTCGGTGGTGTAGGTCGGATTGTGCTTTTTATCCTCCTCGACGAGGAACTCCAGCCGCTCGTTGCCGAGCGTTTGCGCCAGTCCCGCGCCGATCGAGAACGGGACCATCGGGTCGTCCCGCGACGCCACGAAGAGCAGGCGGTCGGTCGTCTTTTTCAGATAGGCGGCGTTGTCGGCGCACGCGATCTCGCGGTCGGTCTTCCGTTCGGCGCGTTCGACGAGGTAGTTGATCAGCCGATTTTTGATGAAATGTCCGAGCATCTGCCGGGAATAGAGGAAGCCCGAGATGATCACGCCGCGCTTGATCGCGTCGGTCATACGGATCACGTTCAGCGCGGTGTAGCCGCCGAGCGAGTGCCCGACGACCGAAAGCTCTTCGGTCGGCTTCAAATAGTCGAGCAGTTCGACCGTATCCCGCGTCGGGCGGTTGACCGAGAGCATCCCGTCGCCCCCGGATCTGTCGCATCCGGTGTAATCGAGGGTCAGGACCTGGAGCCCGTTTTTGCAGAGGTACTCGATCTCGGCGATATACGCCGTGTGCCCCGGCCCCAGCCCGTGGCAGAACACGACCAGCTTGGCGGGGTCGTAGGTTTCGTAACGGTAGCGGAAGCAGGCGACGTTTACCCCGGCGGAGTTTTTGAACGTCCACTCCTTGCAAGTCAGCCCCGGAAAGTCCGACACCGACAGGTATGGCGCGATGCCGTCCTTGTCGTACCGACAGAGCAATTTTTCCCTGTATTTGCGTGCGATCCGTCCCATTGTTGCCTCCCGATCCGGCGTTTTTTTCAGTATAACATAAAAAAGGAAAGAAAGCAAGAACGCGGGCGCCGTTTGGCGCGCTTTCCCAAAAATTTTTCAAAAAATTGCTTGACAAACGCAATACTTCGTGATATGATGTATTGCGCGAGGGGAGGTATAGCATGGATATTCAGTTGAAGCGCGGATTGCTCGACGTGTGCGTCCTTGCCGCCATCAAGGACGGCGAGGCGTACGGATACCGGATCATCAAAGAGATGAAGCCCTATCTTGAAATGTCGGAGTCCACCCTCTATACCATCCTGAAACGGTTGGAGGGGGCGGGGATGCTGACGGTGCGGACGGCGGAACACGACGGACGGCTCCGAAAGTATTACCGGATCACCGACCGGGGGCGGATGCGGCTCGCCGAGTTCCAAGAGGAATGGAAAGAGATCATGACGGTTTACCGTTTTGTCGTCAGGGAGGACAAATGAGATGAAGAAAAAAGAGTTTCTCGACGCGCTGTCGCGGCGGCTCTCGGGGCTGCCCAAGCGCGAGCGGGAAGAGCGGGTGAACTTTTACCGCGAGATGATCGACGACCGGATCGAGGAGGGGATCCCCGAGGAGGAAGCGGTCAACGGGGTCGGCACAGTCGACGGGATCGTGGCGCAGATACTGTCCGAGCGCCCCGCGGTCGCAAGCGAACCGCCGAAAAGCGGCGGGGGAAAGATCGGGTTGATCCTGTTGCTTCTGCTCGGGTTCCCGGTCTGGTTCCCGATCCTGCTTACGCTGTTCATCGTGGTCGCGTCGCTGACCTTCTCGCTGTTCGTTTCGCTCTGGGCGGTCGAGATCTCGCTCATGGCGGGCGCTGTCGGCGGGGTGGGCTCGTTCTTTGTGATGCTGGCGACGGGGCAGTTCTCGTCGGCGTGCTTCTCGCTCGGCGCGGGGCTTGTCTCGGGCGGATTTGCGATCCTCTTGTTCTTTGGCGCCGTCGCGGCGACGCGGGCGCTGTGGCGCGGGATCGGGGCGGTATGCCGGTGGATCGTCGGACTGTTCAAACGGAAGGAGAAAAACAATGAGTAAAGCGATCAAAATCGCGGTCGTCATCGCGGTCGCGTTGGTTATAGCGGGCGCGGTGCTGACGCTGGCGGCGTTCGCCACGGTCGGGTTCCATGCGGAAAAACTCGGGGCGGGGAACTTCGATACGACCGAGTACGCACCCGAGGGAGAGATCTCGCGCGTGGAGATCAACGTCCGGACGGCGGACGTCACGTTCTTCGTCGCCTCGGACGGGGTCGCGCGGGTCGAGTGCTACGAGAGCGACAAGCAGCCGCATACCGTTGCGCTGGAGGACGGGAAACTGACCGTTTCGGCGCGGGACGACCGGCAATGGTACGAGAAGATCACGATCTTCTCCAAAAGTCCGAAGGTGAAGATCTGGCTTCCCGCGGGCGAGTACGATGCGCTCACGCTTGAAACCGATACCGGCGACGCGAATATTCCCGAGGGGCTCTCGTTCCGGGAGGTCTCGCTTGAGACCGACACGGGCGACGTGACGATCGCGGGGACCTTTGCGACGTCTCTTAAGATCAAGACCGACACCGGGGACGTCGAGATCCCGTCGCTTGAGACCGGCGACGTCGGGATCAGGACCAACACCGGCAAGGTGATCGTAAACGACGCCGACGTCGCCGACCTTGCGGTCGAGACTGATACCGGAAAGGTCAAGCTGACCGACGTCCGCTGCGCCGCGCTGACGATCGAGACCGACACGGGCGACGTGATCTTAAAGAAGGTGATCGCGACCGGGAACGCGAAGATCGAGACCGATACCGGCGACGTCAAACTCGACCGGTGCGACGCCGCGAACTATAACGTCAAGACCGACACGGGCGACGTCGAGGGGACGGTCCTTTCGGAAAAGATCTTCTTTACGTCGAGCCGTACCGGGGATATCGACGTGCCGCATACCAAGACCGGCGGCGAGTTCGAGGTGAAGACGGCGACGGGAGATATCGAGATCAGCATCGCCGAATAAAATAGGGGCGGGGATCATCCCCGCCCCTCTTGCATTCTGGTTTTATATGTGATAAAATAAAAAAAGAAATCATCCCGGAAAAGAAAGGGAAGTGCGATATGGCAAAAAAGGAAGCGACCACCTACTCGGTCCCGCTCTCCAAGATCATCGGCGACCGGTCGTTTGAAACGGTCTATCTGCCCGACCTGCCGGAGAACATCATGATCTCCAACGCGGGCATCAACCGTCCGGGTCTTCAGTTCGCCGGGTTCTACGACCATTACGAGGCGTCGCGGCTGCAGATCATCGGTAAGGTCGAGCACCTCTATCTCGCGACGCTCTCGCCCGAGGAGCGCGCCAAACGGCTGGAGGCGTTCTACGCCTCGCGCCCCGTCGGCGTGATCTACACCTCGTCGCTCTCGATCGGGGAGGACGCCCGCCGCTTTGCCGAAAAGTACCGCGTCCCGATCCTCCGGAGCAGCGATCTGACCTCTCCCCTGATGGCGGCGCTGATCGCTCTGCTCTCGACCGAACTTGCCCCGCGGCTGACCCGCCACGGCGTTCTGGTCGAGGTCTACGGCGAGGGTATCCTTTTGCTCGGGGACAGCGGCATCGGGAAGAGCGAGACCGCGATCGAACTGGTCAAGCGGGGTCACCGGCTGATCGCCGACGACGCGGTGGACATCCGCCGCGTATCCGCCAAGGCGTTGGTCGGGCGTTCTCCCGAGATCATCCGCCATTATATCGAGCTGCGCGGGATCGGGATCGTCGACGTCTGCCGCCTGTTCGGTATGGGCGCGGTCAAAGAGACCGAAAAGATCGACCTCATCATCAACCTCGAACCGTGGGAGCAGGGAAAGATGTACGATCGGCTGGGACTGGAGGATCAGTTCACCGACATCCTCGGCATCCGCATCCCCTCCATCGTGATCCCGGTCCATCCCGGGCGCAACCTCGCCATCATCATCGAGATCGCCGCGATGAACAACCGCCAGAAGAAACTCGGCTACAATACCGCCGAGGAGTTCAACAAGCGGCTGATGGAGCAGATGGGCATCGGTCAGTAAGTCACCCGCCCCGGTCCCTTCGCATATCCTGTTAATGCAGGGGAGCCCCTGCAAAAAGAAAAGGAAGGGACGAACACAATGGGCAACTGTCTTTGCCGTATCCTCGACGACGATAACGCCTGGATCTGGATCCTCGCCGCAGTCGTCATTTGCTGCTGCTGCAACAACCGCTGAACATACCTGCCGGTTGACGGCGCGCCCCTCGGATCGGGCATAATCCGGCGCCCCCTGTCATAGATTGTACCATCTTGACAGGGGGTGTTTTTTCATGTTCATCTGTTCGGTCCGCGCGTCCACGCTTCGCTTTGTCGGGGTGGCGGTGCTCTGCGCCGTCCTCCTTTTCGGAACGCTGATCCTCTCGGACGGTCGCCTCGTCGCCGCGGCGTCGGGCACGTCGGTCTCCTATACCGGGGCGGACACCGACGCCGGGCGAATCGATTTCCTTGAAAAGCAGGGGTGGAGCGTCAAAGCCGGGGCCGTCGAGGAGGCGACCTTTACCCTGCCCGAGAATTTCGACCGGGTGATGCAGGGCTATAACGAGATCCAGAAGACGCAGGGGCTGGACCTCTCGCGCTATCGGAAAAAGAAAGTGACGCGCTATACGTACGAGGTCACGAACTATCCCGATTACGCGGGAACGGTCTACGCCAACCTGATCGTCTACCGGGGACGGATCGTCGCCGCCGATCTCTCGTCCGCGGACCCCTCCGGGTTCGTCCGGGGCGTGATCCCCGCGACCTGACTTACAGCAGCCGGAGCCGCTTGGCGATGGCGAGTTTGCACATCCGCTTCCGGATCTTGTACGAACCCTCCCCGAATTGCCAGATCTGGGTGTAGTGCGCCCCGCGCCGGAGCGCCAGGTCGCGGCGCATTTCCTCCCGGATAGCCGGTTCGCAGCTCTCCTCCAGCGCGTCGTCGACAAGGTCGTTCAGCCGACGGTACTCGGCGAGCGTCGCGGGGTCTCCACGCCCGATCTCGATCTCGTGCTTTCTTCTCGGGTAATCCTCGCAGATCGCCGCGATCAGATGTTCGATCCCCGTAGGGATCCTCCTTTGACTTTCGTTCATGGTTGCGGTTTTTCCTCCTGTTGTAACTTGTTGCGTGACTATTATAGCACACAAAAAGTCACGCGTCAAGTGATTTTTGGAAAAAAGATGAAAAAGAGAAAGAAAAAAAGAAAAAAAGGGAGCGAAAGGGTGGAAATCCAAACGCGGGTATGCTATAATAACCTGTAAATACGGGACATATCCGAAAGGAACGGAAGTATGAAAGAACAACTGATCGCCGTCAAACGGCTCTACGACGAGAGCGAAACTCTCGGCGGTAAGACGGTCACGGTCGGCGGCTGGGCGCGCTCGATCCGCGACAGCCGTGCGTTCGGCTTCATCGATCTCTACGACGGGAGCTGCTTCAAAACGGTGCAGGTCGTCTTCGAGCGTGAAAAGATCGACAACTACGACGAGATCGCGTCCCAGAACGTCGGGGCGGCGCTGATCGTGACGGGAAAACTGGAACTGACCCCGGCGGCAAAACAGCCCTTTGAGATCAAGGCGGAAAAAGTCGAGGTCGAGGGAACGTCGACCCCGGACTATCCGCTGCAAAAGAAGCGGCACACCGTCGAATACCTGCGCGAGATCGCCTATCTGCGCCCGCGCACCAACCTGTTCTCCGCCGTGTTCCGCGTGCGGAGCGAGGCGGCGTACGCCATCCACAGTTTCTTCCACGACCGCGGCTTCGTCTACGTGCATACGCCGCTCATCACCGCGTCGGACTGCGAGGGCGCGGGCGAGATGTTCCGCGTGACCACCCTCGACCTCGAGGACCCGCCCAAGACCGAGGACGGCCGGGTCGATTACAGCAAGGACTTCTTCGGCAGGAGCGCGAACCTGACGGTGTCGGGACAACTCGAGGGCGAGACCTACGCGATGGCGTTCGGGAATATCTACACGTTCGGTCCGACTTTCCGCGCCGAGAACTCGAACACGGCGCGCCACGCCGCCGAGTTCTGGATGATCGAGCCCGAGATCGCGTTCGCCGACATTCACGACTGTATGAAACTCGCCTGGGATATGATCCGGCACATCATCCGGCACGTGCTGGACACCTGTCCCGCCGAGATCGAGTTCTTCAACAACTTTGTGGACAAGGGGCTCACCGAACGGCTGAACACCCTGGTCAACAGCGATTGCCGCGAGGTCAAGTACACCGAGGCGATCGAGATCCTCCAAAAGAGCGGGGAACCGTTCAAGTATCCCGTGTCTTGGGGGATGGATCTGCAGACCGAGCACGAACGGTACCTGACCGAAAAGGTGTTCGGCGCGCCCATCTTCGTCACCGATTATCCGAAAGAGATCAAGTCCTTCTATATGCGGCAGAACGACGACGGCAAGACCGTCGCGGCGATGGACCTGCTTGTCCCCGGCGTCGGGGAGATCATCGGCGGCTCGCAGCGTGAGGAACGCTACGACCTCCTGATGAAACGGATCCACGAACTCGGGATGCGCGAGGAGGACTACTCCTGGTACCTGAACCTCCGCCGCTTCGGCGGGGCGCGCCACGCCGGCTACGGGCTGGGATTTGAGCGCATCATTATGTACCTCACGGGCGTTTCAAACATCCGCGACGTCATCCCCTATCCCCGCACCGTCGGCTCGGCGGAATACTGAAACCAATGACGACCGCCCGGATTTCCGGGCGGTCGTCATTTCATGCGCGGCGCGCAATTCATGCCGCAATGCGGCCATTCATTGCTGTTCGAGGGATTGCCGGCGGGACGCATCCTGTGTAACGAAAGCGATAACGCGGCGCAGATACAGCTGTCCTCGATGAAAGATCCGCTGTTCGATTTCGTCAGGGACAAGGACGGCTTTCGGTCCGTTGTTGAACGGTTGTCCCCCGTTGCCGGACCGTGGAACGTGCGCAACTGAAAGATCAAAAAACCGCCGCTGGAAAACCGCGGCGGTTTTTTGTTTCACTTATTCGGGAATAATCAGTCCGTATCCTCCGTCTTTTCTGCGGTAGACCACTCTCGTTTCCTGATCCACGTCGTCGACGAAGACGAAGAACTGGTGTTCCAGCAGGTTCATTTGCAGGATCGCTTCCTCGACCGACATCGGGCGGATCGGGTAGGTCTTGGTGCGGATCTCGAATTCGGGTTCCTCCTCGTAATCGGGTCCTTCGGGGAAAGCGGGCTCGGCGAACGCGCCCTCGCGGATGCGTTTCTGCAAGCGGGTCTTGTTCCTCCGGATCTGTCTTTCGAGGGTGTCGACTGCTTTATCGAGGGCGGTGCGGAACGTGTCCGCGCCCTCCTCCG
>CAMJCC010000087.1 GCA_946404035.1 uncultured Clostridia bacterium | reverse complement strand
TCTTCAGCACGCCCTCGGCGATAAAGTCCGAGAGGGAGCTGTCGGGCGTGCGCGAGAAATACCCCTCGAAAATATGGCTCATGATGTCCGCCGTGCCCGCCGCGGTCTGGTACGCCGAAACCGTGTAGGTGTAGGTCGGATCGCAGATCGAAACGGCGGGGAAGGTGTAGTCGTTGCCGAGTTTTTGGTTGACGTCGGGGTTGGAGATGACGGCGCAGTTATCGAACTCGGAGCCCGTCGCCGCAAGCGTCAGGATGTCCACCAGCGGCAGAGCTTTCAGCAGTCCGTGGCTGTGGTCCGCCACCATCTCCCAAAGGTCCCCGTCGTAGTAGACGCCCGCCGCGATCGCCTTGCAGCAGTCGATGGTGCTTCCGCCCCCGACCGCCAGGACCACGTCGACCTTGTTCTCTTTGCAGAGTTGTACCCCGCGCCGGACCGACCCGATCCGCGGGTTGGGTTCGATCCCCGACAGTTCCGTGACGGTAAAGTCACCGTCGGAAAGGATCTTTCTGACCGCGTCGTACAGCCCGGTCTTCTTGATCGATCCGCCGCCGTAGGCGAGCAGGACGTTTTTACCGAATTGGCGCAGCGCGCCGTCGAGTTTTTCGATCTGCCCCTCGCCGAAATACAGTTTCGTCGGTATCGCGTGTGTAAAATTGCGCATAGGTGGTTCTCCTTTCCATGTCGCGTAGCGACAATTCATGCGAACTTGTTCGCAATTCATGACGGCTTTGCCGTCAATTCATGTGCCGCAGGCACAATTCATGCCGCCAGGCAATTCACGCGCCGGATACGGCGCAATTCATTGTCGAAACAGCGCGCGCTGTTTCGACTTTACAGCGCTTTCTGCAACCTCTCTTCCACGTTCGTCCCGTCAATATCAAGTCCCGTCGCCTTGATCTGCGCGACGCCCTTGATGCCGTAAAAGTGCTGCGCCAGCGCGCGGACGTACCCGAAGCCGAATTCCTCGGGGACGTATTCGCCGCCCGCCGTTGTGATGTAGGTCAGTTTCTTCGCCCGGCAAAGCCCTTTCGGCACGCCGTTCGGGGTGTACCGGAACGTGATCCCGAGGACCGTCACCTGTTCCAGATACTGTTTTAAGACGGCGGGGAACGAAAAGTCCCAGAACGGCGCGGCGATCACGATCCCGTCGGCGGCGGCGAACTGCCGCGCAAGGTCGAATATGGGATCGTCAAACTTTTTCTCTTCGAGCAGGCGGTTGCGTTTTTCGATGAACGCCTCGTCGACCTTCGGGAAATCGAGGTCGGTCAGGCGCACCTCGGTCACGGGTCCCGCGTCGGCAAGGATCCGCTCCGCCAGTTGGCGCGTTCTGGACGCCTTTCTCACACAGGCGTTGATGAAAAGCAGCATAGTCTGACGCTCCTTTCTTGTCTTGTTGCAAAGCGACGTATCGAGTTTTGCGGGCGCGCCCGCAAATCATTCAAGCTTTCGGCTGGTTCTTTTCGGCGGCTTTGTGGTAGCGCGCCTTTTCCTCGTACATCATACTGTCGGATTCTTTGAGCAGCGTATCGACCGTTTTCGCGCCGTCAAGCGAATAGCTGTATCCGATCGAACAGCTGTACTCGGTCGCGGAAACGTTCTTTTTGATACGCTCGACCAGTTGGTCGGTCTCCAGATGTGAGGTCTTGCGGCACACGATCACGAACTCGTCGCCGCCCACGCGGTAGAGCGACTGTCTGCGCCCGAGCGCGCGCGTGAAGCAGACGGCAAGGACGGTCAGCGCCTCGTCCCCGGCGGAGTGACCCTGCGTGTCGTTGATGGTCTTCAATCCGTTCAAATCAAGCGACACGAGCGAGGTGATCTCCTCGGGATCGGTGGCGACGTCGGCGTAGTACGCCTGGCGGTTGAGCGCGCCGGTCAGGGCGTCCCGCTTGGTCAGTTGCAAAATCGAGAAAACGTAGTAGACGAACAGCGCGATCGAGATAGTCGCGCAGAAGAACTGCGCGAAATCCCGCCCGATCACGAAGGGAAGGATCAGGTCGGACAAAAACGTGAAGCAGAAGAACAGGATCGGGATGATCTCTGCGGCGGTTTTGTTACAGCGCTTATACAGGATATAGATCACGAACACGCAGTAGAGCCCCGCCATGACGTAGGGGAAGTACCCGAGCGGTCCGCGCACGAGTTCATGGTCTGCGTCAAGTGCGAACACGACCCCCGTAAAGATCGACAGGAAGTTGATCAGCGCCGCCCCAATCGCAGGGATGAAGATGAACCAGCGGAACCGCCGGACCAGCGTAAAGATCACCATCGCCAACAGGAAAGGCGTGGAACTGTAACGGATCGCCATCAGGACCAGACGAAGCCCCTGATGCGTCCCCGCGTCCGCCAGACGGAACTCGGTAAAGACCGAGATCGAAAGGAGGAACAGAGCGAAGATCGTGATGATCATTCGCCGTATCGTCCTTTTTTCGAGGAACACCGTCATTTTGAGCGAGATCGCGAACGCAAACAGAATAAGGATCAGCGCCCAGTTCTGAATAATGTAGTCTTTGATCACGTTTTTTCTCCTTTATCTTTTCTGTCGCACGGCGTTTGGCGCCGCGTGAGATAGGGGACGGTTGAAAACGTCAGATCGCCTTTGCTGCCTCGACGCACAACTCCAGCGCGCGCGCAACGGCGCCTTTGCCCCAGTCGCGTTCCCGGTAGCATTCCGCGTCCGCGAGCGTGTCGGCGGTAAAGAGCAACTCGCCCCAGGCGGCGCCTCGCATCTCGGCGACCGCCGCCAAAGCGGCGCACTCCATCTCCACGACCGAGCATCCCTCGCGCCGTCTGTACTCGACTTTTTCTTTTGTCTCGCGGTAAAAGCCGTCGGTCGACCAGGCGACCACCTCGGTATAGGGAAGACCGTGTCGGGTCAAAACGGTTTCGATCGCGCGCCGCACCCGCTCCGACGTTTCGACGAAGCGCGCCGGGGGCAGGTAGTGGTAGGAAGTCCCCTCGTCCCGAAGCGCCTTGCACGGGACCAGGAACACCCCCTCGTCAAAGTCCGCCAGCGCCCCGCAGGAGCCGCCGCTGACGATCTCGCGCACGCCGTAGCCGATCAGCCAGTCAAGGACCTGCGCCGCGGCGGACGCGCCGACCGGCGCCTGCACCAGACAGATCTCCTGCCCGTCCTGTTTCAGAAGATAGACGGGGAAGTTCTTGGTCGCGGAAACGAACTCCGCGACGATCTTCGCATCGCGCGCCCGCGCGTACTCGTCCACCGCTCCGCCGAGAAAGGCGAAGACGGCTTTTTTCGGGAGCGCGATCCCGAGCGCTTCGTGCCGCGGTTCGATCACGGCGTCGGGGGCGTCGTCGTATTCCAGAATGGGGATCTCGTTTTTTCGGATGCTCATATTTTCACGCCTTTTCCAGTATATCGAGCGTGTGATGCGACGCGCCGACAAGATCCTGCCGCTCGCAGATCGTAAAGTGGTAGTCGAGCCACTTCTGAAAGGTCGTATCGTCCGTACCGTCGATCCATTCCCGCAGATAGTTGGTCGCACCGTCGGTGGCGACCAGTTTCAGGCGCTTGACCGGAAGACGTGCGTCCAGCGCGGCGATGTCCTCGGTGCGCGTGAGCTCGAACACCTCTTTGGGCTCGCTTTTGCAGTGCCAGTCGGGGGTGAGCAGATGCTCGTCCTCCAGCGCCGCCAGGTTGTCTTTTAAGAAAGCGAACTGGATCACGGTCGCCTCGTTCATACAGTACGCGACCAGGATCCGCCCGCCCGGTTTGGTCACCCGCACCGCCTCGGAGAGGGCGCGGAGCTTGTCCTCTTGGGTGTAGAGGTGGTACATCGGACCGAGCACCATGGTCAGGTCAAACGACCCGTCGGCAAGGAACGACAGATCAAGCGCGTTCCCCAAAACCGGGGTGATCCGCTCGGAGCCGTCCAGTTTGGAGCGCAGAACGTCGAGGTTGTGCGGGACGAGTTCCACCGCCGTCACCCGATACCCCTCTTTTGCCAAGGTCACGCTGTAGCGTCCGGTCCCTGCACCCACCTCGAGGATCGCGGGATCGTCGATGCCCGAAACGCACTCCCGGATACATTTCATCGTGGTCAGATATTCGACCTGCCCGTGCCGGGACAGCAACCGCGCGTCTTCGTCTTTTGCGGTGTAGTATTCTTCCAGATAATTCATTTTGTCACCTCTTATCTTGTGTGCAGATCAGCCGCATTACGCATTCGACGTGCCCCGTGCGGGGAAACAGATCGACCGGCGTGACGGCGGAGAACCCGTACCCCTGTTTGGACAGGTACGCCACGTCCCGCGCCAGCGTTTCGGGGTTGCAGGAGATATAGACGATCTTCGGGATCCCCCGGCGGGCAAGGAACGAGAGCAGTTTTTCGTCGCATCCCTTGCGCGGCGGATCAAGGACCACGGCGTCGGGGACGAGCGTCTTTCCGAGCGCCCTCTCCGCTCCGGCGAGCAGCTGTTCCGTGTCCGTCGCGTCGCCCGCGAAAAACGCGGCGTTTTGGATCCCGTTGCGGCGGGCGTTTTCGTTTGCGTTTCTCACCGCGTCGGGCACGATCTCGATCCCGACGACTTCACTTACCGCGTCCGCCATCGAGAGCCCGATGCTCCCGACCCCGCAGAAGAGGTCGAGCAGCAGCTCGTTCCCCTTGAACTCCGCGATCTCTTTGGCTTTGCCGTAGAGCAGTTCGGCGGCGTCGCGGTTGACCTGATAGAACGAGGCGGCGGAAAACAAGAGTTCCACGCCCGCAAGCGTATCGGTGATCCCGTCCTTGCCCCAGAGCGTTTGGTACTTGTCGCCGCAGATGACGTTGGTCTTTTCCCGGTTGTAATTGACGCCGATGCCGACGAGGGCGGGGAAGAGGGCGGTCAGGTCCCGGACCACGCTGTCGGCGTGCGGGAGCGCGTCGCCGTTTATCACAAAGGTCAAGAGGACCTCTTTTTCGTCCTTTGCCGAGCGGAGGTAGATATGCCGGAGAAGCCCGGTGTGGGTATCCTCGTCGTAGGGTGTGATCCCGTATTCTTTGATCTCACGGGCGATCTCGTCGAGGATCTCGCCGAACAGCGCGGGCTGCAGGGGACAGCGCCGCGCGTCTGTCACGCGGTGGCTTTTGGGGGCGAAGAACCCGATCACCGGCGCGTCGGGGGTCCCGGTCACGGGGTACTGCGCCTTGTTGCGGTAGCCGGCGGTTTTTCCGGTCGAGAGGACGGGCAAAACCACGACGTCGGGAAGTCCCGCCCGCCGGAACGCCGCCGCCACCGTGCGCCGTTTCAGTTCCAGTTCGTGCGCGTAGGTGAGCGCGCGATACGCGCACCCGCCGCACCCGCGCGCGGAGCAGGGGTCGGGGGAGGGGAGCCGGTAGACCGACGGGCGGATCAGCTTTTCCAGCCGCCCGACGGCGTAACTTTTGGTGACTTTGATGATCTTTGCCGAAACGAGGTCGCCGTCGACAGCTCCTGATACGAAAACCACAAGGTCAGAGATCCGTCCCACCCCGTAACCGAGGTTGGAGAGATCCGTGATCTCGATCTCGTATAGCGCGTTCTTTCTGATCCCGTCCATTTATTGTCCGTCTTTCGTTGGTATCGGTGCAAGCTGCGAAGATATCGCCGCGTAGGTCGCAGGGTCGAACGGGGAACCGATCCCCGCCGCGTTAAGCGTTTCGAGAAATCCCGTTTCGGGGTCCGCCGTCGCGATGACGCGGTAGGCGGCGACCGCCGCCGCGAACCCCTCCGTCCTCGCCATAGCGTAGAGCGACAGCGTCGGGATCGCAGACGTCGCGTAGCTGACGTAATAGCCCGGCGCCTCCATCACGACGTGGTGCCAGTAGGTCTCGGGCGCGTATCCCATCGCGGCTTCGACCGCGCCGTATCCGCCGTATCCGTCGCAGAGAGAGATCAGCACGCCGTCGAGTTCTTCGGGCGTCAGTTCGTCGAGATGGCTGTAAACGTAGATCTCAAAGTCGTTGACAAGCGACGCGACGAGCACCGTCACCAGGATCTCGTATTCCTTGTACTCCGCGACGGCTTGCGCGATCGCGCGCTCGGACGGCTCGTTGTTTTCAAACCAGTAGGTGAACAGGAACTCGTTGCCCTGCGACTGCGTTTCGGCAAGGTCGTAGGAGTACAGTTCCGCTTCGCTCCCGTTCTGCACCGCGACGAAGTAGTGCCCGAACTCGTGCAAAAACGCGTCGGGCGAGGCGTAGCCGGGGCCGAAATAGATCACCGGGGTCATAGCGTCGGAGAGGTAGGTCGTGAACGCGCCCTCGTAGGAGTTTCCGTCGGCAAAGTAGTAGTTCTTTTTGCCGAAAAACTCCTCGTAGGTCGCAAGGTATGCGGGCGCGTACTCCCCGACGGCGGAGGCGTACCGGGCGACGACGTCGGAAAGATCGCTTCGGACGTCGCCCGCGAAATAGCGGTAGAACTGCCAGTAATCCGCAAACGACAGCGTGAGAAACGCCAGCCCGTCGCCGTTGACTTTCTCGGCGTACTCCGAGAGCCGGGGCATCAGCCCCTCCCGGAAGCAGGTGCGGAACGCCGCCGTGTCGGCGGGGGCGTAGTCCCGCCCGTAGATCTCTCTGTAGGCGTACTCCATATAGTCGTCGTAGCCGAGCAGCGCGGCGATGCGGTCGTTGTTTTTCGCCATTTCAAGGAACAGGCGCGCCGTTTCGGGGTAGTAGTTCTCGTCCTCGTCTGAGAGGGCGCGGAACGCGACCAACAGTTCGTCGTTTGCCCGCGTCAGCGCCGTCATCTCGTCGGTGTATCCCGCGGCGAGCGCGCGCGCGTACGCGATCTCCTCCTCGGTCCAGCCGTCGTAGAACGCGTCCCTGAACGGGGAATTCCAGACGGTTTCGTACATCCGGTTCAGGCGGGCGATCAGGTCGGTATGTATCTCGTCGAGTGCAAGATGCGCCGCCTCGGTCAGAGGGTCGGTAAGGTCGCAGCACCACAGAACGTAAAGGAGTTCGTTCTGCGTATCGACGCGCGCGAGGTCGGTTTCCGCGATCTCGGTATAGAGTGCGTCGAACGCCTCGTAATCGGTCCCCGCGGCAAGCAGGCGGTCGAGTTGGTCGAACTTCCGGTACAGTTCGTCGATCTCTTTTCGCGTCAGGTCGAAGACCAGATCGGTCCGCCCGACCGTAACGTTCTTGCTCTTGTTCAGCCGCGCGATCACGTCCCCGGCATCCAGCGGGTCGGACGGCGCTTCGGTCGCCCGCCTTTGCCAGAACGAGCAGGAGACCGCCGTCGCGAGCAAAACGAGCAGAAGCAAAAAAGACAGTATGCGTTTCAGCATTCCCTTGCCCTCACGGTTCGTCATTTCTTCATTAGCGCCCCCGGCGCGTCTTCATTAGCGCAGCGACTTCATTAGG
>CAMJCC010000086.1 GCA_946404035.1 uncultured Clostridia bacterium | reverse complement strand
CGCAAGACCGTCGCCAAACTCGGCGCGGGCGCGAAACTGGTCGTGCGCGAGCGGCTGATGACCCACGGGGAACAGCGGGCGCTCAGCACCTACGACGTCGAACTGAACGGCGCGGGCGCGTCTGCCGACGTGGTCTCCCGCTCGGTGGCAAAGGACAATTCCTTCCAGCGTTTCGACGCCAAGATCGTCGGTAACGCCGAGAGCCGAGGGCATACCGAGTGCGACTCGATCATTATGGACAACGGCAGGATCCTCGCCGTCCCGGCGCTCGAAGCCAACAACGTCGACGCCGCGCTGGTCCACGAAGCCGCGATCGGCAAGATCGCCGGCGCGCAGCTCATCAAACTGATGACCCTCGGGCTGACCGAACGAGAAGCCGAGGAGCAGATCGTCAACGGCTTCCTGAGTTAAAAAAACACGACGGACCGCCCGACCGGGCGGCCCGTTTTTTCGTCTTTTTGATTGTATAAACGGCAACGGGAGTATTCGCTTTTCACAATTTACGATTTTTCCTCCGTCGGCGGCGGAAAACCGTTGATGTCGGCGGCTCGAACAGGGGCGAAACGCGTCGAAAAACGGAAAAATATTCGTCGAAAACGAAAGATATGCGAAACCTATTCCGAAACGCCCGCTTTATCTCATACGGCAAAAACCGGGTTTTCGGGGCGGGGAAAAGCAGGGAAACGGGTCGCGCGCCGCTCGCGTGATACAATAAAGAAAAAAACGGTGGGGAAGAGCAATGGCAGCAGAGGGGAACGGCGTTTTGGACGAGGTCCTCCGGCGGGAGGCGGTCACGCGGCGGGGCGTCGCCGCGGTCTACCGGCTGATCCGGCGGGACGGCAGCTTTATCGTTTCGGTCGAATGCCGCGGCGCGAGCGAGGAGGTCGGGCGCTTCCCGGGCGGGGAAGCCGACGCCGCGTATCTGTACGACCTCGCCGTGCGCGAGTTCGTTCTGCCCGGCACGCTTGCCGACGTGTGGCGCGACCTGCACGTCGGGGGCTGACGGTCAGGACTTTTCGCCGTACCGCGAAAGGAACTCGTCGCGCGAAAACAGGATGTTCAGCGCGTCGAGCAGGGCGTTGGCGGGAAGATCGCCGGGAAGTCCGAGCGAAACGGCGAGCGCGGCGCGCTTCTCCGCCGATCCGGCTTTGCCCGAAAGACCGAGTGAAAACAGGTCGGTCTTGGTCAGCGGGGGCGACGCGGGGCGCGCGGGCGCGTCGGTAAGGAACGGCGCGAACAGCCGGCGGAGCAGGACGGGGTCCATCCCCTCCACGCCGAGCAGTCCCGCCTTGCCGGGCTTTGCTTTCCGCTTTTCTTTGCCGGGAAGCTGCGGGATGTACAGATGGATCACTTTGTCGGGGGGCAGGATCTCGGAGAGGAACGACCGGATCTGCCGCCCGCCGCCGTCGCTGTCGGTCAGGAGGATGAGCGGACTTTTCTCGGCGAGCCGCCGGAGCAGCGCGCGCGTCCCCTCGCTGTTGAACACGGAAAAACCCCCGGTGGAAAAGACCGGGGTATCGAAGATAGCGGAGAGGGCGATCTTGTCGTATTTCCCCTCGACGATCACGGGATAGCGCACCCGCAGTTTATCCATTCTTCGCCTCCCGGAGCCGCTTCTCGCAAAGACCGCGCAAAGCGAGCGGACAGGTCGCGCACGCCGGGTTCTGCGCCCGGCAGACCTCCCGCCCGAACCAGACGATCCGGTGGCAGAACGCGGGTCCCTCTTTTTCGTCCATCAATCCCGACAGGGTCTTTTCGATCTTGTAGGGGTTCTTTTCTTTTTCGGGGTAAAACCCGAGCCGCCCGCAGATGCGGATGCAGTGCGTGTCGGTGACGAAACCGCCCTGCCCGAACACGTCGCCGCGCATCAGGTTGGCGATCTTGCGTCCCACGCCGGGAAGCCGGAGCAGGTCGTCCATCTCCTCGGGGACTCGCCCGCCGAAATCGGAGAGCAACATCCGGGAGGCGTTGACCAGATCCTCGGCTTTTCGGTGGTACAGCCCGCAGGACTTGACGTAGGGCTCGACCTCCGCAACTTTCGCCGCCGCCATCGCTTTCGCGTCGGGGAAGCGCTCGAAGAGCGGACCCGCGGCGATATTGACCCGCGCGTCGGTGCATTGCGCCGAGAGCCGCGCCATCACGAGCAGCCGCCAGGGATCGTCCCCGCCCCAGAGCAGGGCGCACTCGTCGGGGTACAGTTCTTTTAAGGCGGCGTTGACCGCCGCGATGCGTGCGCGTTTTTCGCTCTTGTTCACGGGGTCTCCTTTCCCGGTTCGTACCCGGCGTCGCGGAGCAGTTTGGCAAGCAGCCTGCGTGGCAGACCGATCACGTTGTCGACCTCGCCGTCCACTCGTTTGACGAAGCGGTCGGCGCCCGCCTGGATGCCGTAGGCGCCCGCCTTGTCCATCGGTTCGCCCGACGCGACGTACTCCGCGATCTCGTCTTGCGAGAGCGGACGGAACGTGACGGTCGTGGTCTCGGTACCCGAAAAGACCTTGCCCCCGACCACGACCGCGACCCCGGTCACCACGCGGTGCCGCGCCCCCGAGAGGGCGGACAGCATCGCCGTCGCCTCGTCCTCGTCTTTGGGTTTTCCGAGCGGCACGCCGTTCAGTTCGACCAGCGTATCCGCCCCGATCACGTACACGGGGGCGGCTTGCAAAATGTCAGGCGGGAGCGTGCTTTCCACTGCCAGCGCTTTCCGCTCCGCAAGGATCCGCACGCCGTCCCTCGGCGGGGTCCCCTCGGGGAGCGTTTCGTCGGCGGAACTGACGAGAACGCGGAAAGCGTATCCGGCGTCGGTCATCAGTTCGCGGCGGCGCGGGGATTGCGAAGCCAGGATCAGTTCCATATCATAGCGCCTTTCGTTTGTCAGAATGTGCGGGGCGTCCGCCGGGCGACCGCGTCAAGCGGTTTGCCCGCAAGAAAACGCCGAAGGATCTCTTTTGCCGCGGCGGGCGTTTCGACCGAGAAGAACAGGTGCAAACGGGTAAGCCCCGCGGCGGCGAGCTCGTTTTGCTTGTCCCCGAGGTAGGTCGGGACGCCGTTTAAGATCTGGTTGCGGTGCGGGTACTCGCGGAGCAGGGGGAACTTCGCCCCCGTCCGGTCGGTAAAACACGCTTTGCCGCACTTTTCGCATCCGAAGTTCTCGCGGATGAAACAGCGCTCGGTCAGCATCAGGGGGATATGCCCGTAAGACAGGACCCGTCCGCCGACCTCCGCCGCCGCGGAGATCGGGAGTTCGGGCGAGAGGATCGCGTCGGAAAGACCCGCGCGGGAGAGCGCCGCCGCCGACCGGCGGTTGGTGATATTCAAGCGCTGCGAGCCGATCACGGTAAAGCCGAGCGCGCGGGCAAGCGCGATCTGCCCGACGTTGTGGACCAGAGCGAGGTCGATCCCGCGCTCCCGCGCTTGTTGCGCCGTTTTGACGACCTCTTCGCGCTCGCCGTCGAAGATCACGGCGGGGAACGAAACGCCGGAGGGGACCGTCGCGCCGATCTCCTCCCATACCGGGAGGAAGGTCTCGGACCCCGGCGGCAGAAGACCGGCGACGGCGTCGAGCTGTTCCGCCGTCCGGCAGAAGACCGAGAGCAGGGGAGATTTCGGGAAAGGACGATCCGCTTTATCCCCCGTATAGGGGAGCGGCGCCCGCCGCTCGCCCGCCTCCCACGCCGAAACGGCGGTGCGGCGCAGTTGGTTGACGGCGCCCGGCGAGAGGTTCAGCCCCGGGGCGAGGTCGATCTTGACCCCGGCGGGGTCGCAGGTAAAGAAGGTGCCGCCGAGTTTGGTCAGCCGCGCGGCAAGCGCGCCTTTTTCCAGCGGGGCGTTTTTCGCCGGTTCCGGCACGTCCCCCGCGACCGTCACGCTCCGCCCGGCGGCGGAGAGGGTCAGGGTCGCCGGAACGCCGGGGGCGACGGTACAGGCAAGCTCGACCGGGACGGGGAGCGGCGCGAATGCGGCGTCGTTTACTTCCCGGGAGTTCGCCTTGTCGGACGCGGAGCGCACGCCGAGCATCCCGCGCGTGATATTGCCGGTAAAATAGCCGTCGGTGAACCCGCCGCGCGAGAAGATGCGTTCAAGTTCCGCGATCTCGGACGGCGTCGCGGCGCGTTTTTCGTCCAGCAGACGGCGGTAGACCGACGTCACCCCGAAAACGTACCCGGGGCTCTTCATCCGCCCCTCGATCTTCAGCGACGAAACGCCCGAGGCGATCAGTTCGGGGATATGCGGCGCAAGGCACAGGTCGCGGAGCGAGAGCCGTTCTTTCCCGTCGTAGGGGAGGCGGCAGGGCTGGGCGCAGGCGCCGCGGTTGCCGCTCCGCCCGCCGACAAGCGAGGAGAACAGGCATTGTCCCGAGTGACAGACGCAGAGCGCCCCGTGCAGAAAGATCTCGGTCTCGGGGACGGCGTTTTTTGTGACCGTGACGATCTCGGAAAGCGGCAGTTCGCGCGCGAGCACCACCCGCTTCGCACCGAGCTTGGCGAGCAGGTCGCACCCCTCGGTCGAGTGGGCGGACGCCTGCGTGCTGGCGTGGATCGGCAGGTCGGGATAGAGTTCGGTCAGCCGGGCGATCAGCCCGACGTCCGCGACGATCAGGGCGTCGACCCCGATCTCCCGGAGTTCCCCCGCGCGCCTGACGGCGCCCTCGAGTTCGCGCTCGGAGAGCAGGGTGTTCAGCGTGACGTACGCCCTCGCTCCGTGCAGATGACAGTAGACGACCGCCCGCGCGATCTCCCCGTCGTCGAGGTTCTTGGCAAAGGCGCGGGCATTCAGTTGCTTGCCGCCGAAATAGACCGCGTCCGCCCCCGCGTTCACGGCGGCGACCACCGCGTCGAACGACCCGGCGGGCGAGAGAAGTTCCGGTAATGCGCCCTGTCGATACATAAACGGTCCCTTTCGGTCGGATTTGCCCGTCCCGCGCGGGGACCGGGCCTGCTCCCATTATACAACAAAACCGCCGGAAAGGGAAGAGAGAAACGAAATTTCCCCGCGCAAGGGACAAAAGACGGCGCCGCCCGGCGCAAAACGTTTTTTGTTTTACCCTCTTGACAATTCGGTCGGCGTCTGCTATAATACGTTCCGTCAATGCGGCATCGCCAAGCGGTAAGGCAACGGACTCTGACTCCGTCATCACCTAGGTTCGAATCCTAGTGCCGCAGCCAACAGGACGGGCGTCCCCTCGGGGGCGCCCGTCCTGTTGCCTGCTGCACTGCGGCTTCTCACCCGGTTCTTTGCCCCTCCCCGGGAAGAGGGGCAAAGAATAGGTTCGGTTTCGCGCCGAAGCCGTCCGGGAGCTCGCTCACGAGGGGCGAGGCGCAGAAGTTTCTGCGGGGCACGCCCCGCAGAATATCCGTCCCCGTCCTTCGGTCACTTTTCCACCGTTTTTCCCGCGCGCATATAGATAGGAAAGGACGCGTCCGCCGCCCGTTTGGCAATCGAAGCGGCTTTCGGGCGAAAAACCCTTGCAAAAGCGGCGGCGCCGTGATATAATGAAGACAAGCGAATTCGGCGCCCCCCATACCGACCCAAGATCATCAAAATCACAGGACCACGGAGGATGAGCCATGAAACATCGCAATTACCGTTTTATCACCGTTCTGAGCCTCTTTCTCGCGCTCTTCGCGCTCGCGTCCTGCGGCAAGAACAAAGCCGCCGCGACGACGGTGCACGAACACGTCTGGGAGAAAGGCGACACGACTGACCTGACCGTCTGCAAGCACGAAACGGTCTACACCTGCTCGGTCTGCGGCGAGACCAAGACCGAAACGGTCGAGGACGAGCACGTCTGGTCCGAAACGGCGCGGCTGGTCACGGTCCCCTCGGAGACCGCCGACGGCAAGAGCGAACGATACTGCACGAAGTGCGGAACATCCGGAGGAGAGATCACCATGACCAACGCTGCCTACTCGGCACAATGGAACGAAGAGAAAGACAAAGCGGCGAACTTTGCGATCGCCGATTTCGGCGGTTCGACGGTCACGGCGAACCTTGCCGCCGCGTCGTCCAAGAGTTACGCCAAGCCGCCGGTGTACCCGATCGTGGGGCATCCGCGCGTTCTCTTTACCGCGAGCAGCGTCGCCGGGATCAAGGCCGCGCTCAAGGAGGACAAAAACGGCGCCGCCTCCATCCGCTTCCGGTCCGGGGTCGCTTCGATGCCCGACGGACAGCTCGGCGAGGCGACCAAGCACGAGGTCGGGACCTACAAGTATATCACCAACGCCACCTACAACTTCGACCAGGAGGTCCTCCGGGACATCCAGTCGCTGGCGCTGGATTACCAGATGACCGGGAACAAGATCACGGGCTACCGCGCGATCTCGGCGATCAAGAACTACATCCTGACCCTGAAGATCGTGGATCTCACCAGCGACCCGGTCCGGCAGTACGGCGAGGTGATGTACACCGCGGCGTGCGTGTACGACTGGTGTTACGACCTGCTCACGCCGGAGGATAAACTCCAGATCGTTTCGGG
Organism: uncultured Clostridia bacterium; assembly: GCA_946404035.1. Lineage (GTDB taxonomy): Bacteria > Bacillota > Clostridia > Oscillospirales > CAG-272 > UBA1740. Next base: position 920 of record CAMJCC010000086.1, on the reverse strand, counting down.
CGTCGAGCACAAGATCCTGACCGGTACGATCGAAAACGGCTCCAAAGATAAGATCGAGATCGGGTTCCCGCCCGACAAACGGTATTCGGTCGCGGGACACGGCTGCGAATACCAGCTGCTCCGCGATTATCTCGCGTTTGCCATCGCGATCTACGACGAGTATCCCGGCTGGTGGGATTTCATCGCCGGACGGATCTACGAGGAATACGTCGAGCCGCGTAACTACTACTACCAGGCGGGGATGATCCCGCAGGGCGTTTCGCTCTATATCCGGGTGCGCTTCGCGTCCGACCTCTACTCCGCGTGGCTGGTCAAGGCGGCGACCGGGACCGACCTCTACGAGACCGAGGGGATGAAGCAGGTCATGCGCTCGGTCTTCTGTTACGAGCTGCCGAACGGCAACGGTTTCGCGATGGGCGACAGCCACGAGACCAAGATCGACGGCGACTTCATCAACTACGGACTGCCCGCGATGATGGCGGCGTACCTCTTCAACGACGAGACCATCCGCGCCCAGCTCGAAAGCAGAGAGGGGTGCTTCACCAAGTTCTCGGACGTCGACCAGGACTGCTTCGAGTACGGCAGCGTGTCGGAATATCTGATCTGCAGTTCGACCGGCGTGAAAGCCGCGAGCGACGTCCACCGGGGGATGGACCTCATCCTCTATAACGGCGGCTGGCTCGGGCAGATCATCGCGCGCAACGGTTGGGGCGACGACCAGGCGACCGTTCTGATGAAGATCGGCGTCCGGACGGGCGGCAACCACGACCACCAGGACGCGGGGCAGTTCCAGATCTGGTACAAGGGGATGCTGGCGGGCGACACCGGCGTCTACGACGGTTACAGCACGACCCACCGGAACAGCTATCACCGCCAGACCATCGCGCACAACAGTCTGCTCATCAAGGGCCGCGGACAGA
>CAMJCC010000085.1 GCA_946404035.1 uncultured Clostridia bacterium | reverse complement strand
GCATGAAGTGCCGCGGCGTCTACGAGACCCCGGGCGGCGCGATCCTCTACAAGGCGCACAGCGTGCTGGAGAGCATCACGCTCGACAAGATGACCGCGCACGAGAAAGAGAAACTCTCCATCACCTTTGCGGAACTGGTCTACAACGGGCAGTGGTTCACCCCGCTCCGCGAGGCGCTCTCCGCCTTCGTCGACAAGACGCAGGAGAGGGTCACCGGTAAGGTGAAGCTGAAACTCTACAAGGGCAACATCATCCGCGCCGGCGTGTGGAGCAAATACTCGCTCTACAGCGAGAAGATCGCCACCTTCGGCGAGAGCGACTACAACCAGGCGGACGCCGTCGGTTTCATCAACCTCTACGGCCTGCCGATCAAGGTCCAGGCGCTGGTCGACCGTGAAAACGGCGAAAAGTGATCTGAATAATTGCAATTTGAATAAATGAATATCGCCCGGTGCGGTCCGTGTCGAAAAGACGCGTGCCGCACCTCTTTTTATGCAATCGCAAATGTATAACGGTTGCCATTATTTATATTTTTGCAGGTCAGTTTTTTACTCTTTGATGCAAAAAACGAAAAAAGTATTGACTTTTTTGTTATTTGCGTGTAAAATTAAGATACTTTATATAGGAGGGAAAAACCGATATGAAAATCGCAACCAAGTTTCTGGCAATCGTTCTCGTTCTTTGCATGCTGACGGCGGCATTCGCCGCGTGCAGCAAGGGCGGATCGAAAGGCGGCGACGATACCGAAGTCAATATTGACGAAAGCAAACTCGCCGTTTCTTCCCGCGAAGTCGTGACCGCGTCCTACGGAGCTACCGAGACCTCCGAGGCCCTGACCGTCACGATGAACCTTGACCTTGTGGACGACTCCGCGTTCGCGGATTATCCCGACTGGGAACTCTACAAGGATGTTCTCGGCGACTACTACAAGTATCTGCTTGCCGCCAAGGCGCAGAGCGACGTTTCCGCGAAATACGCCGTGATGGCGATCGCCGAGGCGAAGCTGCTGGAGAGCGGCGCGTTCCTGCCCCTCACCACCGAGGGCGGTAACTACGCGATCTCCCGCGTGGCTCCCAACACCGGCAACAACGCCCTGTGGGGTCTGGACGCCGACAGATACGAGAGCCTCATCGTCGCCACCAACTTCATCACCGCCGCGGACCGCGACGTGATGAGAGCGAAGTACCTCGAACTGAAGGGCACCGGTAAGTACCAGTCCTGGGTGCTCGAGTACCTCGCCGCAAAGGGCTACACCACGAAAGACAGCTACAGCATCGGTTACTCCAGCGAGCCCAAGACCTGGGATATCCTGAAGACCTACCGTGCCGCCGACAGCCGCGCGATCATCAACACGATCGAGGGTCTGCTCTCCTACGACTGCGAGAACCGTCTGTGCTTCGCGCTCGCGAAGAGCGTGGAGATCTCCGAAGACGGTAAGACCTACACCTTCAAACTCCGCGACGGTCTGAAATGGGTGACGCAGGACGGCGAAGAGTACGCTCCCGTTAAGGCGCAGGACTTCGTCGACGGTATGCAGCACATGCTGGACACCAACGCCGGTCTGAACGGCCTGGTCAGAGGCGTTATCAAGAACGCGTCCGAGTATCTGGACGGCACCGCCGAGTTCAGCACCGTCGGTGTGAAGGCGACGGACGACAAGACCCTGGTCTACACGCTCGACGCTCCGCTCACCTACTTCCTCACTATGCTCGAGTACAACACCTTTATGCCGATGTGCAAGGCGTACGCCGACGCGCAGGGCGCCGATTACGGCAAAGACGAAGCCCACATCCTGTACTGCGGTCCGTACCTCGTTGAGAACCACACCAAGGATAACAAGATCGTCTTCAAAGCCAACTCGTCCTACTGGAACAAGGACAACGTCCGGATCAAGACCCTGAGCTGGAACTACAACGACGGTAAGGACGTTACCAAGTCCTACAACGACGCGAAAGCCGGCACGATCGACGGCGCCGGTCTGAACACCACGACCATTCCGCTTGCCGCGAAGGACAAGCTGTTCGAGACCTACGCGTACGTTTCCGGTACCACCGCCACCACTTTCTCCGGCTTTGTGAACATCAAGCGGACCGCGTTTGAGACCGATGGTTATGAGTCCATGACCTCCACGCAGACCGCCGAGCAGAAAGCCGCCACCGCCGTCGCCATCAAGAACGCGGACTTCCGTAACGCGCTTCTGAAAGCGATCGACCAGGCAGCCTACAACGCCGCCAAAGACGGTGAAGCGACCAAACTGAACAGCATCCGTAACACCTACACGCCGGGTAACTTCGTCAAACTTCTCCGCCCGATCACCATCAAGATCGGCAATGAGAACAAGACGTTCCCGAAAGGCACTTACTACGGCGAGATCATGCAGGCGCAGCTGACCGCGGACGGATCCTCCGTCAAGGTCTGGAACCCCACGGGCGGCGACGGCGACGGCAGCAGCGACGGATTTGACGGCTGGTACGATCCCACCGCGGCGAAAGCGCATCTGAACGCTGCGATCGCGGCTCTGACCGACCTGAACATCTCCGCCGACAACCCGATCGTCATCGACTTCCCGGTCTTCAAGGCGAACGCGCAGTACGCTGCCGCCGGTCAGGTCGTGAAGCAGAGCGTTGAGACCGCCCTGGAAGGCAAGGTCGTCATCAACCTGGTCGACACCACCGATATCTACGGCTGGTACTACGCAGGTTACTACTGCGACTTCGGCGCAGAGTGCAACTACGATCTGTACGACTGCTCCGGCTGGGGTCCCGACTACGGCGATCCCGCCACCTACCTGAACACGTTTATCGCCAACGGCGGCGATATGATGCACGTGCTCGGTATCGACTGATCTTCTCGGACGGTCGTCCGAATACTGCCGGGAGGGGATGGATGTCCTTCATCCATCCTCTCCTGCGTAATTGAGAGAGAACTGTTATGACAAACTATTTGTTGAACCGTTTGCTCCGGGGGGTCCTGTCCATTATCCTGGTGGTCGCGATCGTGATGATCCTGGTCTATTCGCTCGTGGATCGCAACTACATCTTCCTGCAGGACAGCAGTTACACGAAGACCATCTCGAACGAACGGGTGGCTTATAAGTACCGCTGCTGGGAAGACTACGACTACCTGGACTACGTCCCGTACACCGACTTTCTTGCCGAACGGGCGAAAGCAGGCGAGATCACGACGGAGGAGCGGTTGAAACTGGCAAACCTCGGCTACACGGCGGCAGACGACGAAGAAGACGTCGCGGCGGCCGTCCGTCTGTTTACCGAGACCTACGAAGCAAAGGGGTATACGGTGGTCCGGCTTGACGCCGATATGACCAACGGCAACCTCAAACGGGGCGGCGCGCAGCAGCTGTTCGCGCACCGGGACAAGCCCCTGATCCAGCGGCTCTGGAAATACTTTACCCATCTGATCACGATCGACAACGTACACTACGCGAAAGAGGACATCGAGAACAGAGGGATCTCTTTCACGTTGTTCGATCCGGTCTACGGCGGAAAGAAGCTTTCCCCCGCCGTCATCGGGAACGGTACGAAACACAAGTATCTTCTCTATTTCGATAACAAGTTCCCGTTCGTGCACCAGCAACTGTTCAACGTCAATCTGGGGCTGTCCTACTCGGTCAATACCGGTGTGGACGTCTTCGATACGATGACGCAGTCGCAGGGCTCGATCGTCAAATCGGAGATCACCTACCCGTCCGGGTACGTCGCGGAGGTCTCGAGAGATCTGCATTCCGCGACCTACGCCGCCAACACGTATTCCAGCGGGGATCCGTTCTACGTGACGCGGTTCGTGGACGACTATACGTTGCTGGAACCGGTGAAAGGAAGTCTTTCGAAGACCGGGTTCTCGTTCGTCATCGGTATTTTGTCGGTGGCGATGGCGTATCTGCTGGGGATCCCGCTCGGGCTTGCGATGGCGCAGCATAAGGAGAAGCTGGTCGATAAACTCGGCACTCTCTATATCGTGTTCATCATCGCGGTCCCCTCGCTCGCCTATATCTTTATGTTCCGGTCGATCGGTAAGGCGGTCGGGTTACCGCATACGTTTGACGTGGATTCGGCGAACCGATTGATGTATATCCTTCCGATCGTGTCGCTGGCGCTCCCCTCCATCGGCGGACTGATGAAGTGGACGCGGCGGTATATGATCGACCAGATGAATTCGGATTATGTGAAGTTCGCGCGGTCGGGAGGACTTACCGACCGGGAGATCTTCTCCAAGCATATATTGAAAAACGCGATCATCCCGATCGTGCACGCCATCCCCGGGAGCATCCTCGGGGCTCTGACCGGCGCGATCATCACGGAGAGCGTGTACACGGTCCCGGGCGCCGGCGGCATGCTGGTCAAGGCGATCAACTTCTACGACAACGGCGTGATCATCGGTCTGACGCTCTTCTACGCTACGCTGTCGGTCCTGTCGCTGATCATCGGCGACATCCTGATGGCGCTGATCGACCCGCGGATCTCGTTTACGTCGAAAGCGAGGTGAGAGAGAATGCAGGATAAACAGATCGATCTGAAAGAACTGAATATGTCCGACGAGGAACTCTTCTCCCGTTACGACAACGACTCGATCGAGTCCGAGAAGATCACGGCGCCGCGGTATTCCTACTGGAAATCCGTGTTCCGCGTCTTCTTCCGCAAGCGGATCAACATTTTCTTCATCGCTCTCTTGGGGTTGATCATCGTCTTCGCGTATATCTACCCCGCCATCATCCACTACAACCCGGACGTTTCCCCGTGGAAATACGTCCTGGATCCGGAATCCAAGCACCTGAGCCCGGGGGCGGCGATCGCCAAGTACGGGTTCAGCATCCATTGGATCCTCGGTTCGGGCGACCAGGGGCAATCGACCTTTGACGCGGTCTGGTACGGGTCGAGCATCTCGCTCTCGCTCGCGCTTGTTTGCGCCGGGATCAATATGCTGATCGGCGTCGTGCTCGGCGCGATCTGGGGCTTCTCAAAGAAGATGGACGTCATCATGACCGAGGTGTACAACATCATCGGCAACGTGCCGTACATCCTTTTGATCTCGGTTTTGGTCCGCGTATTGGAGGCGACCTTCTGGACGATGGTCTTCGCCCTGACGGTGACGGGCTGGCTCGCCATCGCCTACTTCATCCGGACGCAGGTCATCATCATCCGCGACCGGGAATACAACCTGGCGTCCCGGTGCCTCGGAACGTCGATCTTCCGTATTGCTCTGAAGAACATCCTGCCCTTTATGGTCTCCGTCATCGTGACGCTGATCGCCACCGAGATCCCCTCGTACATTTCCTACGAGGTGTTCCTCTCCTATATCGGCATCGGCCTCCCGCAGATGACGCTGGGCAAGATGATCGAAATGACCCAGCCCTATATGTTCGTGACCGAATGGGGCTTTGAGTTCTGGGCGCCCGTCGTCATCGCGTCGATCATCGCGGTCGTGCTCTACGTCGTGGGTCAGAACCTCGGCGACGCGTCCGACCCGAGAACGCACATGTAAGGAGGGGACGTTATGAACGAACAGAAGAAAACGTTGCTCTCCATCAAGGATCTGGTCGTCAAGTTCCGCGTCCGCGGACGGGTACTGACCGCGATCCGCGGGATCTCGCTCGACATCTACGAGAACGAGTCCATCGCCATCGTCGGGGAGTCGGGCTCCGGGAAATCGGTCTTTACCAAGACCTTTGCCGGGATGCTGGACCAGAACGGCTTTATCGACCAGGGAAGTCTGATCTTCTCGGACGACGAACTGGCGGATACGCGCGTCAAAAAGACCCGCCTGTCCCGCTTCCTCGTCGCCCGGGCGGAAAAAGCGCTGGACCGCGCCGCGTCGGCGGAGGCGGCGGCAGACCTGTACCGGCAGATCAAAGAACTGGAAGCCGAAAAGAGGGCGAGAGAGACCCTGCCCGAAGAGAAGCGCGCCGAGTGGGACGCCAAACTGAACGACCTGCTCTTCCGCCGCACCGAGGCGTTCAACTACAAGCAGACCCTCGACGCCTCCCGGCAGAAAGCCGAGATGCGCGAAGTCTCCGCGAAGATCGCGGGGTACGACGCCGAGATCAAGGCGCTCCGCCGCGATCTTGCCGCCGAGGAGAGGGCGTGCGCCGAAGCCGCGCGCGCCGAGACCGGATATCTTGCGGAATACAAGCGCAAGACGGCGGAACTGCAAGCCGCCTACCGCGAGAAGAAAGCGGTCCCCGTGACCGATCCCGCGATCGCGGAGCGCAACCTCGTGATCGCAAAGGAGATCTGCCTCTCGGTCGGGCGCTATCCGTTCTTCAGCAGACTGACCCTGACCCGCCGGCTGGTCTCCGCCGTGAAACGCGCGATGATCGAGGGGACGAACCTCTCGGACGAAGAGACGCGCAACGCCGTCTTCGATAACGTCGTGTTCCGCGTCCGGTATCTGGACGAAAACGAAGAGACGCTGCACGGCACCTGCATCCTGAACCTGGCGAAGATCAAATACTCGAAAGACTGGACGCAGATTCGCGGCGGTCGGATCGCCACGGTGTTCCAGGACCCGATGACCTCCCTGAACCCGATCATCACGATCGGAAAGCAGATCACGTCGGTCATCTTAAAGCACCAGAAGTGCTCCGAGACCGAGGCGAAAGCGCGCGCCCTGATGCTGATGAAAAAGGTCGGCATCCCCGACGCGGAGAACCGCTTCGACGACTATCCGTTCCAGTATTCGGGCGGTATGCGGCAGCGGATCGTCATCGCGATCGCCCTGTCCTGCCAGCCGAAGATCCTGATCTGCGACGAGCCGACCACGGCTTTGGACGTGACGATCCAGGCGCAGATCCTGAAACTGCTGAAGGACCTGCAAAAAGAGTTCAAATACACCATCGTTTTCATCACGCACGACCTGGGGGTGGTTGCAAAGATCGCCGACCGCGTCGCGGTCCTTTACGCCGGGCAGATGGTCGAGATCGGCACGGCGGAGGAGGTCTTCTACGACCCGCGGCATCCCTACACCTGGGTGCTGCTGTCCTCGATGCCCCAGCTTGCCGAGCGCAACACGGTGCTGTATTCCATCTCGGGTACGCCGCCGTCTCTCTACAATAAGATCGTCGGCGATCCGTTCGCGCCTCGCAACCCGTACTGTCTGAAAGTCGATACGCTGGTCGAGCCGCCGGTATTCCGGGTGAGCGAGACCCACTTCGCGAAGACGTGGCTTCTGGATCCGCGGGCGCCGAAAGTCGAGAAACCCGAGATCATCCGCGACACCTACAACAAACTGATCCGCGCGTTCAACGTGGATATGCAGGGCGTCGACAACGCCGAGAAAAAGACGAAGACGGGTTATTCCACGAATGCGGAAGTGCTTGAAAAGCTGCGCCCGATATCGCCCGTAATAGACGATATACTCGAATACAGAGCGATAACGAAGCTTATAGGCACGTACGTTGACGGTATGCTTGCGGTGTGCGACAGCGACGGGATAATCCACACG
>CAMJCC010000084.1 GCA_946404035.1 uncultured Clostridia bacterium | reverse complement strand
GAGGAAGAGGTCGAAGAGGAGAGCGAGGAAGCCCCCGCCGAACCGGAGGGCGATCTGTTCGCTCCGTTCGATCTGCCGGCGACCGACGAGGAGCCGGAAGAACCCGAGGAAGAAACCGAAGAAGAGCCCGAAGAGGAAACCGACGAGCCCGACGAGGAGCCATCCGACGACGAGGAAGAGAAACGTCGGCAGGAAGCGTTGGAAGCCGCCCGCATCGCCCGCGAACAGGACGAGGAGGAACGGTTGTTCGGGTTCGGACCCAGACGGGACGACTGATCCCGTAAAGAAAGAGGTGAACGAGATGGCAGACGAAGCAAAACGCGTCCGCATCCTGACGATCGGGAGCGCCAATATGGATATGGTGCTCCGGATGAAACGGGTACCGGCGGCGGGGGAGACCCTGGTCGACCGGGAGGGAGGACTGTCCTACATCCCCGGCGGGAAAGGCGCGAACTGCGCCGTCGCGGCGGCGAAGATGGGGGCGCACTCCCAGTTCTGCGCGCGGCTCGGCGCCGACGCGAACGGCAAGTGCCTCTATGATACCTACGTCGAGGCGGGGGTCGACATCTCCCATATCAAGGTGGACAAGACCACCAATACCGGTATGGCGGCGATCCTGGTCGAGGCGAACGGGAACAACCGCATCGTCGTCTATCCCGGCGCGAACCAGACGCTGGTCCCCGCCGACGCGCAGGAGGCGATCGCGGCGAAACCCGACGCCGTCTGCCTGCAATTCGAGACGCCCTTTGAAGTCACGCTCGAGTGCGCCAAGATGGCGGCGGCGCGCGAGATCCCCGTGATCCTGGACGCCGCGCCCGCCAGCCGGTCGATCCCGCTCTCGGAGTTCCCGCCGATCGAGATCTTCTCGCCGAACGAGATCGAGACCGAGATCTTCACCGGCATCGCGCCGACCGGCGTGGAGTCCTGTATGCGCGCGTGCCTCGCCCTCTCCCGGATGGTCAAGGCGAAATACTACGTCCTGAAACTGGGGAGCCGCGGCGCTTTCTACTTTGACGGCAAACTCTGCAACCTGATCCCCGCCTACCGCGTGGCGGCGGTCGACACCACCGCGGCGGGCGACGCCTTTACCGCCGCACTCGCCGTCCGCTACTGCGAGACCGGCAACCTGATCGGCGCGATCCGGTTCGCCTGCGCCGTCGGGGCGCTGACCGTCACCAAGTGCGGCGCGTCGCGCTCCATCCCGACGCGGGAGGAGACCGAGGAGTTCATCGCGTCGAACCCCGCCATCTGACATCCGTCCGCCCTCTCCGATCAAAACAGAAAGGAACCGAACGATATGATCGAGATCAAGGAAGAGAACCTGTTCCAGTTCCCGTCCTCCGACGGCGAGCACGCCGTCGCGGGGTACCGCTTCCCGCTTGACAATCCGCGCGCGGTCGTCCAGATCTCGCACGGGATGATCGAGCATATCGGGCACTACACCGAACTGATCTCCCGGTTGCTTGACGCGGGGATCGCCGTTTTCGCAAACGACCACCTCGGGCACGGCAAGACCGCCGCGTCGGAGGAGGAGTACGGCGTGTTCGGCAAAAAGGGCGCGCGGGAGTTCGTTCTGCGCGACCTGCACACAGTGACCGAACTTGCCCGCCGCGAGTATCCCGACGTGCCCCTGATCCTGATCGGGCACAGCATGGGCTCGTTTTTATGCCGGCTGTACGCCGCCCGCTGGGGCGACGAACTCGACGGGCTGGTGATCCTCGGTACCGGGGGTCCGAACCCGATGCTCCCGATGGGCAAACTGGTCGCGGCGATCTCGTCGACCGTCTTCGGTCCGCGCCACAGGGGCAAGGTCATCTCGAAACTCGCGTTCGGCGCGTACAACTCCCGCTACGAAAAGGGCGTGCCCGAAAAAGCGTGGATCACGAGCGATATGGAGATACTGGACCGTTTCAAGGACGATCCCGCCAGCCAGTTCACGTTCCCCTCCGGGGGCTTCCGCGAGCTGTTCGCGATGATCGGAGAGGTCAACCGGAAGAGCTGGGCAAAGAAACTGCCGAAAGATCTGCCGATCTTTCTGGCGTCGGGGGATATGGATCCTGTCGGCGGCTGGGGGAAAGGTGTGAAGAAGGTCAACCGGATGCTGGAAGAGGCGGGATGCGAAAAACTCACGTTCCGGCTCTATCCCGGGTTCCGGCACGAACTGCATAACGAGGTCGGGCGGGACGAATTCTACCGAGACCTGTTCGCCTGGCTGGAGGGACTGATCCCGTGAAAAAGATCGCGCTTGCCGTGGTCGGACCGACCGCGTCGGGCAAGAGCGCGCTCGCCCTCTCGCTCGCCGAGCGTTTTAGGGGCGAGATCGTTTCGTGCGACTCGATGCAGCTCTACTGCGGGATGGACGTCGGCACCGCCAAACCGACCGAAGAGGAGCAGGAGCGGGTCACGCACCACATGATCGATATCCTCGATCCCGACGAGCCCTACTCCGCCGCCGACTACGGCGAGCGAGCGGGGAAGACCGCGGAGGAGATCCTATCGCGCGGGCGCCTGCCGATCTTTTGCGGCGGGACCGGGCTGTATCTGACCGCCGCGCTCACCGGGCGGCACGACGACGCGCCCCCCTCAGACCCCAAACTGCGCGCGGAACTGCTCGCGAGGGGGAAGACCGAAGAGGGACGGGCGGCGCTCTACCGGGAGTTGCTCTCGGTCGATCCCGCGTCCGCCGTCGCCACCCACCCAAACAACCTGCGCCGCGTGGTGCGGGCGCTCGAGATCTACCGTCTGACCGGCAAGACCAAGAGCGCGTTCGATAGCGAGAGTTTACGGCGGCCTCGTCGCTTTGACTGCCTGATCCTGGGGCTGGATTTCCCCGAGCGCGGCGCGCTCTACCGTCGGATCGACCGCCGGGTCGACGAGATGATGGAGGACGGGCTGTACGACGAGGCGAAAATGCTCTTTGATCGCGGGTTCCTTTCCCCCGGTACGACGGCGGGACAGGCGATCGGGTATCGCCAGTTCCTCCCGTGCTTTTCGGGGGAGGCGACGCCCGAGGAGGCGGCGGAGGAGATCAAGACCGCGACCCGCCGCTACGCCAAACGCCAGCTGACCTGGTTCCGGGCGCAGCCCGGGATCGTCTGGCTCGACGGGGGAGATCCCGACCTCGTCAAACGCGCCGAAGCGACCGTTTCGGCGTGGCTGCAAGAGAAAACCTGAATTGTCGGAGGACAACGTAATCAATGAACGCAAAAGAACTGATCCGGAAACTGAAAGACGGCGCGCTGGCGCGGCACGCCGACCTGTACCGTGATATTCCCGCCGAGACCGAGCGGTATATCAAGGCGATCGAGCGCTTTACCGAACTGTTCGGGGAGAGGGCGGACGTCCGCCTGTTCTCGGTCCCCGGGCGGAGCGAGATCTCGGGCAACCACACCGACCACAACCACGGGCGCGTGCTTGCCGGGGCGATCGACCGCGACATCATCGCCGTCGCCGCCAAGACCGACGACGGAGAGATCCGGCTTATCAGCGAGGGGTATCCCGAGGACCGGGTCAAACTGTCGGAGACCACCGATTCCGCGTCCCAGCCCGACTTTACGAGCGGCGCGCTGATCGCCGGGATGGTCGACGGGTTCCGCAAAAAGGGGCTGCCCGTCGGGGGGTTCGTCGCCTACACCGTGACCGAGGTGCTGAAAGGGTCGGGGATCTCGTCCTCGGCGGCGTTCGAGGTGATGGTGGGCAACGTCCTGAACCACCTCTACGGAGAGGGAAAGACCGATAACGCCGAGATCGCCAAGATCGCGCAGTATTCCGAAAACGTCTGGTTCGGGAAACCGAGCGGACTGATGGATCAGACGGCGTGCGCCGTCGGCGGCTTCGTCTTCATCGACTTCGCCGACCCGAAAAAGCCAGTGATCGAACCCATCCCGTTCTCGCTCTCCGACGCGGGATACGACCTGATGATCGTCAACACCGGCGGCAACCATGCCGACCTGAACGCCGACTACGCCTCGATCCCCGCCGAGATGAAAGCGGTCGCCGCCTACTTCGGTCGCGACGTCCTGTGCGGGACGACCGAGGAGGAACTGATCGCAAACGCCCCGATCCTCCGGCGCACCGTCGGGGACCGCGCGCTGCTCCGCGCCCTGCACTTCGTCCGGGAGAACCGGCGCGTGACGGCACAGGCGGCGGCGCTGAGATCCGGCGACCTCGCCGCGTTCCTCGACGGGGTGAACGCCTCCGGGCGCTCGAGCTTTATGTATCTGCAGAACGTCTACACCAACCAGAACGTCGCGGAGCAGGGACTTTCGCTCGCTTTGGCGCTGACCGACGGGTTGCTCTCGGGCAAGGGATGCGCGTTCCGCGTCCACGGCGGCGGCTTTGCCGGGACCATCCAGGCGTTCGTGCGTCGGGAACTCTCCGAGGGGTATACCGAGGTGCTCGACGCGGTGTTCGGGAGGGGCAGCGTGATGCGGCTCTCGATCCGTCCGCGCGGCGCGGTGGAGATCGATCTATAAAGTCCGTTTTATTGCACCTTGCCTGCGGTACAATACAGGCGTAAAACAAAAAAACAAGGAGAACGATCAACATGGCAGCAAAGAAAACGATAGCGAAAAACGAACCGGTGGCGGGGGGCGACAAAAAGGCGGCGCTCGAGACGGTCATTTCCCGGATCGAACGCGACTGCGGCAAAGGGTCGATCATGCGGCTGGGCGAGGTCTCCAATATGAACGTCGAGGCGGTCTCGACCGGCAGTTTGTCGCTCGACCTCGCGCTCGGGGTCGGCGGAATCCCGAAAGGACGCATCACCGAGATCTACGGGCCCGAGAGTTCGGGTAAGACCACCGTCGCGCTCCACGTCGTGGCGGAGGTGCAGAAAGCGGGCGGCGAGGCGGCGTTCATCGACGCCGAGCACGCCTTGGATCCCGTGTACGCCAAGCACCTCGGCGTGGATACCAACAACCTTTTGATCTCGCAGCCCGACTGCGGCGAGCAGGCGCTCGAGATCGCGGAGGCGTTGGTCAACTCCGGCGCGATCGACATCATCGTGGTGGACTCGGTCGCGGCGCTGGTGCCGAAACAGGAGATCGACGGCGAGATGGGCGCGTCCCACGTCGGCGTGCAGGCGCGGCTGATGAGCCAGGCGATGCGGAAACTCTCCGGCGCGATCGCCAAATCCAACTGCATCGTCATCTTCATCAACCAGCTGCGCGAAAAGGTCGGCGTGATGTACGGGAACCCCGAGGTCACGACCGGCGGTAAGGCGCTGAAATACTACGCCTCGGTGCGGATCGATATCCGCAAGACCGAGTCCTTAAAAAACGGCGCGGAGGTCTACGGCAACCGCGTGAAGTGCAAGGTCGTGAAGAACAAGGTCGCGCCCCCGTTCAAGATCGCGGAGTTCGACATCCTCTACGGAAAGGGCATTTCCAAGGGGAGCGAGGCGCTGGATCTCGCGGTCGGGTACGGCATCATCGAGAAGAGCGGTTCGTGGTTCTCCTTTGAGGGACAGCGGATCGGGCAGGGCAAGGACAACGCCCGCGTCTATCTCGAGAGCGAGCCCGAAGTTCTGAAACGCGTGCAGGACGCCGTCCGCGCCGCGGCGGCGAAAGCCGACCCCGAGGAGGAGTTCGACGCGGGCGACGAGGAGTTCGATCTCCGCGATTTTGAAGTGGCGGACGAGAACAACTGAACATGAGAGAAGTCGGATCGGGTGTCGTCCGTTCGGTCAAGCGGGCGGGGAAAGAGACGTTGGTCCTCTCGGTCGCCCTGGACGGCGGCGGGGAACTGACGCTGACCGTCCCCGCGTCGCTCTACGAGCGGATCGGTTCTCCCGCGGCGGGAACGCCGCTCTCCGATACGGCGCTCGCGGAACTGTCGCGCGAAGCGGAGTATCTCTCCGCCTGTCGCTTTGCGCTCCGCATCCTGGAGGCGGGCGACAACAACGCCCGCACCCTGCGCGATAAGCTGGCGCGAAAAGGGATCTCCCGCGAGGTCGCCCGCGAGGCGGTCGAACGGATGGTCGCCCTCGGCTATATCCGCGAGGGGGAACAGGCGCGGCGGCTTGCCGTCGGGTACGCGCACCGGAACCTGTGGGGCAAGCGGCGGATCGTTTCGACCCTGCTCTCCCGGGGGTATTCCCGGGAGGACGCCGAAGCCGCCGTCAAAGAGGCGGAAGAGAGCGGCGAGGTCGATTTTTCCGAAGTGCGCGAAACCCTTATCAAACGCTGCCGGTCCCGCGGGCTCGGACCCGAAAAGATCCGCGCCGCGCTCTGGCGCTACGGGTTCGGTCAGGAGGACTGAAACGTTCGCGTTCCCCCGCGGGTGCCTGTTTTTGACGGCTCCCGGCGGGGGTTTTGCACGCGACCCGATAAAGATATACGGAAAGGATACCGGATGAAAAAGCTGTTCCTTTTGTGGCTCACGATGATGAAGATCGGGCTCTTCACTTTCGGCGGGGGGTACGCGATGCTCTCCCTGCTCGAAAACGAGTTCGTTTCCAAACGGAAATGGATCGGAAGCGAAGAGTTCCTCGATATGGTCGCCATCGCGGAGTCCACGCCCGGACCCATCGCCATCAACGCGGCGACCTATATCGGATACCGGGTCGGGCGCGTGCCCGGCGCGGTGTTCGGGACTGTCGGCGTGGTGACGCCGTCGTTTTGCATCATCTACCTGATCTCGCTTTTCTTCCGGCAGTTCCTTGAGATCGCGTGGGTCGCCGCGGCGTTCCGGGGGATCCAGGTCGCGGTGGTGTTTCTGATCTTTTCCGCCGCGATCCGTCTGTTCAGAAAACTGACCAAGACGCCGTTTTGTCTTACGGTCTTTATCCTCGTTTCGCTTGCGGCGGTCGTCCTCTCGCTCCTCGGCGTCGGGTTCTCGTCGCTCTGGTTCATCCTGATCGGCGCGGCGCTCGGGCTTGCCGCCTATCTCTTCGCTCTTCTGCACCGGGATAAGGGAGAGGAGGAAAAGCCGTGATCTATCTTCGTCTGTTTCTGACCTTTCTCAAGATCGGCGCGGTCGCGTTCGGCGGCGGGTACGTGATGATCCCCCTGATGCGCGACGAGTGCCTTGCAAACGGGTGGCTTTCCGACGCGGAACTCCTGGACTTCATCGCGGTGTCGGAGGCGACCCCGGGACCCGTCGCCGTTAATATGGCGACTTTCGTCGGCTCCTCGCAAGCCGGGGTCGGCGGGGCGCTGCTCGCGACGCTGGGCGTGATCCTGCCCGCGTTTATCGTGACGCTGCTGCTCGTCGTCGCGCTCGGCAAACTGCTTGCCTACCGCGGGACGCGCGCCGTCCTCTCGGGGGTCCGCCCCACCGTCGTCGCCCTGATCCTCTCGACGGCGACCCTGATGTTCCTCTCGCTGATTTTCGGGGTCGGACGGTTCGGGGACGCGGCTGCGGTCTCGCTCCCCTCGCTCTTCCTGTTTTTGTTCCTTATCCTCGTCGCGTTCCTCTTCCGGCGCATCCGGGGAAAGAGCATCTCGCCCATTTTCCTGATCTTGCT
>CAMJCC010000083.1 GCA_946404035.1 uncultured Clostridia bacterium | reverse complement strand
TTTTTTCTTTCTTTTTTGCGTTCCGCTCTTGCAATCTCATAAAGAAAATGATATACTGAAAAAGGTATTTTTTGCGCGCGTCCGAGCGCGGGACGAAAGGAAGCGAAACAATGAAGACGGGGTTCAACAACGACCAATATATCCGGTTGCAATCCAAGAAGATCAAGGATCGGATCGAGCAGTTCCACGGCAAACTCTACCTCGAGTTCGGCGGGAAACTCTTTGACGATTTCCACGCTTCGCGGGTCTTGCCCGGTTTCGCTCCCGACGTCAAGGTGCGGATGCTTGCCGAACTGAAAGACGAGGCGGAGGTCGTGATCGCGGTCAGCGCGGCGCACATCGAGGCGAACAAACGGCGCGCCGACCTCGGGATCACCTACGACGTCGACGTCATGCGCCTGATCGACGCGTTCCGCGGCATCGGGCTGTATATCGGGTCGGTCGTTCTGACACAGTACAGCGGACAGCGGAGCGCAGACGCATTCGCCGCTCGGCTCGAGGCGCTGGGGATCAAGGTCTACCGCCATTATCCCATCCCGAACTATCCCGCCGACGTCGAGCTCGTCGTGTCCGACGAGGGATACGGCAAAAACGATTACATAGAAACCACCCGCCAACTGGTCGTCGTGACGGCGCCCGGCCCCGGCAGCGGCAAAATGGCGACCTGCCTCTCGCAGCTCTACCACGAGAACAAGCGCGGGATCAGCGCGGGGTACGCGAAATACGAGACTTTCCCGATCTGGAACCTTCCCCTGAAACACCCGGTCAACATCGCCTACGAGGCGGCGACCGCCGACCTCGACGACGTGAATATGATCGACCCGTTCCACCTGGAGACCTACGGCGAGACCGCCGTCAACTACAACCGCGACGTCGAGATCTTTCCGGTCTTGAAAGCGATCCTGGAGCGGATCTACGGCGTTTGCCCCTACAACTCCCCGACCGATATGGGCGTCAATATGGCGGGCTACGCCATCTTCGACGACGACGCGGTATCGGAGGCCGCGAAAGAGGAGATCATCCGCCGCGCCTACAAGGCGAGATGCCAGCGGGCGAACGGGCTCGGCTCCGAGAACGAGGTGCGCAAGATCGACGTTCTGATGAAGACGGTCGGCGTTTCGCTCGAGAGCCGCAGATGCGTCGGACCGGCGCACGCCGTCGCCGAGCGTACCGGCGCCCCCGCCGTCGCGATCGAACTGCCCGACGGGCGGATGGTGACCGGCAAGACCTCGTCGCTGCTGGGTTCCGCGTCCGCGGCGCTCATCAACGCGATGAAGGTGATGGCGGATATCCCCGATGAGCGGCTCATCATCAACACCGATATCATCGAGGCGGTGCAGAAACTGAAGATCGGTCACATGGGCGCGCACAACCCGCGGATGCACACCGACGAACTGCTGATCGCGCTCTCGATCTGCTCGGCGTCGGATCCCGTCGTGGCGAAAGCGATGCTGGCGCTCGACGATCTGCGCGGCAGCGAGGTGCATTCGACGGTCATCCTCGCGTCGGTGGACGACGGCGTTTTCCGGAAACTCGGAATGAACGTCACCTGCGATCCGGTCTACCAGAGCAAACGGCTCTATCACGTGTAAAACAAAGAAAAATTGCAACCGCCCCTCCGAAACGGAGGGGCGGTTGCGTTATGTGCTGCCCGCTTGTCGACGGTCAGGAGAAAATCTCTTCCGCGTAGCGGACCGACGCCATCGCGTCGGGGCAGTAGCGGTCGGCGCCGATCTCGCGGGCGCAGGTCTCGGTCAAAACCGCGCCGCCGACCATCACTTTGCATCCGGGCGCTTCCGCGCGGAGCAGGGCGATGGTGTCGCGCATCGAGGGGACGGTCGTCGTCATCAGGGCGGACAGACCGACAAGAGAGGCGTTTTCGCGCTTGGTCGCCGCGAGTACGTCCTCCGCCGGGACGTCGCGCCCGAGGTCGATCACGCGGAAACCGTAGCTGTCCAGCATCACGCGGACGATGTTCTTTCCGATGTCGTGGATGTCGCCCTTGACGGTGGCGAGCACGATGGTCCCGCGCGGCGCGCGTTGGGTCTTGCCGCGGCTGAACGCCTCGCGCACGACGGCAAACGCCGCCTCCGCCGCGTCGGCGGAAAGAAGAAGCTGCGGCAGAAAGACCGTGCCGTTCTCAAACAGCACTCCGACGCGGTCGAGCGCGGGGATCAGCGTCTGTTCGATCAGGTCCAGGGGATCGGTCCCGCCCTCGATCGCCTGACGAGCGAGGGTCCCGGCGCTGGATTTCATCCCGTGCAGGACGGCGTCGGTCAGGGTGGTGCCGCCGTCGACCTTTTCGGCGGGGGTTTCTTCCTTTTTCGCGCCGAAACGCTCGATGTAGGAGAGGCAGTGCGGATCGCCGCCGAACAGGGCGAGCGACGAGCGGAACGCGTCGACCATCGCACTTGAGTGCGGGTTCAGGATCGCCGCCGTCAGCCCCGCGCCGATCGCCGCAGAGAGGAACGCCGTGTTGATATGTTCGCGCTCGGGGAGCCCGAACGAGATGTTCGACACGCCGAGCACGGTTTTTAAACCCCGGTCGGAGAGTGTTTTCAGAGCGTCGAGGGTGGCGCGCGGGTCGGCGCCCGCGCTGACCGCCATGGTCAGGGGGTCGAAGACCAGATCGCGCGCGGGGATGCCGTAGCGCGCGGCTTCCTTTAAGATCTTATCCGCGACGGCGACGCGTCCCGCCGCCGTTTCGGGGATGCCGTTATCGTCCAGGGTCAGCGCGACCAGCGCCGCGCCGTATTTCTTCGCGACCGGAAAGACGGCTTTCATCACTTCGGCTTTTCCCGAGACCGAGTTGAGCAGGGGTCTGCCGTTGACGCGGCGGAGCGCCGCTTCCAGCGCCCGCGGGTCCGCGGAGTCCACCTGCAGGGGCAGCGAGACCGAGCGCTGCAACTCGAGCACCGCTTTGACCATCATCGCGGGCTCGTCGATGCCGGGAAGCCCCACGTTGACGTCCAGCACGTCGGCGCCCTCGTCCTCCTGCCGCACGCCCTCGCCGACGAGGTATTCGAGATCGTCGTTCCGGAGCGCCTCTTTCAGCTTGGGTTTGCCGGTCGGGTTGATGCGCTCGCCGATGATGATCGGGCGCTCGGACAGGTCGACCGTTTTGCTGCCCGAGGAGAGCAGGCACTTGGTCGGTTCGCGTTTTTCGGGCAGCGGGAGCGAAGCGCACCGCGCGACGACCGCCGCCAGGTGTTCGGGCGTCGTGCCGCAGCAGCCGCCGAGGATCGGGGCGAAAGCCCCGAGCCCGACCACCGCCTCGGCGTAAGCGTCGGGCAGAAGATCGTAGGAGGCGGCGCCGCTCTCGTTCATTTTCGGAAGACCGGCGTTCGGGTTGAAGAACAGGGGGATAGAGGTCGCCGCGGCGATCTTTTCCGCCGCCTCCGCCATCTCGCCGGGTCCGACCGAGCAGTTCAGCCCGAAGGCGTCCACGCCCATCGCCTCGGCAAGCGCGCCCATCGCCTCGACGGGAAGACCGGTCAGCATCCGTCCCTTTTCGTCGGAGGTGACCGAGAGAAACAGCGGCAGATCGCTGTTCTCCTTGGCGGCAAGGATCAGCGCCTTGGCTTCGTAGGGGATCGAAAAGGTCTCCGCCAGGATCAGGTCGGCGCCGGCTTCGACCCCGGCGCGGATCTGCTCGGCGAACAGGTCGTACGCCTCGTCAAAGGAGAGTTCCCCGAGCGGCTCGAGCAGTTTGCCGGTCGGACCGACGTCGAGCGCGACGAAGTGATCGCCGCTCCCGGCGTTCCGGGCGCACTTGACCGCCGCCTTGACCGTCCCCTCGACCGTAAGACCCACTGGGGCGAGCTTCAGACGGTTCGCCCCGAAAGTATTGGTTTTCAGGATGTTGCATCCCGCCGCAAGGTACACCGCGTGGATACCTTTCACGACGTCCGGGTTCTCGAAGCCGAACAGTTCCGGCACCGTCCCCTCGGGCATCCCGGCGGATTGCAGCATGGTCCCCATCGCACCGTCGAAAAACAGGCGGCGGGTACCGATCAGTTTACGAAACTGCATGGGGTTTTCTCCTTTTACGGTAAACGATCCGGGTCAGAGGGTCCCGTCCCCGGAGATCAAATGTGAAAGGTTGTCCGCGATCGCACGCGCGACGTCGGGCTTGTTCATCGTGTAGACGTGGATGCCGCGCACGCCGTTGGCGAGCAGATCGACGATCTGTTCGGTGGCGTAGGCGATGCCCGCCTGCTTCATCGCGTCGGGATCCTCACCGTAGCGGTCGACGATCCGGCGGAAGCGGTTGGGAAGCGTCGCGCCCGAGAGCGCGCAGGCGCGGGCAATCATCTTGCCGTTGGTGACCGGCATGATCCCGGCGATCACCGGGACCTCGATCCCGCGCGCCATCGCCCTGTAAAGAAAACTGTACAATACCGAGTTGTCGAAGAACATCTGGGTCGTTAAGAAATCCACGCCGCGGTCGACCTTTTCTCTTAAGTGCGCGATGTCGTCCTCGCGGTGCGGGCATTCGATATGCCCCTCGGGATAGCAGGCGGCGCCGATGCAGAAGCCGCCGGTCTTTTTGATCTCGGAGACCAGATCCGCGGCGTAGCGGAAGTCGCCCGTCCGGGCGTCGCCGTCGGGATGATCGCCCCGGAGCGCCAGCACGTTTTCGATCCCGTTGGCTTTGAGATCCGCTAAGCGCAGCGCGACGTCGGCTTTGGTCGAGCCGACGCAGGTCAGGTGGGCGAGCGCCGTGATCCCCGAACCGTTCTGCACGTCGGCGGCGAGCGCCACGGTACCCTTCGCGCCGTTGCCGCCGGCGCCGTAGGTCACGCTGATAAAATCGGGTTTCAGCGCCGCGACCTGCCGGACCGCGTCGAGGGTCGGCTCCAGCGGAAGCCCCGGCTTGGGCGGGAAGACCTCGAAAGAGAGGGTGGGGGTGCCGCGTTTCAGTTTTTCACAGATCTTCATTCTCGTCGATCCTTTCGGGGGCGCAGATTTATAATTATTGTCAGTATATCACATCTTTACCGCGAGGTCAACCTTTTTTCGCGTTTTTCGCCGCCGTTCGTTTCGGGCAGGAGACGCCGCGACGGGCAAAGACTTGACAAAGTGCGTAAAATACACTATAATGATACCATTCACTGCGGGCGCGACAGGCGTACGCAGGCGACCGACACAGGAGAATTACGACATGAGTACAAACGTGCGTGTGCCCGATATCTACGGGTGCAGGGTGTTCAGCGACGAGGTGATGCGGGAACGGCTCCCGAAGGACGTCTACCGTTCGCTGACCCGGACGATCGCCACCGGCGGGGAGATCGACGCCTCGATCGCGGGGACGGTCGCCAACGCCATGAAGGATTGGGCGATCGAAAACGGTGCGACCCACTTCACGCATTGGTTCCAACCGCTTACCGGCGTGACCGCCGAAAAACATGAGAGTTTCCTCTCGCCCGTGGGCGGGGGGAAGGTCATTATGGAGTTTTCGGGCAAGGAGCTGATCAAGGGCGAGTCCGACGCGTCGAGCTTCCCGTCCGGCGGGCTTCGCGCGACCTTTGAGGCGCGGGGCTACACCGCGTGGGATCCCGCGTCCTACGCCTTCGTCAAGGACGGTTCGCTCTTCATCCCGACGGCGTTCTGCTCGTACAGCGGCGAGGCGCTGGACGCGAAGACCCCGCTTCTCCGTTCGCTCGACGCCCTCTCGGCGCAAGCCGTCCGCATCCTGCGGCTCTTCGGCGACAACGAGACCGAGCGCGTTTCGGTCACGGTCGGCGCGGAGCAGGAATATTTCCTCGTCGATCGCGCGGACTATCTGCGCCGTCCCGATCTGCGCTACACCGGGCGCACGCTGTTCGGCGCGCCCGCCCCGAAAGGGCAAGAGCTGGAAGATCACTATTTCGGCGCGCTGAAACCCCGCGTTTCGAGTTTTATGGCGGATCTTGACCGCGAACTCTGGAGCCTGGGGGTCGACGCCAAGACCAAGCACAACGAGGCGGCGCCCGCGCAACACGAACTCGCGCCGATCTTCGGCACCGCCAATATGGCGATCGACCAGAACCTCCTGATCATGGAGTATATGCGCCGCACCGCCGAAAAGCACGGGATGGCGTGCCTGCTTCACGAAAAACCGTTTGCCGGCGTGAACGGCAGCGGCAAGCACGACAACTGGGCGCTTGCCACCGACGGCGGCAAGAACCTCCTGAAAGCCGGGCGCACCCCGGCGGAAAACCGTCAGTTCCTTCTGTTCCTCGCCGCCGTCGTCAAGGCGGTCGACGAGTATCAGGACCTGCTGCGGCTCTCGGTCGCGTCGGCGGCGAACGACCACCGGCTCGGCGGCAACGAGGCGCCGCCCGCCATCGTTTCGATGTTCATCGGCGACGAGCTGGAAGCCGTGGTCGAATCCATCGTGTCGGGTCACGCCTACAACGGCGCGGGTCGCGAGACCATGAACCTCGGCGTTCCGTCGGTCCCGACCTTCACCCGCGACGCTACCGACCGCAACCGCACCTCGCCTTTCGCTTTTACCGGCAACAAGTTCGAGTTCCGTATGCCCGGCGCGTCGCAAAACGTCGCGATGCCGAACATCGTCCTGAATACCGCCGTCGCCGAGGAACTGCGGCTCTTTGCCGACGAACTCGAGGGGGCGAAGGACTTTGACGAGGCGCTCCGCACGCTGATCCGCCGCGAACTCACCGCGCACCGCCGCATCATCTTCAACGGCAACGGCTACTCCGAGGAATGGCGCGAAGAGGCGAAGAAGCGCGGGCTGCTCGAACTGAAAAAGGCGGTCGACGCCTTCCCGTATCTGACCGAGGAGAAGAACGTCACCCTGTTCACCCGCCACGGCGTCATGAACCGGAACGAACTCTTCTCGCGCAAGGAGATCCTGCTCGAAAACTACGCGAAGGTCGTCAACATCGAGGCGCTGACCATGATCAATATGGTGCGCCGCGACTATCTGCCCGCCGTCGAGAAGTATATGCGCGACCTCGCCGCAACGGCAAGTAAGAAGCGCGCCCTGCTCGACAATATCGGCGTCCGGGTCGAAACCGACCTGATCCGCCGCCTGACCGCTTTCGCCGAGGAGGCGTACCGCCTCGTCGATAAGCTCGAAGAGGAAGAGGAGGTCGCCGCGAAGATCTCGGACGGGTACGATAAGGCAAGAGAATACGCCGACAAGATCCTGCCGCTGATGGACGAACTCCGCGCGGCGGTGGATGGGATGGAGCCGCTGACTGCCGCTGAGTATTGGCCGGTCGCGACCTACGGCGACCTGATGTTCGGCGTATGACGACGCGCACATTTCAGCGCAGACCGAAAAACAAAAACGGATGGTTTTTGATCCGTTAAAGCATTTCGCTTTGCGTGAATTGTTTGCATAGTAAAACGCATTTAAGGTTGAAACCCGTTCGCAGAACGCGAACGGGTTTCTTCTATTTGATTGGAGTTTTGTTTTTCTATCCGCGTTTACGACCTCTCGGCGTATGTAAATACGCCTTCGGATCGCAAGCGCGCATTCTGCATCTGCCTGTGCGTGCCTGACGGCACTTGCTGGCGCGGGTGG
>CAMJCC010000082.1 GCA_946404035.1 uncultured Clostridia bacterium | reverse complement strand
CGCCATTCTGACGCTGCACCCCGGCGCCGGAGGCACCGAGGCGCAGGACTGGGCGATGATGCTCTACCGCATGTACACCCGCTGGGGCGAGCGGCACGGCTACACCGTGAAGCTGATCGACTGGCTGGACGGCGACGCCGCCGGGATCAAGAGCGCGACCATCACGGTCGAGGGCGAGTTCGCCTACGGGTTCTTAAAGAGCGAGAACGGGGTGCACCGGCTGGTGCGGATCTCCCCCTTCGACGCGTCGGGACGGCGGCAGACCTCGTTCGCCTCGGTCGAGGTGATGCCCGAGTTCAACGACGACGACGATCAGATCGTGCTCCGCGACGAGGACCTCGAGATCACCGCCCACCGTTCGAGCGGCGCAGGCGGTCAGCATATCAACAAGACCGACAGCGCCATCCGCATCGTGCATATCCCGACCGGGATCGTGGTCGGGTGCCAGACCGAGCGGAGCCAGCTCCAGAACAAGGAAACCGCGCTCCGGATGCTGAAATCCAAACTGCTGGAGATCAAGATGCGCGAGAAACTGGCGCGGGTCGAGGACATCCAGGGCAACAAGGCGAACATCGAGTGGGGCTCGCAGATCCGCAGTTACGTGTTCATGCCCTACACGCTCGCCAAGGACACCCGGACCGGGTACGAGGACGGCGACATCAACGCCGTGATGGACGGCGATATCGACGGGTTCATCGACGCCTACCTGAAACAGAACGCCGACGGCGCCGTGTAACGGTCGCCGGATAAGATACGAAAAACTGAAAGGAAGGAAACCGAAATGAAAATGACGAAAGACAAAATGAAGGGGCTGCTCTCCATCTCGCTCTTCGTGCAGGCGATCTGCATGATCCTGGTGTCGCTGACGCAGTTCAAACGCCGGAAAGGACTTGCTTTCTCGTTCTTCGGGATCGGCGCGGTCTGCGCCGCGCTTGCCGCCGCGTTCGGGAAGTTCGAGTACACCGACGCAAGCGACGAGGACGAGAACGAGACCGAAGAGGTCCCGGCGTCGGAGGACGACGACTTTGAGATCGACGGCGAGATGCTGCGCGCCGACCTTGCGCACGGCACCGACGACGAGGAAGACTGACCACCGATAAAAACCGTAAAGTGAGGGACCGACGATGCAGGAATTAAAGCCCAGACGCGAGATGGATCCCGCGTTTCAGTGGGATCTGACCCCTATGTTCAAGACCCCGGACGCCTGGAAACAGGCGTATTCCGACGCCGAAAAGATGATCGACGCGCTCCCCCGTCTTGCCGGGACGCTCGGTAACTCCGCCGCGGAACTGGAAGCGGCGCTTCATGAGATCGATCGGGCGGCGGAACTCTGCGAGCGGGTCGGGATCTACGCCTTCCTGTGCAAGGCGGGCGACAACGGCGACCCCGACGCCCAGGATATGGACGACCGGGCGACCCGCCTGTTCGTCAAGCTCGGCTCCGCCGCCGCGTTCGTCGACCCGGAGATCCTCTCCATCGACGAAAAACGGTTGCTCTCGTTCCTCTCCGACCCGGTGCTCGCCCCCCACCGTCACTACGTGGAGGACGTCAACCGGCAGCGGGCGCACACCCTGGACGGCAAGGGCGAGCAGATGCTCGCCGCCCTCGGCGAATTCGCCGCCGTGCCGGGCACCGCGTTCGATATGCTGACCAACGTCGATATGGAATACCCGACGGTGAAAAACGAGGACGGGCAGGAGATCCGGCTCTCGAACGGGAACTTCTCGGTCTTCCGGGAAAGCCGTTGCCGCCGCGTGCGCGAGGACGCGTTCAAGGGGTATTTCGGAACCTATCACAAGTTCATCAACACCACCGCCGCGCTCTACGCGGGGGCGGTCAAGTCGGCGTCGTTCTACTCGTCCGCCCGTCACTACGACGGCAACTGCGAGGCGGCGCTGTTCGCGAACAACGTCCCCGTTTCGGTCTACGACGCGCTGATCGAGGCGGTCCACGACGGGCTGCCCGCCATGCAGGAATACCTGGCGCTCCGGCGCGAGGTGCTGGGGCTTGCCGAGATCGACGTGTTCGACCTCTACGTCCCGATGGTGGACGACGTCGATTTCAAGATGCCCTACGACACGGCGAAGAAACTGGTGCGCGAGGCGCTCGCCCCGCTCGGCGAGGATTACTGCCGGGTGCTCGACCGGGCGTTCTCAGAACGCTGGATCGACGTCTACGAGAACAAGGGTAAGGAGTCCGGGGCGTTTTCGACGGGGGTTTTCGGCGTCCATCCCTACGTGATGCTGAATTACACCGACACGCTGGACGACGCGTTCACGCTGGCGCACGAGCTCGGACACGCGATGCACTCCTACTATTCGGACACGACCCAGGACTACGCCAACCACGATTACAAGATCATGGTGGCGGAGGTCGCCTCGACCGTGAACGAGGTCCTTTTGACCAAGCACCTGCTCAAGACCGAGACCGAGCCGCGGCGGCGCGCCTATATCTTAAACCACTTCCTCGAGGGGTTCCGCACCACCGTGTTCCGTCAGACGCTGTTCGCCGAATTCGAGCGCAAGGCGCACGATCTCTACCGCGCGGGCACGCCGCTGACGGCGAAGACCCTCTCCGGGATCTATCTCGGGCTGGAAAAGCAGTATTACAGCGCGGCGAAGATGCAGGAGTTGATCGCCGACGAGTGGTCGTATATCCCGCATTTCTACCGTCCGTTCTACGTCTACCAGTACGCGACCGGGTTCTCCTCCGCCGTGGCGATCGCCGACGCGATCGAGAAGACCGGGAACGCCGCCGACTACCGCCGGTTCCTTACGCTTGGCGGCAGCGACTATCCGCTGGAGGAACTGAAAGTCGCCGGGGTGGACCTTACCTCTCCTAAGACCGTGAAGAACGCCCTCTCGGTCTTCCGCGACACCATCCGGGAATTTGCCGCGGCGCTCGGGAAATGAGCGGCGCCGGGCAGAACTGAATACGGGGAGCGTCCTTTTCGGGCGCTCCTCTCGCTTTTGCTTTTTACTCAGGTCAATCCGGAGCAAAAAACGGGCAATCCCGCTTGTTGTGCACGCAAAAGAAAAAGTGATATAATATAGTTCAGTTGTTTTTCGACATATCTGTTACCGTCATAAACGGAGGACAAAACCATGAAAAAACCGTGTGCGTTCCTGCTCCTGCTCGCGATGGCGCTGCTGTCTGCGTCGGTCTTTCTGCCTCTCGGCGTTTCGTCAGAGCCCGCCGAGATCGACGACTTCGGGTATCAATCCCCCGTTGACGCCGACGTGCTGGACGACGAGACCTCCCTGCGCTTTCTGTTCACGGTCGGCTCGCTCGGTTATACCGAGGTCGGGGTCGTCGTGTCGAAATCGGTCGCGGAGCCGACCTACGACGGATCGGGATGCTACACCTACAAGACGACCACCGTCCATCACTCGATCGTGGCGGACGGCGAAACGAGGAATGCGCCCGACGGGCGTTTCTGGGTCGCGGTCAAACTGACCGGGATCCCGCACCACTACTTTGACGGCGATTTCTATCTCCGCGCGTTCGTCCGCGACGGCGGCGGCATCCGGTACTCCGACGTCGAGGCGCTCTCGGTCTGCATGGCGCTCGGACATACGCACGTGTTGCCGTGGGATGCCGATGGCGACGCGACCATGCTGACCGCCGGCACCCTCTCGGGTCACTGCGCCGGATGCGACCTCGACGTGACGAAGACCGGCGTGAAACGCGAGCCGATCGTCTACAACTCCGACGAGCCGGCGGGTCCGTTTGAATACGGGACCGCGTTCCGCTTTGCAAAAGGGCTGGCAGACGTCCGCGACGGCGGACATTTCTACCCCACCGGGGCGCACCCCGACGGGCAGGATCTGTATTTCGAGTACTCCTTCCTCTGGAACGAAACGCTCGCGAACTGGGATTGGGCGAAAGCCCTCGCGGAGATGAAAATCATCTCGATCCGGAACACGGCGGGCAAGCACCGCGAGTTCTACTATCTCTACGCCCGCGATAACAACGATCCGTTCCAAACCTCGAACGACTGCCCCTACGCCGGGCACTTTGATTTCTCCACGAACGCCGACAAACAGGCGGGCGTCCTCTACGGCCCCGACGCGGGATACGCCAGCCCGCTCATCCGGAGCGCCTCGCCCTATATCTGGGACGAAAACTGGTTTGCCACGGGCGGCTGGCACCGGATCGGCGTCCGCTTCCACGAGGAGGCGGCAAACGACGAAGGGAACGTCGCCTACTCGGGCTTCTCCGAACTCTATCTGGACGGCGTTCTGGTCTGGCGGATCAAGAGCGATATGGACCTGCTCGCGACCAACAATCTTCTGCTCTACACGGCGGAAGTGATCGACGACGAACTGGTCTACCACGATAACGACGACGCCGTGATCGAGATGCGGATCGAAAGTATCACCTCCTCCACCGCCCCCGTGTATATCGCGGTCGGGGATATCTACTGGTCCTGCGGCGACGGGTTCGTCCTCGACGTGGAACGGGAGCCCTTCCCCGCCGCTGCGACGCTGGATCTGGACGAGAGCGTGACGGTCCCCGCCTCGTTCTCTTACCGCCCGAAGACCGCAAAGCCCGCCAACTCCTTTACCATCGCGACCTGGAACATCGGGCATTTCTCCAACGGCGGAAGCAAGAACTCCTCGATCACAAACGGGAACGCCGCCAAGGCGCAGGTCAAGTACAAGACCTACATCGACGACGTGCTGGGCGCCGATATCATCTGCTTAAACGAGTACAGCGCGCGCTACGCGCCGTCCTACTACGCGCAAAACGATCTTTTCGACGCGTACACCGAAGTCGCGTTCGAGGGCGAGCAGCGCAACTACAGCTGCAACGCGCTCTACTCCAAACTGCCGCTTGCAGACGTCACGGTCCACGAGTTCGCCTGCAACGTGGGGGTGGACATCCAGTACACCGACGCGGTCGAGGCGACCGACTACTACTACGTTACGGGGGAACTCGAGATCGGCGGAGAGACCGTCACGGTGGTCGCCGTGCACCTGTCGTTTGACGACAAGCTCTACGACGTCCCGCCCTATATCGACACGGTCTGCCAGAACCAGATGCGCGAACTGATCGAAGTATTCGCCTCGACCGAGCGCGTTCTGATCCTCGGGGACTGGAACGCTTACGACTACTCCTACTTCGACCTGTTTGCCGACGCGGGCTATTCGATCGCGAACCGGAACGAGATCCCGACCTGCACCGGTTCGGCGACCCACGACCTCCAGTGGCCGGTCGACAATATGGTCGCCAAGGGACTGACGATCAACGACTTCCGCGGAGAGCCGACCACGCTCTCGGATCACGTCGCCGTCATCGCCACCGTCACGCTTGCAAACTGACCGAAAGACAAAACGAAAGGACGCGCCCCCCGGGGGCGCGTCCTTATTTTGTTTTTTCAGTTTTTATACCAGAAGTAAGAAGCGTACTCGGTCGTCAGCCGGGCGGCGTTCTGGGCGGGGACGGAGACCGATAGGTCGGTCCCGGCGTTCGCCCCGAAGACCGTCGTGACGTACCAGCCGTTCTCGTCGAGGAAGGTCGCCGTATGCAGGTCGCTTCCCTGAAACGCGTACGCGCCGATCGCACTCACGTTCACGCCGATCGAGACCGAAGCGAGCGCCGCGCAGTTCTGGAACGCGCCGTCCCCGACGGTCTGCACGCCGGCGGGGATCGATACGGCGGTCAATCCCGCGGAAAGGAACGCCCGCGCGCCGATCGCGGTCAAGCCGTCGGGAAGATCGATCCCGGTCAGCGACGCGCATCCGGCGAACGCCCGTTCGCCGATGGTCCCGATCCCGGAGGAAAGGGTGACCGAAGACAGCCCCGAACAGTCGCAGAAACAGAAATCGGGGATCGCCGTCACGTCGCCGCCGAAGACCGCGCGCTCGAGCAACGGGCATTCCGCGAAAACGGGATCGGAGTCCGACCCGGCGACGGTGCAGGCGATCGCGTTCCAAATGACGTCGGTGAGCGCGGCGCAGTTTTTGAACGCGCCCTCCCCGATCGAAACGATCCCCTCGGGGATGGTCACCGTCGTGAGAAGAGGACAGTCGGCGAAAACGCCGTCCCCGATCGACGTGATCGCGACGCCGTCCAGGTCGGCGGGAATGACGATCTCGGTCGCGCCGGCGCGAATCTCGGGCAAGATCGCCGTGATCTCACCTGCGTCGGAAACGGTGAAGCCGGCGGTCCAACGCGCCGTCAGCGTCAGGTTGCCGAAATGCCCCGACAGGTTCTCGACCTTCGTTCCGTCCTGATCGTACCAGCCGGCAAAAGCGTACAGCGAGCGGGTGGGCGGCGTGAGCGGAACGTCGCTTTCAACGGTGTAGGTCGCGGGATCGACCCCGCCGAGCGTCCCGCCGTTCGGGTCGTAGGTGACCGAATAAGAGATCGTTTGCCACTGCGCCGTGACCGTCAGGTCGCCCGCCACCGCGTCGCATCCCGCGGTGCTGTCCCAACCGGTGAACGTGTAGCCGTTGCGGGTGAAAGACGGGATCGCGGCGGCGTTGCCGTAGCGCACCGTCTGGATCGCGGTCCCGCTTTTCAGCGTGCCGCCGTTGCCCGAGAAAGTGACGGTGTAGGTATCGCGGAGGTAGTACATTTTCAAGACCAGCGTCCCGTCCGCCGACACCGTCCCCGTCGGGGTGCTTTTCGCCGCGGAATAGGTGAAGTGGTCGAACGCCTTTTGGGTCGCCGTGACCGTCGCCGCGGTCGTGCCGGTCTTGGGCTCGGTCGTCTTGTCGTACCCGGTCCCCGCCGCGTTCTCGAGGTAATACTCGACGGTATAGGCGGTATCGGTGTTCGGCGTCCAGTTCGCCGTGACCGTCAGGTCCCCCTTGACGGGCGCCGTCAGATCGACGTTCCAGCCGGCAAAGGCGTAGCCCGTGCGGGTCGGCGCGGCGGGCGAGACGACCGTCGCGTCCTCCTCGACGGTCTGCGGGGCGGTCGCGGTCCCGCCGTTCGGGTCAAAGGTGACGGTATAGAGCGCTCTGCGGCGGATCACGACGGGATAGTACGCCGCGTCGCCGTCAGACCCGAACACGCCGAGCGTGAAGCGGTTGTCCCCGACCGAGAGCGGGCATACGGTCACGCTTAAGGAGGTCTCGTCGACCCATTCGCCCTCTTTGACGTACCAGGTCGCCCCCTCGCTGACCGTGAACCGGTCGGCAAAGGAGAACTCGGTCGTCGCGTTCGGGACGGTCAGGGTCAGCGCGTCGCCGTCAAAATCGAACCCCGTCGCCGAGAGCAGCGCGGGGGACGCGGCGGCGGTCGACGCCGCCGTCGTCTGTTCGGTCGTTTGGCAGGCGGTCGTTTTGTCGCCCGCGTCCCCGCCGCACGAGGCAAGGAGCAAAAGGCAGAGAAGCAGGGTCGCCACCGTCGCCGATCGGATCAGTTTCATCGGTTTTTTCCTCTCACGTCGCGCCGCCCCGGGTCGGGCGGCTTACTACTTTTCCATTATATCATAACGCGCGCGCAAAATCAACCCGTTTTCGCCCCTCCCCCCGACCGAGCGCAGGGGGAGGGGCGTTTTTTCTTTTTCTCTCTTCCCTGCTCCGACAATCTTCCCCATCTGCAAAATGGTACAATGAAAACGAAAAAACGATCCGCCCGGGTGGCGGAGGAAAGGAAAACGACATGACGGCAAACCGACAGGGAGCGACGCTCCGCCGGGCGGCGGAGGTGACCTTTCCCGGCGGCGAGGCCGACGTCACGGCGTTCGTC
>CAMJCC010000081.1 GCA_946404035.1 uncultured Clostridia bacterium | reverse complement strand
GAGAAAAAGCAATGAACGAAAAGAAAGTTTATGAAACTGCCGAGATCAAGATCGTTCTTCTCGGGCTGGATATGCTGATCACCTCGGGCGGCACGCTCGCGGAGGACGGCTGGGACGAGTTCAGCTTCGGATCTCTCTGATCCGACGGGCGGAGCACGGCACGGACCGAAAAACAAAAGGGATCTAATATCCGTTGATGCTTTCCGCTCCGTGCAAATTCTCCGCATATCCAAAACGCGATCCAACGTTGAAAAGCGCCCGCCCGCGGGCGCTTTTCTTCTTTTTGTTTGATTGGTCTTCCTATCCGCGTTTGCACTTGTTTTTCTTGCAATTCGGAAAGAAAGGCAATCCATTCCAAAACGTCGAAAAACGCCCGAAAAATCGGCGTTTTCCGGCGTTTTTTCGCTCTCCGGTCGGCGTTGACGCCGCCCGTTTTTCCACGAGGGTTATGGTCTTTCTGTACAATATTTTGCTTTCGTTTTTTTGCACTTTGCCGATTTGCCGTCGGTTGGTCCGCTTCTCTTGCAACGGCGGGCTTTTTCTGTTATACTATAAAAGAAAGGGAACCGTTTATATACCCTTTTAATTTATTCGGAGGATATCAAAATGAAAAAACTGACCACGGCAATTGTTCTTCTCCTTTGCCTGACGGCGTGCGTATTTGCGTTCGCGTCTTGCGGGAAAGATAAAAAAGCCAGCACGACGGCTGCGCCGGCGACCACTGACGACGGGTCCGAATGCGCCCACGTCTGGAACGCGGAGTACACCGTCGACGTCCCTGCCACTTGCGCGCGTGAGGGCTCCAAGTCCATCCATTGCTCCAAGTGCGGCGCGGTGAAGCCGAATTCCGTTGAGACGATCGAAAAAGCGGCGCACGTTCCGGCTGACGATTACACGACCGATCTGTACCCGACTTGTAAGGAAGAGGGCTTCAAGTCTAAGCATTGCGTCAATTGCGGACAGATCGTTGACAGCACCATCGTGTCGCTGGATATCGACGATACCGCACACGTCGTCGAGAACTGGATCGTCACCAAGCAGCCCACCCTGTTCGACCAGACCGACGGCAGCCGCCACGGCACCTGCACGGTCTGCAAAAAGGACGTGCAGCAGGTCGTCAAGTTCCAGTACGTCGAAGAGGCATGGACCGCCGAGGACGGCGGCCCCTACAACGAGACCAAGTTCAACTTTGTTGACGAGGTCCTGAAAAACGACCACATGTATCCGACCACCGAGCATCCGGACGGTCAGGATCTTCTGATCGAGTACTCGATCCTCTGGAACGAGAGTATGCTGAACCTGGTCGGCGGCGATTTGAAGCCCTACATCACGGTCCAGATCTCTTACGAAGCCGGCACCAACGCCAACCACCTCGTTTACTGGTCCCCCGTCAGCGACAACAACAACGCGGACTGCAAGTATGCGGGCGGCTTTGAGTTCGGTACGCTGCGCACCTCGGAGGCGGGCAACCCCTATC
Organism: uncultured Clostridia bacterium; assembly: GCA_946404035.1. Classification (GTDB taxonomy): domain Bacteria; phylum Bacillota; class Clostridia; order Oscillospirales; family CAG-272; genus UBA1740. The sequence continues at coordinate 6,307 of CAMJCC010000081.1, read as the reverse complement.
CGAAGATGACCACGCCTACCGGCACTGAGTACGGCGATTACCCGAACATCGGCGGCACCGACCAGGATCATCCCGAGTACGGCTGGCACCGCGTCCAGTTCCGTCTGCACGAGGAAGTGACCAACCTGGAGGCGGTCAAAAACGGGGAAAATCCGACCTACAAACTCACCGGTACCCTCTACATCGACGGCACGGTCGTTTCGATCTTGAGCGGTGACGTCGGCGTTGCCATGAACCGTCCGTACAACGTCGAGAGCGACAACGAAGGCGGCGTGATCTACACCGATATCGACCTCGACAGATGGGTCTGCCCGCTCTACTTCAACTCCACCCTGGCAAAGGACGGCACGACGGTCCACGTGGTCTACACCGACGTTTCGGTCACGATCGGCTCCGACTTCGTGCAGAACGTTCAAAAGGTCGCCTCCCCCGCGGCGAACAACTACACCGCCGAGGACGGCACCGTGATCTCCGCTCCCATCTACTTCGAGCTCCACTGACCCAAAACAGAGGCGCGTGCCATCCGGCACGCGCCTCTTTTTTTTTCACGCCGTGTCCCGCGCGGCGCTTCACTTGCCGCCCTGCGGTAAACGTCACGTTGCGCTTTGGCGCAACACGTTGTTGACAACCCGTTTAACTGGGTATATAATATATGCGTAAGAATATGCCCTGCGCGCGGCGCGGGGTCGAAAGGGAGTGTTCCGCTTGACCAAAATCGACATTTTTTCGGGCTTTCTCGGCGCCGGAAAAACCACGCTCATCAAGAAACTTATCAAGGAGGCGTTTGCCGGCGAAAAACTCGTTCTGATCGAAAACGAGTTCGGCGAGATCGGCATTGACGGCGGCTTTATGAAGGACGCCGGGATCGAGATCACCGAGATGAACTCCGGCTGTATCTGCTGCAGTCTGGTCGGCGACTTCGGGCGCGCGCTCGAAAAGGTGCTGACCGAACTTGCCCCCGACCGCATCCTGATCGAGCCGTCCGGGGTCGGCAAACTGTCCGACGTGATCCGCGCCGTCGAGGGCGTCGCGTCGGAGGAGGCAAAACTCAACTCGTTCACGACCGTCGTGGACGCGAACAAGTGCCGGATGTATATGAAGAACTTCGGCGAATTCTTCGGCGACCAGATCGCCCACGCCGGCGCGATCATCCTCTCGCATACCGATAGGACTACGGACCAGAAACTCGCCGACTGCATCGCGCTCATCCGCGAGCAGAACCCCGCCTGCCAGATCGTCACGACCCCGTGGTCGGAACTGGACGGCAAGGTCATCCTTTCGGCGATCGAGGGCGTCGACACGCTCGAAGACGAGCTGAAACGCCTGGCGGAAGAGGCGGCGGACGAGCACCACCATCATCATCATCACGACGGCGAGGAATGCTCCTGCGGGCATCACCACGACGACGATGACGATGACGATGACGATGAAGACGAGCACGAACACCACCACCATCATCACGACGGGGAAGAATGCTCCTGCGGGCATCACCACGACGACGATGACGACGATGACGATGACGATGAAGACGAGCACGAACACCATCACCATCATCACGACGGCGAGGAATGCTCCTGCGGACACCACCACCATCACCACGGGCACGACGCCGACGAGGTCTTTACCAGTTGGGGCGTCGAGACCGCCAAGAAGTTCACCCGCGAGGAACTGGAAAATATCCTGACCGCGTTCGACGAGGACAGCGTGAAATACGGCGTGATCCTCCGCGCCAAGGGCATCGTCCCGGGAGAGGGCGGCGTCTGGTATCACTTTGACTTCGTGCCCGACGGGATCGACGTCCGCGTCGGCTCGGCGGACGTGACCGGGCGGCTCTGCGTGATCGGCTCGCACTTGAACGAGACCGAGATCGCCGCGCTCTTCGGCGTCTGACGGAGGAACAGACCGTGGAAATGCCCGTTTACCTCTTCACCGGGTTCCTGGAAGCCGGGAAGACCAAGTTTATCCGCGAGACCCTCTGCGACAAGCGTTTCAACGACGGCGGCAAGATCCTGCTCCTCGTCTGCGAGGAGGGGGAGGAGGAATACGACCTCGCCCCCAACCCGAACAAGAAAAAGGACGAAGCCGACCTCTCGAACGTGACGGTGCAGACGGTGGACGACCCCTCGTGGCTGACCCCCGACCGGCTCTCCGCCCTGCAAAAACGGACCGGCGCCGAGCGCGTGATGGTCGAATACAACGGGATGTGGCAGATCGACGCGCTCTACAACGCGCTGCCGCAGGGGTGGTTCGTCTGCCAGGAGATCATGATCGCCGACGCCTCGACTTTCCTCACCTACAACGCCAATATGCGCCAGCAGACGGTCGACAAGATGACCAGCGCGGAGGTCGTGCTCTTCAACCGCGTCGAGCCCGACCGCGACGTGATGGAACTGCACAAGATCGTCCGGGCGATCAGCCGGAGCGCCAATATCCTCTACGAGCGGACCGACGGACGGCTGGAAAACGACCAAATCGAGGATCCGCTGCCGTTCGACCTGAACGCCCCGGTGGTCGAGATCAAGGACGAGGACTACGCGATCTGGTACCGCGACCTCATCGAGGACACCAAGAAATATATCGGCAAGACCGTCCGTTTCAAGGGGATCATCGCCCGGGATGACCAGTTGCCCCGGGGGGTGTACGCCATCGGACGGCACGTGATGACCTGCTGCGTCAACGACATCGCCTACCGCGCCCTCGCGGTCAAGGCGGACGACGCCGAGCGGTACAATACCCGCGACTGGCAGCTCATCACGGCAAAGATCGTCCTTGAAAACTGCAAACTCTACGGCGGAAAGGGACCGGTTTTGATCCCCGTCGCCCGTGAAAAAGCCGTCGCGCCCGAACGCGAGGTCGCGACTTTCTACTGACTTCTTGAAAAGAGGGATCGACTATGCTTGACCGTGCCTTGATCGAAAAACTCCGCGTCTATTTCGACGACCACCGGGAGGAGATGGTCCGGGACCTTTGCCGTCTGGTCCGCGTCCCCTCGGTCCGCTCCGAGCCGGCGCCGGACGCGCCGTTCGGCGTCGCCTGCCGCGACGGACTTCTTGAGGCGATCGCGCTCTTCCGCGAAAACGGCTTTGAAGCCGAGGCGTACTCGGGCAACAAATACGGGCTGGTGAGATACGGCTCCGGCGCGCCCCTGATCTGCCTGTTCGCGCATACCGACGTCGTACCGGTTGGCGACGGCTGGGACTATACCGCCCCGTTCGACCCCATCGTGCGCGACGGATGTATCATCGGCCGCGGATGCGGCGACGATAAGGCGGGCGTCGTCACCTCGCTTTACCTCCTCCGCGCGTTCCGCGACCTCGGCTTGCCTTGCAAGGGGACGCTTCAGGTCTTTCTCGGCGCCGCCGAGGAGACCGGGATGGAGGACATTACGGCGTTCGTTTCCGAACAGCCGATGCCCGACGTATCGGTCGTGCCCGACGGCGAGTATCCCGTTTCGCTCGGCGAAAAGGGCATCTGTCACGTGTTCGTGAGATCATGTGACGCCCTGACCGACCTCCTCGACTTCCGCGGCGGATTTGCCAAGAACGTCGTGCTGGATCACGTCGAGGTCGCGTTCAACGCCGGAACACCGCTGGCGAAAGCGGTCGAAGCGGCGGCGGCGGGGAAGCCCGCGTTCAAGACGACGCGCGACGGCGATCGCCTGATCCTGTCGGCGACCGGCGTCACCGCGCACGCCAGCGTGCCCGAGACCTCGGTCAACGCGGCGAAACTGGCGATCGACCTGTTGCTCTCTCTCTCCGCCCTCGGGGAAACCGACCGCCGGATCCTCTCCGGCGCCGCCGACCTCCTTTCGGGCGTACACGCCGAGCCCTTCGGGCTTTCGCACGACGATCCCTACTTCGGTCCCGTCACGTCCGCCAACGGCGTCGTGCGGGTCGAGGACGGTCGTCTCCGCCTGTCGTTCGACATCCGCTACGGCTCGTCGGTCCCCGCCGCGGACGTGGATCGGGGGGTCAAGACCAACGCGGCGCGGGTCGGCTACGAGATCGACCACTTCTACAACGAGGAGGGCTTCCGTCTTCCCGAGGATCTGCCCGCCTGCCGCTCGATGGTCGGGACCTATCGGCTCGTGATGGGCGACGCGTCGCTCGAACCCATCTATATGGGCGGCGGCACCTACGCCCGCCACCTGAAAAACGCGTTCAGCATCGGCACGATGCTGCCCGACTGCCCGCTTCTCCCGCTCCGGGAGGGTCACGGCGGCTGGCATCAGCCCGACGAGGCGCTCAGCGTAGATGGTTTCGTCGGCTCGACGCACATGGCGACCTGTATGGTCTATTCGCTTCTCGAAACCTTTTGATTTCCGACTTTTTGACGACCGCCCCCGCAAACTTTCGTAGGGAGGGAACCGTATGCTTGACCAGGAGATCACGGCAAAAAAACGCTGTCTGATCATCGTCAATCCCTGCGCCGGACGGCGAAAGGGATTGCGCGCGCTGCCTAAGATCCACCGTTTCTTCGACGAGAACGGCTATTCGGTCATCGACCACGTCACTGCCTCGCGCGGGGACGGTCAGGCGTTCGCCGAGGCGGCGGAGGGCTTTGATATGATCCTCTGCGTCGGCGGCGACGGCACGCTGAACGAGGTCATCACCGGCGTGCTCCGCTCGGGCAAAAATACCCCCGTCGGCTATATCCCCGCAGGCAGCACCAACGATTTCGCGCGCTCCCTCGGCATCCCCTACAAACCGATGAAAGCGGCGAAGCAGATCCTCTCCGAGCCCCCGATGAAACTGGATATCGGGTACTACGGCGATCGCTATTTCACCTACGTCGCCTCGTTCGGTATCTTTACCCGCACCTCCTACTCCGCTCCGCAGAAACTGAAAAACGTCATCGGGCACCTCGCCTACATCCTGCACGGGATCCGCGAGGTCGTGCACGTCCACCCGGTCGAGGCAGAGGTCACGACCGAGGACGGGACGACATCCCGCGAGCGGTTCATCTTCGGCAGTTTCAGCAATTCGACCTCGTTCGGCGGCGTGCTCCGGCTCAATCCCGCAGACGTCGATTTCTCGGACGGTCGGTTCGAGGTGATGCTGATCCGCCCGCCGAAGACCCCGCGCCAGCTTTCGCGCTGCCTGCGCGCGCTCCGGAAAGGGAAGCCCTACGACAGCGAGCAGATCACGTTCTTCCGCTCGGAAAAGGTCACGATGCGCTTTCCGTCCGGCGACGCGCCTTTCTCGCTCGACGGCGAGTACGCGGCGGGCAAGGACGAGATCGAGATCGGCGTCCTGCACCGGCCCGTCACGATGCTCGGCTGCCGCCCGAAACGCCCCTCCGCGGGGGAAATTCCCTCCGAAGACCCGAAAGTCCCCTGTTTTTGACGACAAAAGACCCCGGCGATCGCTCGCCGGGGTCTCTTTTTGCGTTGCTGTGATACGGTTTAGTTGCCGCTGCCGATATAGGTCAGCGTAATGCTGCCGGTGCGCGCGTCAAATTGCAGGAGGTGGCTGTCCTTACTGACGGTTTCTTCCCAACTCCCGGTGCTGTCCGTGACGCGCCAGGTCCCTTCTTTCAGACCGGAAACGTAATAGTAGAGCGTTTCGCTGGAAGCGGTCGCGGCGGTAAAGGTAAGGGTCTGGGTCGTCGGTTCCGCCCCCTTGACGAACAGAACGGCGACTTTTCCGAGTTTCGTGCCGATGGCTGCGCTCCCGCTGGCAAAGTAGGTCGCCGGACGGTTGCTGACCGTTACGTTCTTGTCCTTTGCGAAAACCATCATCGCGTTCAGCATGTAACTTGTCTTCAAAGCCGAGGTCGGTCTGATCTCGTACCGTCCGCGCGACGGGTCGAGCGTGCTCGACGTGGTGTAGTTGTGGGTACCGACTTTGTATTTGTTGCTATCCAGAAAACTCTTGATATCCGGCGTGCCGGTCCCGTTGCCGCAGTACACATTTTGCAGGATCAACTTTCCGTCGCTTGTCTGGATCGTGATGCTCTTGCCGGATTCTGAACTGGTGGCGTCTGTCGGAACGTGCAGCAGGAACGCCGGTTTGGCGTTGGTCGCCGTCTGGGTAGCGTCAAAGACGAAGAAGTAGAGCGGAACGAGGCTGTCCCCCGTTGCGTAGACCGCCAGCATCCGGCGGTCCATCCGGTTCACGGTGGTCTCCTCGCCGGTCTCGTAGGTCCCTGCGATATCGCCGGCAAGATAGGCGTACTTGGGGGCGGTTCCGTTGCAAACTTCCGCGTGTGCGGAATGGGTCACTTTCGGGTTTGCACAACCGTTAAGCAACTCTGATTTTGTGCCTAGCCCCAGACCGTTGAGGTTGGTCGTTTGCTGCGTCAGGTT
>CAMJCC010000080.1 GCA_946404035.1 uncultured Clostridia bacterium | reverse complement strand
GCCGTGTATTTCGCGCACACGGGCGACAACCTCGGCCCGCAGAGCGCCGAGAGCGTGATCGCCGAATACGAAAAGGTCCGCGCCCTCTTCCCCGACGGGGAGATCCGGGCGGCGACGATCGACGACCTGGCTCGGGAGGTCGCCAAGATGAAAGACCTGCCGACAGTGGAACAGGAGATCGGCGATACCTGGATCCACGGCGCGGGGACCGACCCCGAAAAGGTCAGCCGCTATCGCAAAGTCCTGCGGTGTCTCGACGAACCGGGCCCCGTCCCCTGCGACCTGACCGACAGTCTGCTGCTCGTGCCGGAGCACACCTGGGGCGAGGACCTGAAGACCTATTTCCGCGACGACCGGCACTATTCCGCCGCGGAACTCGAAAAGATGCCGACCGAGCGCGCGAGCATCGAGCGCTCGTGGAAAGAGCAACGGGCGTACGTCGAGCGGGCGGAACAACTCCTCGGGGTCACGCCCGACTATCCCGTCGCGCGCCCCGACCTTTCGGGCTGGACCGAAATCAAACCGACCGAACTCCCCTACGAGATCAGTTGGCAGCTGTTTGACAATTCGGATTACGAACGCTACAAGCGGGACTATATGCGCGCGCTCCCCGAGTGGGCGATCTGGGACTTTACGAAGGTCGGTCTGCCCGACTACAAGGGCTTTACCACCGCCGCGCGGGTCGTTTCGGCGTACGCGCGCGACGATAAGAAACTTTACCGCCTGACCTTCCCGGACGACGTCGCGAAGGAATACGGTCTTCCCGAACTGTTCCTGCTCCTCGACGGGACGACGATCACGCTCAAATGGTTCGGCAAACAGGCGACCCGCTACCCGCAGGCGTACTGGTTCAAGTGCAAGGGACTTACAGAACAATGGGAGATCAATAAAATGGGACAGTGGATCTCCCCCGCCGAGATCGTCGGCAGCCCGCTGATCACCGCCGTGGACGAGGGCGTCCGGAACGCGGACGTCCTGATCCGCCCGCTCGACAGCGCCCTGGTCGCTCCCTACGGTCGCCGCCTCCTGCAATACAACGTCAAGAACGCAAAAGAGGACCTCTACTTCAACCTCTACAACAATATCTGGAACACGAATTTCCCGATGTGGTATTCGGACGACGCGTTATTCCGCTTTGTCGTGGAAAAACGCTGACGATTGGTTACATCCTTTCAAACGAACTGCGCCAGCTATTGTTCCCTGACGGGCGGAGATAGATGCAGAATTCGCGCTTGCGCCCCGAAGCTGTATTTACATACTGCGAGAGGGCGCAAACGCGGATAGAAAAACAAAAAATATAATCAAATGGAGAAACCCGTCCGCACTTGCGGACGGGTTTCCACCTTTTTTGCGTTCCACTATGCGCAGAGTTTGCACAGAGCAAAACGCCTTACCATTTCAAGATATATTCCTTTTTTTGTTTTTCGGTCTGCGCTGAAATCCGCCCGTCATTCCGTCCGGAGGGCGACGACCGGGTCTTTTTTAGACGCCATGCGGGACGGGATCAACCCGGCGAGCAGCGTCAGTCCCATACTGATCAGCACCAGCGCGATCGCACCGCCGACCGGAAGCACCGCGGCGATGTTGCCGATGCCCGTAAGCGCCCGCAGGATCAGGTTGATCGGGATGCAGAAGAGCAAGGTCACGATGATACCGATCAGCCCGGCGGAGAAGCCGATGATGAGCGTTTCGGCGTTGAAGACGCGGGACACGTCGCGCTTGGACGCGCCGATCGCGCGCAGGATGCCGATCTCTTTCGTCCGTTCGAGCACCGAGATATAGGTGATGATCCCGATCATAATAGACGACACGACGAGCGAGACCGAAACGAACGCGACGAGAACGTAGGTCACGGCGTTCAGGATATAGGTGACCGAGGTCATCAGCAGCGCCATGATGTCGGTATAGGTGATCTGACGATCCTCGTCCACCCCGTCGTTATAATCCGCGATGATCGCCGTCACCTTGTCCTTTTCCTCAAAGGTGGAGACGTAGATGCTGATGCGGGAGGGGGTGTCCTCGTCGTAGACGTAGAGTTTGGCAAGCGTTTCCTCGTAGGTGGTATTGGCGGTACCGTCGGGGACGAAGAGATCGTACGCCTGCACCCGTTGTTTTTCCTCCGAGAACGACGCGACGATCCCGTCGAGCGCGGCGGCGCACCGGGCATCTTTGGTCGCTTCGTCGACCGTAGGATCGGCGGCGATCTTCGCCGTCGCCTGTTCCGCGGCGAGCGTTTCGGCCACACCGTCGAGGTCGTCGTCCGAGAGCCCCTCCGCCCACGCGATCAGCGCATCCTCCGAGATCTCGGTCGTCGTCTTGTAGGATTCGACGACGTAGTGTTGCTTTGCCGCCCGGTCGGGGAGGGCCGCCAGGATCAGCGCCGCTCCCGCCGCGACCTCGGCGGCGGAGGGGGTATTGCGGATCGTCTCGTACTGCGTTTCGCCCTGCGCCGTGATCATCGACTCGACTTTGAGCGGGAGCAGGATCCTCACCGCCGCCCGCAGCTCGGCTTCGGTCTCAAAGTAGGAGAGATACGCGGCGTATTCGGGATAGTACGCGTTTACCCATTTGGTGATCTCACCCTCCTCCGGGCCGATCGTCGCCATCATCTGATCAACGATCTCCTCGATCCGATCGTCCAGAGGTTTGATCGTTTTCGTTTTGAGATCGTAGTGGGTCGTCAGCATGGTTTTCAAGAGGTCCGCCTTTTCCGCCGACGTCAGTTCCGCCACGTATTCGGTCAGACGCTCCGCCTTTTCGGCGTCGTTCTTCGGCTCGGTCTCCGGATCGACCTTGAACGGCAGTCCGGTCAAAACGTCTGTATCGGGATCGGCAAGCTGTTCCTTGACGATCTCGCTCTCCACGGTCGATTGGATCAGATACTTGGTCAGAGCCGAGGTGTAGAGCAGCGAGCCGGACGCCGAGGTCGAGGTGGCGTCGGGGTTCTTGCGCAGGATGCCGCAGACCCGCAGTTCGATCGACATCTCGTCGCTCGAAAGCATCGTTTTGAGCACCGCCTGCTGGTCGGACACGTTCTGCCACTTCCCGCTGATCTTCTGATACAGGCGGGCGGGCGCGAGGGTGCGGAACGTGCGCCCGAGGATCTCGCCGTAACTCCACTTCTCGGTCCCGGGCTGTTCGATCTTGTTCCCAGTGAACGCGGCGATCATCATCTGCCGCATCTCCTCCTCGCTCTTCAATCCGAGAGCGTAGAGCGTCAGGTCGTTGATCTCGTCGTGGTCGGACACCACGAGCAGGACGTCGCCCGCCGACGAGGGCCATTCCCCGTCGAGCAGATCGTACTGTTCTTTTACCAGATCGGCGACGAGTTCCCCGTCCTTACCCCCGAGCACCTCGCCCCACACGCTGTAGGACGAGAACGAGGAGGAAAAGGAGTAGGACGAGGTCCCGGACGCCGACCCGTCGACCGACGCGGTGCCGCCGATGCCCGACATCAGCGCGTAGACGTCCGAGGAAACGTACTCCATGGCCTCGGCGTCCCACGTGTAGACGGTGAGCGGGATGTCGTAGCCGTATTGGACCGTCGCGTCCACGCCCTTCAGCGCGCCGCCGTCGATATACGCCTTGAACGCCGTCAGGTCGTTCTCGCTCTTGTCGGGGGCGAGCAGAGTGTTGATGAGGTTATAGAAGACCGGGCTGCTGTAAATATTCCCGTCGTCGGTCGGATGGTCGTGCCCCTCTTTCCGCTGGTCGCCGAGCGAAGAGATCATCGACACGAGGTCGGTCTCCTCCCGGTTGATCGTGATCGGATAGGACGAGAGCGCGTCCTCCTGGATGTGCCGGATATAGAGGTTGATGCCGTTGGAGAGCGCGAGGATCAGGGCGATGCCGATGATGCCGATGCTCCCGGCGAAACTGGTCAGAAACGTGCGCCCCTTTTTGGTCATCAGGTTGTTCAGCGAGAGCGACAGGGCGGTCAGCAGCGACATCGAGCGCTTCTTCGTCTTGGATCTCTTCTCTTTTACAGACGGAGGCGCTTCCTCAGCGGCGGGAGACGCCGGCAGTTCTTCTGCCGCGCTCTTATCGTCGGGCGTGAACGGGTCGGTGTCCCCGACGATCTCCCCGTCGAGGAGCCGGATGGTCCGGGTCGCGTAACGTTCGGCAAGGTCGGGGTTGTGCGTCACCATCACGACCAATTTCTCTCGCGCGACCTCGCGGAGCAGATCCATCACCTGGATGCTGGTCTCGGTATCGAGCGCGCCGGTCGGTTCGTCGGCAAGCAGAACGTCGGGATCGTTCACCAGCGCGCGGGCGATCGCCACCCGCTGCATCTGACCGCCCGACAGTTGGTTCGGGCGCTTTTTCAACTGGTCTCCGAGCCCCACGCGGACAAGGGCGTCGGTCGCCCGCTGCCGCCGCTCGGCTTTGGAAACGCCCGAGAGGGTCAGCGCGAGTTCGACGTTGGACAGCACGGTCTGGTGCGGGATCAGGTTGTAGCTCTGGAAGACGAAGCCCACCGAATGGTTGCGGTAGGCGTCCCAGTCGGCGTCGCGGTAGAGTTTGGTCGACACGCCGCGGATCACGAGGTCGCCCGACGTGTAATGGTCGAGCCCCCCGATGATATTGAGCAGCGTGGTCTTCCCGCATCCGGAGGGACCGAGGATCGCAACGAACTCGTTTTCCCGGAAAGAGACCGTGACCCCGCGCAGGGCGGCGACCGCGCTCTCCCCCTCTCCGTATTCTTTTCTGACGTCGCGCAAAGTAAGCATGACCGTGTTCCTTTCAGGCGCCGGACCCCCGGCGCAAACGATTGCAGAATAATTGTAGAAGATAGATTTGAACAGAAAAAGAACGAACGGGTCCCGATTTGTAAACTTATCGGAGGGGGGCTTCGTTGCTTTGCGCTTTTGTCTTGCTTTTTTTCGGCTCTTGTGGTATACTGTTGTTGCGTTCGGGCGCTTGCAAGCGTCGCCCGGCGCGCCGTGACGAACAACGACACGCAAACCGCAGGAGGCCGTTTTCGATATGGTATTGATGACGTTTACCGTACCGTGTTATAATTCCGAAGAATATATGCAGAAGTGTATCAACTCCCTGCTCCCCGCGGGGGACGATACCGAGATCATCATCGTTGACGACGGCTCGACCGACAGTACCGGCGAGATCGCCGACGGGTACGCCGCCGCCCACCCCGACCGCGTCCGGGTCATCCACCAGGAGAACGGCGGGCACGGCGAGGGGGTCAATCAGGGGATCAGGAACGCAAAAGGCAAGTATTTCAAGGTCGTGGACTCGGACGATTGGCTTGACGGAGAGGCGCTTTCCAAACTGATGGCGCGGATGCGCGAGCACGAGGCGGCGGGGGTCGACGTCGATATGTACGTCGCCAACTACGTCTACGAACACGTCGCCGACAATACGACCTTTGTGATGGACTACCGCCGCGTGTTCCCGCACGAACAGATCTGCTCGTGGGAAGAGATCCGTCCGTTCGGCGTGACGCAGTATCTGATGATGCATTCGGTCTACTACAAGACCGCGATCCTCCGGGACTGCGGGCTGGAGTTGCCGAAGCACACGTTCTACGTGGACAACCTGTTCATGTACAAGCCGCTTCCCGACGTCAAGACCATCTACTATATGCCGCTCGACCTGTACCGCTACTTTATCGGGCGCGCCGATCAGTCGGTCACGCTGGAAAACGGGGCGAAGCGGGCGGATCAGCAGATCCGCGTGACCAAGATGATGGTCGACTGCTTCGACTTGCGCGAGATGGGCAAGACCCGCCCGAAACTGCGGCGCTATCTGCTGCACGAACTGGGGATGATGGTCCTGATCTGCGCGGTCTTTTCCTACGCGAACGATACCCCCGAGCGCCGCGCCGAATTCTACGCGGTGTGGAAGTATATCAAGGACAAGGATCCGTGGCTCTACCGGCGGCTGCGCTGGTCGACGACCGCGATGGTCGCGACCGGAAAAAGCAAGTTCAGCCGTTGGATCGACGTCTGCGGCTACCGGTTCTTTAAGAAGATCGTTAAGTTTGGATGACGCCGCGGCGTCATCCAAACAATGACTTGCGCGCCAAGCGCAAGTCAATTCATTTGAAAATGAATGAGTTGAACGGCGCTGCCGTTCAGGAATTGCCTGCGGCATGAATTGCGCCTTTGGCGCATTAAATAAGGAGAAAACCTATGATCGCAAGACCCGAACACCCGAAACCGCAATTCGAGCGGGAAAGCTGGCGCAATCTCAACGGAGAATGGGACTTCTGCTTCGACGAGAACAGAAGCGGCGAAGACAGGGGCTTTCAAAAAGCCGGCGCCGTCTACGATAAAACCATCGTCGTTCCGTTCTGCCCCGAGAGCAAGCTCTCCGGGATCGGAGATACCGACTTCCACGCGGCGGTCTGGTACCGTCGTACCTTTGATCTTTCAAAGAAAGAGCTTGCCGGGCGCGTCCTGCTCCATTTCGGCGCGGTGGACTACCGGTGCAAGGTCTACGTCAACGAGACCGAGGTCGGCCGTCATACCGGCGGCTACGTTTCGTTCTTCTTCGATATCACCGACGCGGCGAGGGCGGGCGAAAATACCGTCGTCGTCTACGCCGAGGACGACACCCGCGACCCGATGATCCCCGCGGGCAAGCAGAGCGACCGCTACGCCTCCTACGAATGCAGTTACACCCGCACCACCGGGATCTGGCAGACCGTGTGGCTCGAGTTCGTGCCCGCGACCCGTCTGCTCTCGACGCGGTACTACCCCAACGCCGAAAACGGCACCCTGACCGTGCAGGCGACGCTTGCCGGCTCGGCGGACCTTGTCGCCGTCGCCACCTTTGAGGGGCGCGAGGTCGGCCGCGCGACGGTCCCGAACGCGGGCGGGACGGTCACGTTCCCCATCGTCCTCGCGGAAAAGCATCTGTGGGAGGTCGGGGACGGCAAACTCTATGATCTCGTCTTCACGTTCGGCGAGGACCGCGTCAAGAGTTACTTCGGGCTCCGGGATATCAAGTTCGACGGAATGAAGTTCCGCCTGAACGGCAAATCGGTCTTCCAGCGGCTGGTCCTGGATCAGGGGTTCTTCCCCGACGGCATCTACACCGCCCCCTCGGACGAGGAACTGAAAAACGATATTCTCCGCTCGCTGGCGCTCGGCTTCAACGGCGCGCGCCCGCACGAAAAGGTCTTTGAGGAACGCTACCTCTACCACTGCGACAAACTCGGCTACATCGTCTGGGGCGAATACCCCAACTGGGGGCTGGATCACACCCGCCCCGAGGCGATCTACTCGTTCCTGCCCGAGTGGCTGGAAGAGGTGAACCGCGACTTCAACCATCCGGCGATCATCGGCTGGTGTCCCTTTAACGAGACGTGGGATCAGCACCACTGCCGGCAGTACGATCCGCTGCTCGCGCTCGCCTACCGCACCACCAAGGCGATCGACCCGACGCGTCCCGCGATCGACACCAGCGGGGTCTTCCACGTCGAGACCGATATCCACGACATCCACGACTACGAACAGAAGCCCCAGACGATGGTCGAGCACTTCGCGTCGCTCGTCACCGACGGCACCTATACAGAGCAGGGCAAGCGCTACGAGCGCCAGCCCTACAAGCCGGGCACGCCGTTCTTCGTCAGCGAGTACGGCGGTATCGGGTGGAGTATGGACGAGGCCGCCTGGGGCTACGGCAACAGCCCGAAGACCAAGGAGGAGTTCATCGCCCGCCTGAAAGGGTTGACCGACGCCCTGCTCGATAACCCGAAGATCTTCGGCTTCTGCTACACGCAGTTGACCAACGTCGAACAGGAACAGAACGGTCTCTACACCTACGACCGCAAGCCGAAATTCCCGCCCGAAGAGATCTACCCGATCTTCTCGCGCAAAGCCGCGATCGAGGATTGACGGGA
>CAMJCC010000079.1 GCA_946404035.1 uncultured Clostridia bacterium | reverse complement strand
TTTTGAAAAAAGAGGGTTGACAAACCGCGTCGGCTATGATACAATAATAAACTGCATTAAAATCGCTTAATCTGTGCTTTTCGCGTCTTTTTCCGGGCAGAAGAAACATTGTAAATTTTCTGTGAACATTGTAAAACTTGTGAAAATTTTGCGGTGATTTCTAAAAGAAATCGGAAGAGCGGCGCGGGGGGCAAAGAGCGAGCGTGGTCTCCGCGAGAAGCGCAAAAATGAAGAAGGAGTGTTTCATTTCATGCAACTGAGATCCCAGTATTTCGGGAAAACCGAGCGGAAGAGTTTTTCCAAGATCGAGGACGTCCTCGAAATGCCGAACCTCATCGAGGTGCAGAAGAAATCCTTTAAGTGGTTTCTCGACGTCGGTATGGACGAGGTGCTGCGCGACGCTTCCCCCGTTAAGGACTTTATGGGGAAGACGCAGGTCGATTTCGTCAGCTACTCGATCGACCCCAACCCCCGCTACTCGGTAGAGGAGTGCAAGGAGCGCGACGTCACCTACGAGGCGCCTTTCAAGGTCTGCGTCCGCGTGACCAACCTTGAAACGCACGACATCAAGCAGCACGAGATCTTTATGGGGAACTTCCCCCTGATGACCGACAACGGAACGTTCGTCATCAACGGCGCGGAGCGCGTCGTGGTCTCGCAGTTGGTCCGCTCGCCGGGCATGTACTACGACGCCACGATGCTCGACAAGATCGGAAAACACAGCTACACCAGCACGGTGATCCCGTATCACGGCGCTTGGCTGGAGTATGAGACCGACGCCTCCGACACGTTCTGGGTCAAGATCGACAAGAACCGGAAGATCCCGGTCACCGTCCTGATCCGCGCGCTGGGCGCAGAGACCGACGCCGACATCATCGACACCTTCGGCGAGGAGGAGTATCTGATCGCCACCTTCACGAAGGACGAGTCCAACCGTCGGGCGATGGACAACAAGACCACGCCGGGCGAAGAGGCGCTCAAAGAGATCTATATGAAGATGCGCCCGGGCGAGCCGCCGCTCGTCGAGAGCGCCCGTACCCTTTTGGATAACACTTTCTTCGATACCAAACGCTACGACCTCGCGCCCGTCGGACGCTACAAGTTCGACAAGAAGATGGCGCTCGGCGAACGCATCATCGGCTTCCGTCTCGCCGACGCGGCGGTCAGCCCCGTAACCGGCGAGGTGATCGCGGAGAAAGATACGGCGATCACCGCCGATCTTGCGACCCGGATCGAGGAGGCGTGCGTCACCTCGGTCCGCGTCTACGACGAGCAGGGCAGAGCCGTCAAGGTCATGTCCAACGACGCCGTCCGCCCCGAGTGGGTGCTCGGCTACGACCTTGCCGACGCGGGCATCACCGAAAAGGTGCGTCTCTCGGTCCTGAACGATATCCTGTCCAAGATCGACGACGGCGCCGAAAACAAGGACGCCGTGATCGAGGAGGCAAGACGCCGCCGCTTCGAGCTCTCTCCCCAGCATATCACCAAAGAGGATATCTACGCCTCGGTCAACTACCTGATCTGCCTGTCTCACGGCATTGGCAGGATCGACGACATCGACCATCTCGGCAACCGTCGGCTCCGCTCGGTCGGTGAACTGCTGCAGAACCAGATCCGCATCGGTTTCGCCCGGATGGAAAAGAACATCAAAGAGCGTATGTCGGTGCACGACAGCGAGGAGATGACCCCGCAGACGCTGATCAACACCCGCCCGGTGGCGACGGCGATCCGCGAGTTCTTCGGCTCTTCGCCGCTCTCGCAGTTCATGGATCAGAACAACCCGCTTGCCGAACTGACCCACAAACGGCGTCTTTCGGCGCTGGGTCCCGGCGGTCTGTCGCGTGACCGCGCTTCGTTCGACGTCCGCGACGTGCACTACACTCAGTACGGCAGAATGTGCCCGATCGAGACGCCGGAAGGTCCGAACATCGGTCTGATCTCCTATCTTGCCACCTACGCCCGCATCAACGAGTACGGTTTCCTCGAGGCGCCCTACCGCAAGGTCAAGGACGGCGTCGTGACGAAAGAGGTCGAGTACATGACCGCCGACGTCGAGGACCGCTATATCGTCGCGCAGGCGAACGAGCCGCTGACCGAGGACGGACATTTCGTCAACGCCCGCGTCATCGCCCGCGACAAGTCCGAGATCGTCGAGGTCGAGGCAGAGAAGATCAGTTATATGGACGCCTCGCCCAAGATGCTGGTCTCGGTCGCCACGGCAATGATCCCCTTCCTTGAAAACGACGATAACACCCGTGCGCTGATGGGCTCCAACATGCAGAAGCAGGCGGTGCCGCTGATGACCACCGAGGCGCCGATCGTCGCCACCGGTATGGAGTACAAGGCGGCGCTGGACTCCGGCGCGGTCGTGATCGCCAACGAGGGCGGCGTGGTCGAGCGCGTCGCGTCCGACGAGGTCGTCATCCTGACCGACAGCGGACGGAAAGACGTTTACAGCTTCCTGAAATTCAAACGCTCCAACCAGGGAACCTCCGTCAACCAGCGCCCCGTCGTTTCGCAGGGCGAGCGGGTCGAGGCGGGTCAGGTGATCGCCGACGGTCCCGCGACCGCGAACGGCGAGATCGCGCTCGGTAAGAACGCGCTGATCGGCTTTATGACCTGGGAGGGTTACAACTACGAGGACGCGGTCCTGCTCAACGAGCGCCTGGTCCGCGAGGACGTGTACACCTCGATCCACGTCGAGGAGTACTCCATCGAGGCGCGCGACACCAAACTCGGGCCGCAGGAGATCACCCGCGAGATCCCGAACGTCGGCGACGACGCGCTGAAAGACCTGGACGGCGACGGCGTCGTCAAGATCGGTACCGAAGTGCGCGCCGGCGATATCCTGGTCGGTAAGGTCACGCCGAAGGGCGAGACCGAACTCACCCCCGAGGAGCGCCTGCTCCGCGCGATCTTCGGCGAGAAAGCGCGCGAGGTCCGCGACAGTTCGCTCCGGTTGCCGCACGGCGAGTCCGGCGTGGTCGTGGACGTCAAGATCTACGACCGGTCCAACTCCGACGATCTCGCTCCCGGCGTCAACAAGGTCGTCCGCGTCTATATCGCCCAGAAGAGAAAGATCTCGGTCGGCGACAAGATGGCGGGCCGCCACGGGAACAAGGGCGTCGTGTCCCGCATCCTGCCCCCCGAAGATATGCCCTTCCTTGCCAACGGTACTCCGCTCGATATCGTTCTGAACCCGCTGGGCGTTCCGTCCCGTATGAACATCGGTCAGGTGCTGGAGGTCCACCTCGGCATCGCGGCGAAGATCCTCGGGCTGAAGATCGCGACCCCCGTCTTTGACGGCGCGAACGAGCGCGATATCATCGAGTGCCTGCGCGAGGCGCACTACTGCCGCGATATCCGCGACGGCGAGAGCGTCAAGGGGAAAGCGTGCTTCATCGAGGTAACGAACGAGAACGGCAACCCCGATCTCCAGCGCATCGATCAGGCGATCGTCGACGACGACGAGAAGCTCCGCGAACTGATGAAGACCGAAAAGGTCGTGGTCATCGACGGTAAGCAGACGCTCTACGACGGCAGAACGGGCGAACCGTTCGACAACCCCGTCACCGTCGGTATCATGTATTACCTTAAACTCCACCATCTGGTCGACGATAAGATCCACGCCCGCTCGAACGGCCCGTACAGTCTTGTGACCCAGCAGCCTCTCGGCGGTAAGGCACAGTTCGGCGGTCAGCGGTTCGGCGAGATGGAGGTTTGGGCGCTCGAGGCATACGGCGCGGCGTACACCCTCCAGGAGATTTTGACCGTCAAGAGCGACGACGTCACCGGACGCGTCAAGACCTACGAGGCGATCGTCAAGGGACAGAACATCCCGACGCCGGGCATCCCCGAGAGCTTCAAGGTCCTGATCAAAGAACTGCAGTCCCTTGCCCTGAACATCCGCGTTCTCGACGCCGACGGCAACGAGATCGCGCTCTCCGAACTCTCCGAGGACGAGATCCCCTCCGCCATCACGCAGCTTTCCGAAGTTGACGCGGCGGTGGACGGCGAAGCCGAGGAGTACGACGATGAGGAAGCGTCCGACGAGGACGGCGAATTCGACGACGAGTACGAAGACGAATACGCCGACGAAGAGGACGCAGGGTACGAGTCGGAGGACGGCTCCGACGGGTTCGGCGGCGACGGGGAATGACCCGCGCCACCGGATTTCAAAAAAAGTTGAGAGGGGAATAAATCAGTCATATGGAAAGAAACGTTTTTGACTCCATTCAGATCGGCCTTGCATCTCCCGAGATGATCCGGAGCTGGTCGCACGGCGAGGTGACCAAGGCGGAGACCATCAACTACCGTACCCTGAAAGCGGAGGTCGGAGGACTGTTCTGCGAACGGATCTTCGGGCCGACGAAGGACTGGGAGTGTATGTGCGGCAAGTACAAGCGGGTCCGCGCCGTGGGCAAGGTCTGCGAAAAGTGCCACGTCGAGGTCACGACCAAAAAGGTGCGCCGCGAGCGGATGGGTCACATCGAACTCGCGACCCCGGTCTCCCACATCTGGTATTTCCGCGCGATCCCGTCCCGTATGGGGCTTCTGCTCGATATGTCGCCCAAACTCCTCGAGCGGGTGCTCTACTACGTGCGGTATATCGTCATCGATCCGGGTACCACCCCGCTTGAGAAGAAACAGCTTCTCACCGAGGAGGAGTACCACAGCTACTACGAGAAATACGAGGACGACTTCCGCGCCGGCATGGGTGCGGAGGCGATCAAGGAACTGCTGCAGGAGATCGACGTCGAGCAGCTCTCCCACGACCTGAAAGAGGAACTGCTTGTCGCGACGGGGCAGAAGAAGCTCCGCATCATCAAGCGGCTCGAGGTCGTGGAGGCGTTCCGCAAATCGAACAACCGTCCCGAGTGGATGATCCTGGAATGCCTTCCGGTCATCCCGCCCGACATCCGTCCGATGGTCCAGCTCGACGGCGGCCGTTTCGCCGCTTCCGACCTGAACGAACTCTACCGCCGCGTCATCAACCGGAACAACCGGTTGAAAAAGATGCTGGAGGTCGGCGCTCCCGAGATCATCATCCGCAACGAAAAGCGGATGCTGCAGGAGTTCGTCGACGCCCTGATCGACAACGGCAAGAGAGGCAAGGCGGTCACCGGCGCGTCCAACCGCGCCCTGAAATCGCTCTCCGAAATGCTCCGCGGTAAGCAGGGGCGCTTCCGTCAGAACCTGCTCGGTAAGCGCGTCGACTACTCCGGACGTTCGGTCATCGTCGTCGGACCCGATCTCAAGATCTATCAGTGCGGTCTCCCGAAAGAGATGGCGCTCGAGCTCTTCCGCCCGTTCGTGATGAAACGCCTGCTCGAAACGCAAAAGGCGACCAGCATCAAGGACGCGAAGAAGAAAGTCGACCGCGTCTTCCCGGAGGTCTGGGACGCGCTGGAATTCGTCATCCGCGAGCATCCCGTGCTGCTCAACCGTGCGCCGACCCTGCACCGCCTGTCCATCCAGGCGTTCGAGCCGGTTTTGGTCGAGGGGCGCGCCATCCGTCTGCATCCGCTGGTCTGTAAGGCGTTCAACGCCGACTTCGACGGCGACCAGATGCCTGTCCACCTCCCGCTGTCTGCCGAGGCGCAGGCAGAGGCGCGGTTCCTGATGCTCTCCGCGAACAACCTGCTGAAACCCGTCAACGGCAGAGCCGTCACCGTTCCCTCGCAGGATATGGTCCTCGGTTCCTACTATCTGACCATCGAGCGTCCCGGCGAGCGCGGAGAGGGCAAGATCTTCCGCGACGTCAACGAGGCGATGATGGCGTACGAAAACGGCGTCATCGGCATCCACGCCCCGATCAAGGTCCGCGTGGAGAAAGAGATCGACGGCGTCAAGTACGAGAAACTGATCGACGCCACGATGGGCCGTCTGATCTTCAACAGCAAACTGCCGCAGGATCTCGGTTACGTCGACCGCAGCGACCCCGAAAAGCTGCTTGACCTCGAGATCGCGTTCCCGACCACCTCCAAGAAACTGGAGGAGATCGTCGACCGCACCATCAAGCTGCACGGCTTCCCGGAGGCGGCGAAGGTGCTGGACGACATCAAGTCGATGGGCTACAAGTACTCGACCAAATCGTCCCTTTCCATCTCGGTCTACGATATGACCATCCCGCCCGAAAAGCAGGAGCTGCTTGCCGAGGCAAACGACCGGATCGGTCAGATCCGCGAACTCTACCTCGACGGCGAACTTGCCGACGAGGAGCGTTACGACCGCGTCATCCAGATCTGGAAAGAAACCACCGATAAGGTCACCGACAAGATGAACGCCGGCTTCGACAAGTACAACGCGATCAACATGATCTGTACTTCGGGAGCGCGCGGATCCATCAAGCAGATGCGTCAGCTCGCTTCGATGCGCGGACTGATGTTCGCGACCAACGGTAAGACGATGGAGATCCCGATCACCTCGAACTTCCGTGAGGGCATGAAGATCTTCGAGTACTTCATCGGCGCGAAATCCTCGCGTAAATCGCTGTCCGATACCGCGCTCCGTACCGCGGACTCGGGTTATCTGACCCGTCGTCTGGTCGACGTTTCGCACGACGTGATCGTCCGCGAACTCGACTGCGGCACCACCGACGGCATCGTCGTCAGCGACATCCTGAAAGACGACGCGACCGACCACAGCGTCGTCGAGACCCTGAAAGAGCGTCTGGTCGGACGCTTCACCATCGAGGACGTTTCGGATCCCGAATCCGGCGAACTGATCGTCCCGGCGAACACCATGATCTCCGAGGCGCAGGCCGACGCGATCGTGGCGGCGGGCATCAAAGAGGTCCTGGTCCGCACCGTCCTGCGCTGCCGTGCGAAACGCGGCGTCTGCGCGCACTGCTACGGCTCGGATATGGCGTCCGGCAAAGAGGTCAGCATCGGCGAGGCGGTCGGTATCATCGCCGCCCAGTCGATCGGCGAACCGGGTACGCAGCTGACGATGAGAACCTTCCACACCGGCGGTATCGCGGGTTCCGATATCACGCAGGGTCTGCCCCGCGTCGAGGAACTGTTCGAAGCGCGCCGTCCGAAGAAGCCCGCTATCGTTTCCGAGTACAACGGCGTCGCGCATATCCTGCAGGATAAGCAGATCTCGATCATCGAGATCGAGGCGACGGGCGACCATCCCGATCTTGCCGACGGCAAGGTGCAGTACAAGGTCCCGTTCGGTATGAAGATCCTCATCGCCGACGGCGACTACGTCGCTGCCGGTATGCCGCTGACCGAGGGACATCTGGCTCCCGCCGA
This sequence comes from uncultured Clostridia bacterium, assembly GCA_946404035.1. Lineage (GTDB taxonomy): Bacteria > Bacillota > Clostridia > Oscillospirales > CAG-272 > UBA1740. The sequence continues at coordinate 637 of CAMJCC010000079.1, read as the reverse complement.
TATCCTCCGTCTGAAAGGCGTCGACGCGGTCTACGACTATATCGTCCGCGAGGTGCAGAAAGTGTACCGCGGCGAGGACGTCGACATCAACGACAAGCACATCGAGGTCATCACCCGCGAGATGACGAGAAAGGTCAAGATCGAGGATCCGGGCGACACGTCGCTGCTCGTCGGTTCGATCGTGGATCTGCTCGAGTTCCGCGAGGAGAACGAGGAGATCGACCGCCGGATCGAGGCGGGCGAAAAGGAACTGCGTAAGGCGGTCTCCGCGCCTGTCCTGCACGGTATCACCAAGGCGGCGCTGATGACCGAGTCCTTCCTCTCCGCAGCGTCCTTCCAGGAGACCACCAAGGTCCTGACCGAGGCGGCGATCCACGGAAAGACCGACCATCTGCTCGGTCTGAAAGAGAACGTCATCATCGGTAAACTCATCCCCGCCGGCACCGGGCTCGAATACTACCGGAGCATCGGCGTGGTCGAAAACGCCGACAAGCCCGACGTTTCCGAAGAGGTCTTCGACGAAGAGATGCAAGAAGAGATGGAAACCGTTAATATCTGACCATCTCCAGATCGGCAACGCCAAACGGGGCGCGGAGAGCGATTTTGCTCTCCGCGCTCTTCTCTTTTGCGTAAAAGC